>JARROD010000323.1:0-4643 GCA_037384225.1 Exilibacterium sp.
CAGGTACTTCTCACACCAGGCGATTGCCCGCGCGCCGATCGGCACCATGCGGTCCTTCCTGCCTTTGCCCTGCCTCACCATCAGCGTGCCGCGCTCCCGGTCCAGGTCGTAGAGTCGCAGATTAATCATCTCCTGGCGGCGAATGCCGGTCGAGTAGAACACCTCCAGCATCGCCCGGTCCCTCAGTCCCAACGGCTCGTCCAGGTTCGGCTGGCGCAACACCGTCTCGGCCTCCTCGATGGTCAGCACGTGTTTGGGCAGGCGCTTTTCCAGCTTCGGCAGGTCGATATCGGCGGCCGGATTGTAGAGCAGGTAATTTTGCTTGCTCAGCCATTTGAACCAGGCCCTCAGCGCCGTCAGACGGATGTACTGGCTGCGGAATGACAGCGGGTCGCCGTCTTCCTTGCGGTGGTAATACAGCGTGCGCCGGTAGCGCTCGATGATCGGCGGGGTGATCTCCTTCGGCCGGCTCAAGCCGCGTGTCTCGCACCATTCGATAAAGTAATCGATGTTCCGGCGCCGGTTGTCGATGCCCACCGGGGAGTAGTTCGCCAGCTGTAGGCTTTCGATAAAACGTTCCCGGTAAGCGGCCAGGCCCTCCGGGTCGCTCAGGTCGCCGACGATTTTTTTGCGGCGGCGGCCGCCTTTTCCCGTCATGGTGACACCTCCTCGGCGGCTGAGGGGTGGGTATGGGTATGATTACGATACGATGTCGGTGATGGATTTTCCCTTATAGCCTTTTTTTCCTGATTTTTTGAGTTATTCCCGTTTGAGTCTGTATTAATAGCCGATGGGAAGTGACGTCACCGCTGAACAACAACTCGTACTGCACCGACTGACCGCGACCGCCCCGGTGGATCAGTAAATATTCCAGCTCCTCCAAACGGCGACAATGCACTTTCAACTGGTTATCACTCCAGCCGGTCACGGCGCGGATATCCCGGCGACTAAAGCGAAAGTTCTTTTGTTCTATCTTCTGTTCCTGGCAGGCTGCGGTGACCATCTCATGGATCAGACCCAGCAAGCGCCGCGTCTGCGGTGGCAGTTCGTCCAGGGTCCGACCCAGAACCTCGTTGGCCAGGTGGTTGGCCGTTTCAATATCGCTCAGACTGACTTCGACATAGCCGACCGGCTTGCCCTGGTGGCTGATGGTTTTCACCGGCCGCTGATACTGGTGCAGCAAGGCGATGGCGCGGATCAGTGTCAGGTATTTTTTGTGATCGCGTCGGGTGCGGGTTTTGTCGTTCAGGAAGGTCAGCTCTCCTGCAAACGGGTTCACCACTTTCAGCGGTCTTAACAGCCGTTGCGCGTTGCGGTGTAGCCGGATCAGGTGCTGCTTTTCTTCGCCTGCCAGCAGGCCTTCCAGGGTTTCCTCGAAGCGCTGGCGGGCATGGATCGCCTCGGTCTGCTCGCGGTTTTCGTTCACGCTCAACACCAGACAACGGTTTAACAGCTCTTCATCTATGTCGATCGCCGTGGTGGTCAGAAACAGCATTACCGGGCCTTCCACTCGATATTCCTGCGTGGTCAGATTGCCGGTGGTCGCGTCCTTGCCGGTACTGGCAATGGTGATCTGGCCTTCACTTTGTAACAGCTTGAGGGCATAGCTGGCGTGTTCCGCGCCTTCCTCTTCACTGATCGCCAGTATCTTGTGCTTGAGGTTGGTTTCGCCCATGTAAAACAAACTCTGTCCGGTCATGGCCGAGTACTGCACCCGCTCCTCCTCCGGCATCATCGCCAATACCGCGTCCATCAGACTGCTTTTGCCGGCGGCGCTGCTCGACTGGATGATCACCGCCAGCGGCTTGTCCAGTTTTCTCGATACGCCAGCGAGATAACCCACCAGTTTGTTCGTTTCCTCGCCCACCACCCCGGCGCGGTCGAAATCCTCAAGGATGCGCTCCAACAGACGCTTATCCTTCAGTAAGTCCAGCGCTTCGCGCCCTTCCGCCTCGCTCATCGACGCGGCTTTTTTCGCCGGCGTCAGTTCCCCCTTGATCTGCCGCTCCTGCAAGGCCTCCAGCTTGAGCAGCACCTGGCCCAGGTCTTTTTTAATTACCTCCTCGTTGACACCCAGTTCCAGACCCGCCTGCTTGAGGTAGACCCCTCGCTGGCGGGCGTTGTACAACTCCAGGGTGTCGACATGGAAGTGCTCGCCCCGGGAGACCAGTACGTTGACCTTGAGCTGGTCGTAGCTCAGGTTTTTGTGCAGACCCCGGATGCGGTAGCGGCGCTCGCCCAGGTTGATCACGGTTTCATGGTCGCTCACCTCGGCCTCGACAAAGCTCTCCGGTTCCGGCAACGGTGAGGCGGCGGGTTCGGGAAGGGCGGCTGAGGGGCAGGGATGCACTGATGCAAAGGGTGCAGGCGTCGTCAAGGCAGGAGGTGGCTCCGGCGCCTCAGAGATAACCTCACCCGTGTCAGTGTCGATCACCTCTGTCGTGGCATCGACCTGCCTGTCAACGTCCCGTTGGCGGTTATGCTCAGGATGTGCAGTATGCCGTGGGCGCAGGGATGCGTAGGAACGGTCCGGCGCCCGGCCCTCGCCCATCCACTCCGCCTGTCGGATCGCCAGACCCAGACTTTTGGCCGCCGGCGTCACCTGCAAAGCGTACTCGTTGACGTCCATCCCCTTCGGCAGCAGGAGGCGGAAGCAATCTATTCCTTCAGCGGCCAGTTTCTTCGCCAGTTCCCCGGCGGCCCGATTGCCGGGTTCGTCGCGATCGTAGGCAATCAGCACCCGTTTGATCCCGTGGCGTTTGAACGCCGACAAATGATCATCGGTAAAACCGCCCGTCCCGTAGCTGGCCGTGACGTTTCTAAAGCCGTGCACCCAGAAGGTCATGGCGTCGATCAGGGCTTCACAGAGGATGATTTCCCGACTCGCCTTCAGCGCTTGTACGTTCCACACCCCCTGGTGCGGCCCCGGCAGGTACAGGTGATAAGCCGTACCCGGGCGCAGGTTGTCGTTGAGCTTGCGCCCGTACAGTTCGCTGATCACGCCGTTTTCGTCCATGATAGGAACCACCAGGCAGCCGTTGAAGTGTTCATGGCCGCTTTTTCTCAACAGACCGATGTCCTGTAATTTTCCGCGCAGTTCCGCCCCGGCTTTGCGACTCTTCTCCGGCAGCCGGTAAGCCAGAGTGCGATTGGCGTGGCCCAACTGGAAAGTGTCGATCAACTCCGCACTCTTCAAGCCGCGCTTTTCCAGGTACGCCAAAGCCTCCGGCGACTGCTTCAGGGTTTGATGGTAATAATCGATGACCTGGCGCAGGGCCGTCTGCTTGTCGGCCTCAATGCTCAAGGGCGCGGCCAGTTTAGTGGTGGTATTTTGCCGCACGGTCCGGGTGCCGCTGTCGGTGATCAGCCCCAGATCTTTTTGCAGTAACTCGCAGGCGAAGCGGAAGCTCACGCCTTGGGTCTTCATCACCCAGTCGATCACGGAGCCTGCGGTATCGCAGCCAAAGCAGTGATACAGGTTGCTCTTGGGGCTGATGATCAGGCTCGGCGTGTTGTCGCCTTCGTGGAAGGGGCAACGGATGGCGTAGTCCTTGCCCTGCTTCTTGGGTTGGTGGCCCTGGCTCTCGACCAGCCGTAGCAGGGAGATATCGGATTTGATCCGCTCGATCACTTCGTCTGGCAGGCGCGCCATTCACCTTCCCCTTAAAATCCTGTCAATAGACACTTGATTCTATTTCATAATAGATATATATTTCAATCAATGTCAAGCGCTTCACGAGAGGGAATTACAATGGCCGCCACACCTCCTTGGTATGCGGACATAAACATGGCGGAATTTTCTGAACGCTTGCGCTTACTGCGTTCTGCTCGAAACATTAAGCAGTCAAGATTGGCTGAGCTGTTGGGGATTAGCCCCAGAAGCTACAACCGGTGGGAGCGTGGGGGTAATCTGCCCCATCTCGATATGTTGATAAAGATCGCTGATATTTTACAAGTCAGCCTGGATGAACTGGTTGGTAGAACCAAGCCTTCATCGGATATCGCGATCCACAACCATGAACTCCACACCCTCTGCCAACAAGCGAATAAGCTCCCGGATGAAGATCAAAAAGCTTTGATTCAAATAATGGACGGCCTTGTCAAGAAAGCTCAGTTGAACGAAGTGCTGAGAGGCAAAGCTAAATAGACCATCGGCGGCTAATGCAAAGGAGGTAATCTAGCACCTGACCAACTCAATACGGTATTTTAAATGCGCCCACCTGGCGAGTTGCGACCTCGCCAGACGGACGACTTCCACAACCGACTATAGGAGAGTCGAATGATGGCAACGCAACATTCTAAGCCAAGCGCACGCCTGCACCCAACAAAAACTCTCAACCCGGCAACCGCCGACATCCAACCCAGTGATGAAACGCCGTGGCAACACCTGATGGTGATCGATTATCTAATGTTCGAGGTGATCGACGCCTTGGAACGGGAACGGGCCGCCGGCGAGCACACCCGCTGAACCAACATTGGCAGCAATTTTTTCACCATCTCCGGCAGCAAAAACCCAGGCTTGGGGTTTGTCTGGATAATCTCATGAACAATGGTTTTCTGGCCAAGTGGGAGGGGATGCAATGACAACAACCGATCAAACTACGCAAACCCGGCAGATCAAGGTCAGTCAATTTTACTATGAC
>JARROD010000324.1:0-8557 GCA_037384225.1 Exilibacterium sp.
CCATCTTCTGAATGGTTTTATTAAGAACTACATCGACATGCCGGATAAAACGGTTGATATGCTCATCAGGTTTTTGAACCAAAACGACGGTCGATTATCCAATCGTGCTCGCGGCAAGGAATTCTCAGCACTGACGGATAAAGAAGTGCAGGCCATCGAAAACAAGTACGATGAAATATTTCATCAAGACGAGTAGCACTGTATCAGGCCGTAAAATCATTCTCAGTAAACCCTATCGTTGCATAAATTTTCGAGCTCAGGACCTTTTAGAGCGGTATTTTCAGGTGCGTGCGCAGATTTTTCTATCCGGAGCATAGCTATCCCTATGTGAAGATTAGAAAAATTGAGCACGGTCCTGAAAATGCTGCTATAGAAGGAGCGAAGCAGTCCTGGGCCGAAAATTTATGCAACGATAGGGTAAAGCAGGAACCGGAAAGCTCAGTGATGGGTTTGAACCTGCGGTCATTTGACTAGCGGGAATCCTCTCCCTTTAGGGAGAGGAGGATGTCAATTCAGGAAATCCAGTTGGCGCACACCATCGCCCATCGGGTCGGCTCAATGCTGTGATACCTCTGGCGTTTTGCGGATTTCATCGCAAGCGTTGATGAGGGTATACTTGTGCCTGAATCCGCAGTTCGCAGCGGCACCGGGCATGGGTTCTGAATAGCCGGGCACTGTGCAACTCACGGTACAAGGCAAATTCCTCAATCCCCTGCAGATTCACAGAACACTGCAGACCTCAATAAAACTCAAACACTTTGAGTGGGCATTATTCCAATGAAAACAAGATTAAGCATTTTGGCAATGGTATTGTTTTATTGTTCTTCCCCAGGTTTTGCGGAAGAAAAAATCACCTTTCAAACCACTGAAATCACGTCCGGGCTCTACGTTTTACAGGGCAAAGGCGGATTTGCCGGGGGTAATATCGCCATATCAACAGGGGACGACGGTGTGGTCATGATTGATGACAGCATGCCGCCACTGCTGGACGAACTGAAAAAAGCCATCGCCGGGATAAGCGACAAACCCGTGGATTTCCTCATTAACACCCATGTGCACGGAGACCACACCGGCAACAATAGCGCCATGGGTGAAGCCGGTGTGCACATTATTGGGCACGAAAATATACGCAAACGGCTGCAGATGAATAAAAGCGACGGCGAAACGACCCCGGCCAAGGCATTGCCGGTGCTGACTTTCGACGGTGAAATCACCTTCCATCTGAACGGTTTGCATGCGCGTGTATTCCACCTGCCCCACGCGCACACCGACGGCGATGCGGCCATCCATTTTCCCGGGCCAAACGTAATCCATACCGGAGACATCCTGTTTAACGGTATGTTTCCATTCATTGATCTGGATAAAGGCGGTTCGGTTGAAGGCTACATTGACACCATTGTGATTCCAGGACACGGCCCGGTGGGAAAACGGGCGGATATCAAGGCTTCCTACGAAATGCTTATCGACGCGCAGGCACGTGTCGCCAGTTTGAAACGCAAGGGCAAATCGGAAGATGAGGTTGTGGCTGCTAACCCGCTGAAAATCTACCACAAAGACTGGAATTGGCTTTTCATAACCACGGAGAAAATGACCCGGACCTTGTATCGAGGGTTATCCATGTAAATGCTAGCTTAAGAAGTATTTGTGACCTCGGATCGGAAAAGCCCGGGGAAGCGTGGTTACAGTGTCTCCAATGATCTCATGGGCACGAATAACTTCATTGGGTTGTCCGTTAAAGATGAGAAGAAATCGAAGGATTGGTAGAAAGCCAGCGCATCCTGATCAAGCACGTCGAGAACGATGCCCAGAGCAGGTATGCCGTTTGGATTGTTGGCAATTTGATAGGCGTGTCTAAGTGCGTGAACCAGCGTTTTTGCCCCCAGGCCTTGCCGGTGAAACCGTCGGTCAATGCCAAGTTGAGCAAGCAGAATCACTGGAACAGGATAGTGTGGCAGGCGGGATGGATCAGGCAGCTCTTCACGAACCAGGGTCTGATGAGCCAGGGTGTAATAAGCGGCCACATGAGATTTCTCTGGGCCTTCTTTGCCGGTATAGGCTTTGGGCGTATAGGGTAGAACAAAGGTCCGATTGAGGTTCAATACCATATTCTTTGCTGCGTAGCGGCGCAGATAAGTGTTGATGGCATCCTTGCCGCAATCAAATGATTTGACATTGATCGCCCTGGGATCCAGGGGCAAAAACTCAGTGGTTGGCATTCAGCGTGAAGCCCTCTTGGTCAAGTGCTTGTGCCGCCTTACGGAGCTTGGCCGTTGGTGCTGGCGGGTTGTCACAAGCCTCGCAAAAGGCATCAAACTGTGCGTTGGTCAGTTGGATACTGCTGTAGGCTTCTAATACCTCGGGCGCATGTTGCTTCACCAATTGCGTGACATAGGCTTTGATGCTGGTTAAGCCCGACGCACGTGCAGCGCGTTCTGCCAGCGCGTAGGTTTCTTCATCCCACTGCATTTCATAACGTAAAATTTTGGACATGGTGGCCTCCAAATACTAGATACGGAATATTTCCGTAGTTGGTTAACAGTATTACGGAGTTTATCCGTAAAGGCAAGTGCTTTGTTCTCGAAGGCAAGTTGCACCCATAATTGACTGTAACAATACAGTGAGAGAATCTGATTTACGTATTAATGCCAGTGGTGACAGATAGTTTGTCAATTATGGCAAAAGAAAGTCTGCTGTAAACGGCTAGCGGGGTAGCTAACAAGGGGTATTGAGAAGTTACCTATGCCGCCAGTCTGGTGTTGACTCATGAAATGGATGGTGAAGTACGCGGGCTGAATGAATTTGTCGGCGAACACGCGCCGGTGCTAGTGATCATTTGGCTATACAATGTTTGTGAAGCGCATTTTGGGGGGCAAAGCGACGGCGCCGTCCCACGAGTAGTTGTCAGAAATGACAACTTTATTGTCATTTCTGACGTTAAAACAGTGCTTAATTGCCAGTAAATGACAGTCCGGGCTAGGAAATAGCTTTAAAAACAATGTGTTGACAAAAAATCAAAGCTGGCATGGTTTGCTCGTCTATAACTTTAAAATATATGAATTTTGCATGCATGTATTAACTTTTATATTGGAGGGCGATTCCATGAGCGACCAAGCATTCTCTGTTGATCTCTCCCAAAAACCGGAGGTAGTGCCGTTTTTCGATGAGCAGACCAATACCTTTTCCTACCTAGTGAAAGATCCTGATTCCAACGCCTGTGCGGTGGTCGATTCAGTCATGGAGATTGATTATGCCTCCGGCCGTCTCAGTCAGCGTGGTGCTGATGACATTATTGATCACATTCGTCGTAACCAGCTGAAGCTGGAGTGGATTATTGAAACCCATGTGCATGCGGATCACATATCGGCGGCGCCCTACATTCAGGAACAACTGGGGGGCAAAATGGGTATTGGTGAGCATATCGTCACGGTTCAGGAGACCTTTGGCAAAGTGTTTAACGCCGGTACAGACTTCGCCCGCGATGGTTCCCAGTTTGACCACCTGTTTGCCGATGGCGATCAATACACTATCGGCAACCTTGTCTGCCATGCGCTGCACACCCCTGGCCATACCTCCGTCTGCATGAGTCATATCATGGGGGATGCCTGCTTTGTCGGCGATACCTTATTTATGCCGGATGGCGGTACCGCCAGAGCCGATTTTCCAGGCGGCGATGCGCGCACCTTGTATCAATCCATCCAGCGTTTGTTAACGCTGCCCAATGAGTTGCGCTTGTTTATGTGTCACGACTACATGCCCGACGATCGTGAAGTTGAATATGAAACCACGGTGGAAGCGGAACGCTCTGCCAATATCCACGTACATACCGGCGTTAGTGAAGAAGCGTTTGTGGCAATGCGTGAAGCTCGCGACGCTACATTGGGTATGCCCAGGCTCATATTGCCCTCGTTACAGATCAATATGCGTGCAGGTCATCTGCCAGCGGCAGAGGATAACGGCACGGTGTACCTGAAATTGCCACTGAATCTATTTTAGGAACGGGCACGCTCTGATGGGAATGGCTGGCCCAGCCGGTGATCAGGTGGTCACTCACGAGCAGATTCTTTCCCTGCGTATCGATGAGAGTTTGTAATTTTGCCAATGCCAGCTTTATCGAAGATCGTTTATACGAACTGTTGGCCGATCGACCACAGGTTAAACATGTCATCCTGATGTGTACCGCCGTCAATGAAATTGATCTCAGTGCACTGGAGACACTGGAATCAATTAATCAGCGCCTCAGTGACAGTGATATCTGTTTTCACCTGTCAGAGGTAAAAGGTCCGGTCATGGATACGCTGAAGAAAACCCATTTCTTAAATCAACTGAGTGGGAAGGTCTGGTTGACGCAACATCAGGCGATGACGAGTATTGTGGAAAGTCCTGGCGACACTACACAGACTGACGCGGCCAGCAATGTAGTTTCCCTAAAGTGAAGTGGGTGAGGCCGGCAAACCGTAACCAGAGTGATAGGCATCTTTGGCATAGATGCCATCGAGAAACAGCATATGGTAGTGTATACCCGTAGCGAATAGGATTTAGGTTCAATGCCGAACCAAAGCGCTAAAAATGCCCCAATGTGATTTCACTTGGTGTCTAAAACTACCCATATTTTTTTACCATGAAGCGCATGAAGGGTCAAAAAATTCCATTCTTCATGTCCTTCATGGTGTATTTAAGCCCGGAATCTTTAGGTCCATTTCTCGGGAAAGAAAAAGGCCTAAATTGAGCGTTTTTAGACGCCCTAGATTTCACTGGAACCTGGAGAGAGATCCGCTTGCCGCTATTATGCATTATTTTGGTTCGATTGTAGTGCGATTGTAGTGCGATTGCCCTGACCGAGGGCGTATACACGCCCTCTAAATGAGCAACCAATTTGAAGATCAAAAACTTCAGCTCGTATTGAAACCCAATCCACGTTCGCACCACTCATTGATAATGAGATAAATGGCTTGTGTCAAATTCCTCCTATGAAATTGCAATTAGGTAACAGGGCATGGTTAATGAGGAGTTAACTTTTCTTAATGCACTGGCTTAACGTAGGACGTCCAAATTGTACAAAATTTGTTCTCCCAGCTTTTGGACCGCTCTATACAGCTTGAAGCCCAGAGTTTACAGGCATTTCGAGCCAATATACGGGGTCCAAAAACCGGGAAAAAGATTCGGCTTAAAAATGGCGTTTTTGGACACCCTAACTATAACCTTGGCAGCCTGTTAATGAGTCTCATCCTCTGATCACTTTTTAATTTCCCCTTATTTCAAGGAGTCACCATGAATATAAGCAATAAATATATTGTAGATAACCAGAGCTTTGAGTTGCTCTCAAGAGATTCCTTACGCTTCAGCGACCCCCCCGGCACACGAAATAATTCCGACCTGTCGAATGCATCGTATAGCACCGCCCAGCCCCATTGGACTCACTCTCCCAGAAGTAGCTCTAGGCTTTCATTAGAAGGTTCCTCACTCCCCGGCGGGCTACCCGATACAGAAAATAATTCCAACCTGTCGAATGCATGACTCACTCTCCCAGAAGTAGCTCTAGGCTTTCATTAGAAGGTTCCTCACTCCCTGGCGGGCTACCCGATACAAAAAATAATTCCAACCTGTCGAATATACCGTTCAGCGCCGCCCTTCCCCATGGGACTCTCTCCCGCCAAGGTAGCTCTGAGTCTTTATTAGGAAATGTCTTACGCTCCGGCCAGAATCCCAATGCAGAAAGAATTTCCGATCGGCCGCTTGCTCGGTCTGATAACAGCACGAGCATTGATAGGCCATTGCCCGCTTCAGTGAACATTGCCATCGGTGTAGAGGCGCCGGAACACTCACCGAACACCATCGCCCTAAGGGAAAAGTTGGATAGATTTTTCGAACCTTGCAAACAGCACATCACTCCGCAGAACCGCGAGGCGCTCAAGCAACTTATCGACCAGCGAGCGGTTCGTCTAAACGAGATGGGCGAGACGTCGGAAAGTATCGAAGCCACGATGGCCAAGGGGCAGAAGTTGGACCGCTGCACCCAACCGTTGGTAGGGTTCGTACGTTCAATACCATACGGCGGGGCGGCAGGGCTGGGCGGCAGTATCCACTCAGAATCTCCAGCGGGCGAAACGGCCTTAACAGCCTTCAGTCACGGGACGCTCGGGGGGGCTATGGACAAGATCATGGGTGGAACCGGCCTGCTGAAGAATGCGACCAGCGATACCCTATGGTTGACTGCCAAACCGGAAGAGTTGGAACCCGTGATAGCCGATGCCACCAAGGCGCGTGAACCCAGTCTGACGAGGCGAGCAGTCGAATCGGCTGCAACCGTCCAAACCTTCAGTTTGCTTAACGCCGCCCAAACAGCTTTGGTCCCCGCTAAGGCAAAGATGGCGGAGAAAACCGTTAAGACGATGTCCGCCTCGTTTAGCGCTGTCGGCACCGCGCTTATGGGCGCGCTCTCCTCGGGCATTCAACACCGTATAAACGAGAATAAACACCGTACTGGCCCCGAGTATCTATTTGGTCACCAAGAATGGGAAGCAAAGTACACAGCATTGAAAAACTACACCGCCAGGGAGGCTATGGGCAACTTTGGCAAGCGCGCGGCGCAGCTTCCAGTGGATATAGCCACCAATAGCTTGAAGTCGATCCGCGACTTCGGCACTGCCGGTAGTTTAGTGAAGAATATCGGCGGCCTGGGGGGCGGGTACGCACTCACGGCTATCGCAAGTGAAAATATCAGAAGACTGGCGAAAAAACAGGGTCTGGGTATAGTCTCCAGTGAACTTCTCCGCGGTTCAGGGGATACCGTCGGTGGCGCAGTATCATTCGCCGCTTGGGCCGCTGCCGGGGTAGTGGTTGATCCTCTGGCCGAGAAGGCATCCAGCTCCATTCGGGATAACGCCGCCAATCTCCTGCACGCCCGTCCACCTGGCTCGCAGCCGTTGCCCACCGAGCCGCGCGACGACATCGACTTGGAAGCAGGTTTAAGTAGGCCAGCTCTCGCCGCGACCGCCCCTGAGACTGAGATGGTTTCCATCTCTTCAGGATCGACCGGAGAAGCGGCCAATGTCCATCAGGAGGCCACATCCTCACCGCGGAACCAGGATGCCAATCAACTACATGGCCGTCCACTTCGTCCCAAGAAAACCCTTTTGGAATTGATGATGATGGAGGAAGGGCGACTGCCGCCGCTGCACAATGCCGAGCGTAACCCGTGACCGTACACCGTGCCGGCGCAATAGCGGATCACATTCAATATCACGGAAATGAGGGGCGAGGAGGTCCGGCGAGGGGTCAGAGCTTTTCGGGTAGGAACCGCCTTTTCGGTGCCCGTTGTAACCCAGCCCTTTCAAGGTGGAGATATAACCAATTTGTTTGGTAAACAAACGACAATGATCATAATGCAATCCAGAACTGAACATTCATCTCCAGCTAAGCAAAATAGGGGCAAAACGATGTTTAGTTGTGGATGCCTTAATAATCATGAATGAGATATTCGAACGTTTCGCTAAAAATTGCCCTATCCCAGTTGCTTTGCGGGCGACTTTAGAAAAGCTATTTGCGCCTGAAAAACTTGACGATTGGTTTAAGCTCAATGCGGACAAACAATATACCAAGGAATTACTCTTTTCAACGATTTTTGACCTGATGAGCCTGGTAGTATTCAAAGTATTTCCCAGTGTTAATGCAGCCTACCAGAGTAAGACCGAAACCATCGCAACCTCTATCAGTTCAGTTTATAACAAACTTAATGGCCTGGAACCAGCGGTTGCGGCGAAACTGGTTAATGACACGGGAAGAGAACTGGCGAGCCTTGTCGAAGGATTGAAGGCGCCGCGCAATTCCCTGTTGACCGGATACCGCGTTAAAATGTTGGATGGAAATTGCATCGCGAAAACAGAACACCGCCTGGAAGTGCTACGCCATACCAATGCAGGCCCGTTGCCCGGTAAATCGTTGGCAATTTACGACCACGCGCTCGATATGGTAGTGGATGTTTTTCCTTGCGAGGATGGTCATGCGCAGGAACGGTCTTTGCTGAAAGCCGTATTGCCGACAATAAACGCCAATGATGTGATCGTAGCGGATCGAAATTTTTGTGTGCAGGATTTTCTGTCGGGCATCGGCTTGGCTTCTGAATATTTCGTTATCCGCCTTCACGAACTCCTGCCCATCGAGCTGTGTGTTGCGAATCACTAATTTCGATCAAAAATCACATATCAATCGCAAAATCTATCTAACTTTTACCATGTTCGACTTGCCAACTTAATACAACCTTGTATCATTCTGTTCATGCGATTATTGCTTGAGCTTCTCTTTCATACCATCATCACTTTCTTCCGATGCTGCGGACCCGGTGGTACGAAAACAGTGGTTGCAGAGAATTTGGCATTGAGACAGCAACTTATCGCGTTAAATCGCAATCGTAAACGATCTCCTCAGTTAACAACGCAAGTTCGATTCGTTTTGGGTTTTCTTGCTCAATTTATATCAATGTGCCGACTTACTAAAATTTCCATCATTTTACAACCTGCAACAATTCTGAAATTTCACCGCGCATTGGTAGAACGTAAAT
>JARROD010000325.1:0-4150 GCA_037384225.1 Exilibacterium sp.
GGCGCTCTATCTCTCTCGAGCGTTCGACGGATAGCGTACTGGCCATGATGGCCGTGTTGAAAACCGGCGCTGCATTTTTACCGCTTGAGGTTCGCCAATCGGCTCATCGCACTCTGGCGATTGTCGAGGCGGCAAAACCCGATCTGGTGATCGGTTGTGATCGAGCCTGTCCTTTCTGCCCCGCCGCTATTCGACAATTGACGCTGCCGGCGCTAATGGACGGTGAAACACCGGTTCTGACAGAACAAGCGCTGACGCCGCCACACATCACGATTCACTCGGACAGTACCGCTTACCTGCTGTTTAGTTCCGGCAGCACCGGTGTCCCCAAAGGCGTGGGTGTCAGGCGGACGTCCGGATCGAAGGCACAAACACCCCGGCTTATTGAGAAGTTACACTTTTCCCAAATAAGTGGACGAAATCATTATTCTTTGACGCAATTATCAGTCGTCCCTACTTTACAAAACATTTGCGCTATTGATAATGGTAATAATTACCATTATCATAAATATCCATCACGGTATGACCCACGCCACCCCCGGGCTCATGGGGAACCTCGCGACCAAAGCGCCGGTCACCAATCTAATGCCTGAGGTGCAGTTTTTACCCTACCCCTTCGGCAACACCTCGAGGTTCCTATACACCATTATGGGGATTGAGCACAGTAAAGCCTCCTTTGTCGCAACCTTTCAAATAGAACCGTACTGCCAGGTAACCTTTAGGGTTTTTCCTCATTCATATATTGGCCTGGGATAAACGCGTTGAGCCTTTAGGACGAGGTCGAGGTTTACTGAAATATCAGTACTATCGCCAAAACGCCAATAGTAATACTGGACAAATAGCGAATGGTTGTTTGAACCCCATCCAAATGGATTATTTTGCGACCCAGTTTATCCCCTACCAAACTAAAAAGTCCGAATATTATCAACAGCGAAACTGCCGCCAGCAAGCCCAGTTGAATAAGCTGACCATTGGCCGCGCCCTGCTCCGGCTTGACAAACTGAGGCAGCAAAACCAATAGGAAAAGAGGATTCATCGGATTTAAAAAATTAATTAAAAAACCGCGCCGATACGAGGTAAAAAACGTCCCGGAATCATTGTCCATCGCGTCCAGTTCAAAGCGCAGATTAAAAGCCTGCCAAGCGAGGTATAATAAATATCCCGCCCCGATAATTTTCAAACAATTAAACAAGATCACCGACGTTTGTATCACAACGGCAAGTCCTGCGACAACGGCTATAACATGGAATGTAAATCCGGTACACACACCCAGTGTAAGCGCCAGTCCGGCTTTGCGCCCCTGAAAGGTGGACTGTATAAATATAAGGGTATTATCGGGTGCCGGTACAAAGCAAAGGGGGATTATGGTCGCCAAAAAAAGGTTAACCGTTTGGATTTTCAACATCTATTCTTGTTTCCTTAATAATAATTAATTTCCAGATAGTCTTGGGGCTTTATTTTACTATTCATAATTGTATTTTCATCAGGCTGATTTACACGATAACAATACCGAAAATAAGCTTGACATACAAAATTTTGATGCAAATTCAGGGTGGAATCACACCCGGGGTAATCTACTGCGGGGATTTTGCGTATCAATACGTATGGCTAGAGAGGGGATGAGGAACATAATGATTATTACCTGACAGTCAACGCAGGAATAATATTAGCTATGAATACTACTGCGAGCAAAGCACTCATAGAGCAGACATCAGCGCCAGGTTCAACACCCGAAAAGCAACTTGTGGAATACGAGTCTCTCGACGACAACGGGGAAAACTCTACAGTCCAGGAAATCCAATTTTATTGGCAGCTCGCCCGCGCCGAGGATAAAGACGACTTTGAAAGGCGTGTCGTGGAAGTGATCAATAAGCTGGGTTTTTCCGATTTTTATTATGGCCTGGTGGCAACCCGAATGGGAGTCAATGGAAATATAGCCAGCAGCCGGAATGACCTGTTTGAAATCTATGTAAAGGAGGAGTTTTATTGTCACGATATGATTCTCCAACACTGTGAATTCAGTGAAAATCCGATTTTCATGTCCACTGTTGAAAGTTATATTTCCAGTGCGCCTTTTCAGACAGAGCAATTCAAGCTCACCGGGGAAATAATCAATTTCTATAAAAAACATCACTACTACGATATTTATAATATTCCGTTTAAATCACAGACCGGTTCCGGTAATGCAATATTTTCGGTAACTAAAAAACACTGTGCCCAACCTGAATTTAGGCAGTTGGTCAGCAATTCGAAATCGGTATTGCACCTTTTGGCAGAAGCTATCGACTATATCGGCGGCACCAAGTTTCCTGGTTATTTCGGCCCGCTGAAGTCCCGCGAACCTGCCGTTATCACACCTAAACCACTGCGTCTCCTGGAGACGCTGGCGAAAAAGAACATGACACTTAAAAAAGCCGCGGAGCAGCTGTGTATCAGCCTGGATACAGCAAATAAACATATTGCTTCCGCAAAAAAGGCATTGGGGGCAAGCACACAAGCTTCAGCCGTTTACATGGCGCTAAAAAAAGGGTTAATCAGCTGTGACATTGAGGACAACTAATCAATTGTATAGCCGTAAATTTTCCGGCCAGCTTAGTTACAATGATTCAAAGGGTAAATTAATTCGTCTGTATATTAAGGAATACCCGTCGCTAACGGACTACGACGACAAGTACAGGTTAGTAAATCAACAGTTTGTCTGTGGCGTGCCACTAAACCCGACTTTGCGCCCGGATTTTGACATAACCGACTATCGCGACAGAGATCCGGAAGAGTTGGAAGATTGGGAAAATACGCCTTATATTGTCAGCAGAAACTGGGAACAGATCGAAGAGGCTCTTATCAGGGATATGGAAATACTTAAGGCGCACTCTCCGCACAAATATGCTTCTCAACTCAATGCCATGGTGGAACATCTCAGCCTGGGCAGAACCGAATGGTTTAAAGCCTACCCGAGTGGAACTTGTTATGAGGTCCGCTGCCTTGATCGACGCTTTTCCGAACGCCCTTCGGTGTGGGGAACAACCTCAACACTGATCGCGGCAATAAAGCTCGCAAAAAACGGGAAAGAGCCTGAAGCTTAGACTTCAATAAAAACCCAATCATAGAGGCGTGTACGAAGCACCTCTCAGCTTCATGTACACCCAAAAATATCTTTCATACATTAATGTATATCAAAAGCGCTTTGAGTATACATTAACCTCATCGTTGCATAAATTTTCGGCCCAGAACGACTTGGCTGCCCTAAAAACTTTTGAGCTCGAAAATTTATGCAACGATGAGGTTAATAATTCTGCGATTATTTCACCAGGTTATTAACCACAATATTGTCACATAAAATGCTCTAAACATTTTACAGCGTTAAAAAAATACGCTAATCGGTATAGTTGACTTCTTCTTTGTCCCGTACTCGCCATCTTCACTAACGTTTATCAACGAATCGACGCAGTGCCCACAGTTTCGGAATAAATATGGAAAAGATCACTGCAAAGCCAGACCAGAAAACGTCCGAACAGCGGGCGCAGGCGTCTATCGACCTTCTCCGTACTTTTCATTTTCCTCTCTGGGCTCTGGTGCTTACCCTGTTTTTCTGTCTGCTGCCGTTTGTGAATTTTTTAGGTGCTGATGTCGGCAGTCTGAGTCAACCCTTTGGCATTAAAGAACTGACGGAGTGGCAGTTATCCAAGTCCAGCCCACAATTGTTCGATTATATGTATACCCATCTGCGTGGAGGCGGCTATCACAGCCTACTGGAATGGAGTGCTGTGATGCTGGCAATTCTGTGCTCCGCTATAGCGCTGTTGCACTACTCCATCGATAAGGATATTACCGGGCTTCTGATCGGCCTGGCTTTATTGAGCAGTGGTGTCACGGATGCTTTCCACACCCTAACAGGTATCCGATTAATTGACGCTGCGTCACAAAGCGAGCTGTTGATCCCCTTTAGCTGGACCTTGTCCCGCGGCTTTACCGCTTTGGCGCTGCTGATCTCGGCAATCACCCTTTACGCCGACCGGCGAAGCTACCACTTAACCTTAAAGCATGCCATCTGTATAGGCGCAATAATGCTGATTGCGGCTTACGGTTTAGGCATGTATATGGCGGTCAGCGACACACCACAGCGGCCAACGCTTCAAAATACCGTTTACCG
>JARROD010000325.1:4249-8005 GCA_037384225.1 Exilibacterium sp.
CCGACCGGGATATTTTACTGTCATGCTGCTGTTGAGTCTGATGCCCTGTGCAATGGCTGAACTTTATTTAATGGCCGGATCCAAAGCGCTCTTCGACCACTATTTCAATAGCGCCCACGGTTTGAAGATATTCGCCTACACACTGCCTTTTATCGGCTATATGCTAGATCTGCGAGCCATTATTGTGAGCCAGCAGAAACAGCAGAAACAACTGGTGGAATTGAACAATTCCCTGCAGGAATCGGAACACCGCCTCAGTACCATCAACAAACTGCTACCGGTGGGATTGATCGTCGTCAACAGTGAAGGCCAGATAGTCAACGCCAATCAGTACGCATTGGAGTTATTCGAATACAGAGAAGCCGAGCTGGTGGGGGCGAATGTGGACAAACTTGTCCCCTGCGCTGTGCGCGGGCGCCACCAGAGTCTGCGCGAGAGCTACAACAAAAACCCTAAACAGCGACGTATGGCCAGCCAGATTGAATTTCTTAAAGGGGTGACTCGCAACAATCGGGAAATCGTTCTGGAAATAGGCCTTGCGCCGATCAATCTCGGGGGGCGATCCCATACGCTGGCCTGCGTGCTCAATATCAATGAGCGCAAGATGCTGTTGGATGACCTGAACGAAAAAAATCAGGCCATGAATCGGGCCATCGTGAAGCTAACCCAATCGAATGAACAGTTGGAACGCTTTGCCTTTGTATGCTCCCACGATCTGCAGGAACCGGTGCGTATGGTGCAAAGCTTCAGTGAACTGCTGGAACGGCGCCTGAAAGACAATTTGACGGAAAAGGAACGGGAGTACCTCTACTTTATTACCGACGGCGCCAAGCGGGCGCGGGATATGATTAACGATATCTTGTTATTCTGCCGCCTGGACCAACCCATGGGCAGCCGTAAACTGGTGAACCTAAGTGAAATCTGCCGGCAGGTGCACCACACACTGCAGGCCGATATCCAGGAGAAACAAGGGCGTTTCACCTGGAGCGAAAACCTGCCAATTCTGCACGCTGTTCCCTCACAGTTGTTCCAGCTGATACTCAACCTGGTACACAATGGGCTCAAGTTTAATCGCAGTGAGATGCCCGAAGTGTTCCTCACCGCTTGCCGCCAGGAAGGTATCTCAAACCAGAACAGACCGCATCAGAGTGAATTGTGGCGGATTAAAATCACAGATAATGGCATAGGTATCAATGAAAAATATCAACAGAAAATTTTCCAGATTTTTGAACGTTTGAATACCAAAAGTGAATTTCCCGGAACAGGTATTGGCCTGGCCATCTGCAGAAAAATTGCCGAGCAGCACGAGGCCGAATTAACGCTGCGTTCTGAGGAAAACAAAGGCACTACCTTTATATTAATGTGGCCCGGACAAACCGCCGTTGAAGTGCCTGTGGCGGCAGCTAATTAGGCTCCCGTGCACCACCAGGAGGACAGTGATGGAAGTGCAGCCTATAGACATTTTGCTGATCGAGGACAACCCCGGCGATATTGAACTGGTGAGAGCCGCTTTTGAAGAGGCCCGGGCATACAACCACCTTACGGTAATTAACGACGGACAGGAAGCAGTTGAGTTTTTTGAAAAAGGTGAAGCGGCGCCTGATCTTATTCTTTTGGATATCAATCTCCCCAAGGTCAACGGTTTTGAAGTATTGCAAAAGATTCGCGCCACCCAAAAGGGTAAAAACTTTCCCGTGGTTATACTGAGTTCCTCCGAGATTGAATTGGATATCAACAGAAGTTATTCACAATACACCGATCATTTTATTACCAAACCCGTTGATTTCGATAAATTTATAGCGGTTGTCAAATCTATAGGAAAGTTCTGGCTCAGCGTGGTCAAGCTGCCGGAGAAAAAAGAATGAGTTCCATCGAATGCCTCTTAATTGAAGACAACCCCGGCGACGTGGAATTAACCCGGGAATCACTAAAACATGGCAGAATCAGAAACAATCTGCACGTGGTGGAAGACGGTGAACAAGCACTGGATTACCTTTTTCAGCGCGGCGAATACGCCAATACGTTACTACCGGATATTATCTTGCTGGATTTAAATTTGCCAAAAATTGACGGCAGAGAAATCCTTAGAGCGCTGAAAACCGATTCCCGACGCAGGCATATTCCGGTGATTATTTTGTCCAGTTCGGAAGCGGCACAGGATATTCAGGAAAGTTATCGCCTGCATGCCAACTGTTTCATAAGCAAACCTGTGCAGCTCAATGACTTTATAAAGGCGGTGCAGATGATTGAAACTTTCTGGATCGATATCGTACACCTGCCTACACTACCGGTAGAATAGCTTTATGAATGAAATAAAACGGCAGCAAAGCCCCCCCTCTCATCTCTGGGGGCAAGACTCAGTACAAAAACTGGTGTACGGTCTTTCTCACGATATGGGGGCGCCACTGCGCTCCGTCGTACAGTTCTGCCATCTACTGGAAAAACGACTGGAAGGACGGCTGGATGAAAAAGAGCGTTATTGGTTGCAGCTTATCTGCCAGGGTGGTATTAAAGCGCAGACAATGGTCGATGCTCTGTTGCGTTATTCGCGTCTCAGCACCCGTCATGCGCCGATCATTCGCTTCTCGCTGCAAACGTTGGTGGAAGCAGTGATTAAAGAAATAGTAAGGCAGAAATGTCAACAGTGCCTGCCAGTACGCTCAACCATCACAGCAAAGCTGCCTGACGTAACCGGATCATTTGAGCATTGGCAGTTGCTGTTGTCCTGCATAATCGAAAACGCCCTTTTGTATCAACCCAAAAACGATCCGACGCACACTCCTGAAGTACAGATTCACGTTGATACGCATGGCGACAAGACACGGATTACCATAGACGATAACGGCATCGGTGTCAGTGAAAGCCGATGGTCAGAGCTGACTCGGCCCTTTATGCGTATTCACAATGAGCGGGACTATCCGGGTATCGGTATGGGCTTGAGTTTTTGCGATCGAATCGCCCAGTTGCACAACGCACACCTTAGCTTTGGCCACTCCCCACTGGGAGGGTTAGCTGTTAGCTATACCTATTGACTACGACCGAATAAGAGCTGAAACAAAACATGACAGGAACTACATCATTACCTGCAAAACCCATGTTTGCGGGTTGTGCCAATGCATATCTTTTAGCGGAAGACGATCCCGCCGATGCGGAATTGGTACAAGAAATGCTAAGGCAGACATTCGGCGCCCAATGCGTAATTGATTGCGTCGACCGTTTTGAACGCATCCAGCGGGCGCTGGAACGGGATACCTTCAAGGCACTGATTCTGGATCTGAATCTGCCCGACCGGTCCGGTATCGGCAATGTCAGTGAACTCAGCCGCAAATACCCCCAATTGCCGATTGTTGTACTCACAGGCGACGACAATCTGGATCTGGCCATACACTCGCTGCAAAAAGGCGCTCAGGATTACCTCTCCAAAAACCAGGTCACCCCGGATCTGCTTTCCCGCAGCCTACGTTATGCCGAGGAGCGCAAGCGCATTGAAGGAGAGCTCAAGCACGCCCTGGAGGATACTGCCCTGCGCAACAGCCAGTTGGAAAGCATGGCCCGGCACGATTTTTTAACCTCGCTCCCCAATCGCGCCTACTTCCAAAGCAGCGCCGTCAAAACCCTGATGCGTGCCGCGCGGGTGAAAAAGTATGTGGGATTACTGTACTTCGACCTCAATGGGTTCAAGAAAATCAATGACAGCTACGGACATGTGGCGGGTGACGAGTTACTGAGAAAAGTGGCCGCCCGTTTTAAAAATAC
>JARROD010000326.1:0-4124 GCA_037384225.1 Exilibacterium sp.
CTGATAAAACCAACATCGGCCAGAGCAAAGCCCAAGCCGTTAATCGCGGCGGCAGTCGTTAAGGAACCACTGGAAAAATACATTCCCTTTTTGGTTTCCTTAAAGTCGACACCCGTCTGCTCAAACCAATTGGCCCATTCATCACTGCGCTTGTTTACATGCAACAAGGTGTAATTCAATAATTCGCTGGCATCTTTTATCGTTTTTCCACACAGTAATTTCGGACTGCAAACGGGCGCCTGTCGGTAACGGCGCAACAAATGGACCTCAATACCCGACCAAGTGCCATTGCCAAAATACACCGCCATATCAGTTTCATCCCGGGCAAAATCGATTAATCCTGTGGCAGACGATATTTCAAGTTCAATATCGGGATAGGCATCGTGAAAACTGCTGATCCGCGGCAATAACCAGCGAATCAGAAAGATCGGCGCCACACTCAGGTGAAGCTGACCGGATTGATTACTTGAGATTAACTTTTGGGTCGCACGGTCAACAACCAGCAACGCCTTTTCAATGGCCTTGAAATATTCCTTTCCCGCCTGGGTCAAAGAGATGCGACGAGAATGGCGGATAAATAATTCCAGGCCTAAAAAGGCCTCCAGCGCCTTAATTTGGTGGCTAATAGCCGATGGGGTTACATATAACTCAGCAGCCGCCGCTTGAAAACTGCCCAAACGGGCCGCTGAAGCAAAACTTTTCAGGGCATTGAGCGGAGGTAAGCGATTAATGATCAAATCCTATAGATGAATTAAATTCAACTATAGCATGAAAAATGATCGTTTGTTTGTGAAAGAGTGAATACTTATTATACTTCCATAGCAACATTCCTTAGCAAGCAAGAAAAGGTGACTGATATGAAACAGCTAGACAATGATTATGTTCGAAATGAATTTGATGAGATTGATATTAACTACTACTTAAGCAAAGCCCGTCAGCTCAGAAATCAAGCCATTAGGGAAAGCTTTTTTAAATTAGGCGGTTTGGTTAAACAGAGAATACACGCGGTAGTCGTCTTATTTTACAAAGCCGACGCCCGCTTAATCTTTCCATGAAATATTCATCTGGGTATGGGATGTATAAAAACCCTGTTTCGCTGAAAAACCACCCCGACCTCCCCGAAGCAACACGATCGTTTCGCTACCCTATATAGTCAATCATCGGTTAATGCGGTGGTTCAACGGGCGAAATCGGTCGGATGTTGGACTGTTATCCGATCCCGTCAAACCGGCAGCCGAGCGTCACCCTTGCATACGGTGTCGTCGGCAACGTCCTTGCGATTCACGAATGGATCTTCCTGAGTCAACTTCCAAACTAATAAAATTCGCTCCAAGACTTCGGAATTATTTCGGCGCGAGCTGCAATTTGTTATGCTCCTCTTACCGCTGTATAGTTTATCGAGTTGATCCGCAAACGCCTTAATATCACTTTTATTCATTGCCGACGGGCCCACCCGTGTTCATTCCGCTGGCCCGCCCAAACCGCCATAATCGGACACAGTTAACACTTTGAAACTAGGTTAATTTTAGACGCCCTGGCTCATGGAAACCATTCATGCAGATATACCACTCAGGTATATCAAGAGTCCCTGACTCTTGAATCAAGAACATTGATTTCACCAACGACTCATGACTCTGCAGGAATGAAATTCTGCAGCATTAGTTTTGTTTGCAGGAAACTAACTCGGAAATTTCTCCACAAATCAACATAAACTGCTGAGGATATCGCTCATATGCCAATACGTCGATTACCTGGATTGTCCTTGAATATTCCGACTTCTGGCAGCTTTAATCCGGAACAAACAACAGCGGAGCAAAACCCCTCCTCTTCATCGTCAGCTCAAAATCCTCCTCCAGCGTTAAAGCACCCCAATATCCCTTTACAAAGCCACCCGATGCCACAGCACCTGGCTTCGCTGCATCAAGAATTGCAAAATGTACGTTCCGATATTGAAGGCATGCGGCAGCCGGGGCGAAAAACGCGGAATTCTGATTTATCCAATGTTCGCTCAATCGTGGAAAGCGAAAATCGCCTCAAGAGTGGGCTGAACCTACGCTATTTCGGCGACAGTCACAGCTTTGCTCAGGCGCTAAGTACCGCGGCGCCGGGCGCGAGACGAGAGCGAGCTGTGTTTCGGGTTGATAATAGGCCCGGCGGTCCACATCACGCGGTCGCCGACATCAGGCACCAGTCCGGAAAACCGCCGACCCTCTTCGTCGTCGAACCAACCACCATGGGGATTTACGACCACCTGTTCAGCCATCAGGATCTAGTGCGAAATATCAGGGCTTACCCTGGACTTAAAGACGCCCGCATTGCCGTTATTGACGCGGGCGCGCAGAAATCTCCTGCTGACTGCGTCATTTTCAGTTTGAGCTTTGCCTCTAAGATGCACAAAGAGGAGGCTCTGTTCGACGATTGGCATGAAAAACTTGCCAAAGGAGAGAGCATCGATCCGCAAACCGATGGGAAAAAGTTAGCCTCCGGTGAACCGATTATCGATGGTTTACAAGTATTACCCAATTCTTTCTTTAAACATGCGCATTCGATGACACAACTCTTCGAGCAGCGGCCACAAATTGCCCATGCGCCGCTAGGTTCGGAATCAACCAGCAGCGGATCTGCGAAAACGCTCTCCGAAAGAAAAGAGCGTTATTCACAACAACGCTTTACCGCCGAAGGCCAAAGGACTTATAACGCTTCGATAGAATTCAAGCGGTACAATCTGCTGCGACGTAGTATTGAAATGGCCGCCAATACCGACACACCTTCTGATGATGTTGGTAGGAAACGAAAGCAGGAAGATATACCCAAAGCGTTTGAGATTTAGGCCTTCAGAGTGCGTCAATTTTTGTTCCCCCTTCTGTTAATAGCAGGGGGAGCGACGGCCCCGCGCGAACCTCCATCGCAGACAGTCCCATTCCACATCTGGCACATTCTTTGAAAGCGTTACCACTGAAGTCCGGATCATCAGAGACTGTGAGGGCCGCACCGGTGAAGTCACTAAATTCATTGGAGCGGAATAGGACGTTATGACTTTGCGGAACTTATCATCAAAACTTTTCACTCAGTTGTAACTGGTACTCTGAAAAATAGGGTTTTCCGAGCAATTGCATATTGGTAGGTCTGCGTTGGCTTAAGGCATTCCTCCAACACTGGCCGGATCGATTAGCCCGATTTCTCTTGAGTAAGTGACATTCAACTTCAATTTATTTGAGGCACTACTACTGGAAACCTTGAACAGGTTATTGTTTTATAAATAAGTCAAATTTCGGTCAGACGCCAGATCCCGTAGGCAACAAGACTTGCCGGTTGAGGCAATGTCTCGTTAGGCCTGCATTTGAGGATGAGATTTGAATTCAAGTAATCGGTATGCGGTGTAGACGAGGAGAAATAATGCAAACTAATCCCTATAAATTCAATAGTGTAAGTGATATCCAACACACCAGAATAGATACAAACGCATTATTGAAGCACGGCAGTCTGACTGTTAGCGGCAGGACTTACCAGGTAAGGTTGGCGGATGACGGCAAGACAATTTCCATAGACAAGGGCAGTAAAAACCAGCCACCCGCGAAACGTTACCTCAGTGCGGCCAAAGAGCTTTTTACGCATCGTATGGTGGATGGCTCAGTAGAATCCCGCAGTGATCGGATCGCCGCCGCACTTAATAAAAAACATGTGCCTACGCCGCGACCACGGCCCAATCTGTCTCCGATCATCGGTTCTGCCGGCAGGATGAAAACGTATGATCTTGATTCTTTCAAGCAAGCGGAGAAAGCCCGTCCCAACGACGTCAATGCCGAGCGTGAGCATAATGCTTATTTGGATCGTACGGCACAAAATACGCCTCCTCGGCGACCTGCCAACACCAGGGCTCAGACGCAATCGCGTCCATCACAGACAGAATTAAAACCCGCTGATCTGTCTTGTCGCAGCTGGAATGATTTCTGGCAGGATGAACAAGGAAGAGCGGAATACCATGGGGAATCCCCCAGTAAGAAACTGGCTGATCAGGCTTATAATGACTATGAAAAGAGGCGCGCTGAGCAAACCAGCCGAAAAGAGCAACATCCTGCCAGTAATACGCCTCCTCGGCGACCTGCCAACTCCAGGGCTCAGAC
>JARROD010000327.1:0-4653 GCA_037384225.1 Exilibacterium sp.
GTTTTTACCTTTCAATTCAAAGTATATACCCCATCGTTGCATAAATTTTCGGCCCAGTACCGCTTCGCTCCTTCTATTAGCAGCATTTTCAGCGCTATAACTTGGTTGCCTTCCTCCCCTTAATATGACGCTGGGTGTACACACCATTTAATTGCCGCATACCCTGCGACAGGTTGGCTTCGGGTGTTCCCAGCAGAAGATGGTAGTGATTATCCATCAAGCAGTACGCGTTGACAAACCCAATTGAAGCGGCGAAAAACTTCCCCGAACACAGTGAACCACTGCTTGCGGACATCATTCGATAAATAAATTGCTTCGCGACCGTTGCCTCTGGAAGGTAAGGTGGTATATCGCTCCGGAAAATTTTATTCGTAAGGGGATGGCCATGGCGAGGGATTATAGGGCCCTGCGGTAACATTCAATATTCAAGACCTGACCCCTAGATCACTGAAAGCGCCGCACCCATGGTTGGCGAACCCGGTATTGTTGGTGCGGCACTTTATGGTCAGTTGCTTTCCGGTCGATCAGAAATTGGCGTTTACGCGCAAGCCATATGTTCTGGGCGTGTTCAAAAAACGCAAATTGAGATCGGGGCCCACCAGCGATTTTTCAGACGCGGTTTCGTCAAGGATGTTAGTGCCGAACAATTCGACTCGGTATTTGCTGTCGAAAAAGTTATAGCCTAAGCCCAGATTGACGGTTGCAAATCCTTTTTGTTTGCCCGCGTAACCACTGGTAGCAGCCTCACTCACAGTTCCATCGCGGAAAAAGATCGGCTCTTCATTGAACGGTGTCAAATAATAAGAAGAGCGGTAGCTGGCCAGGATCTGCCAGTCGAAGGAACCCGAGGCCACGGGTATAACCTGCTGCAGTCGCAAGCTGGCGGAGAGATCCGACGCCAAAGGCAGTTTATTTCCGGACAAATCCGCATCCGGCGTGTTGGCGGGGTCGCTGAAGTCCTGCGCGCGCACATCCCCGATGGTGCCACTCTTTATCTTGGCATCCAGCAGTACCGCGCTATAGCTCAGCATCAGACTGTAGGGCAAAGTGAGCGATCCATCAAGTTCCAGCCCCAGTATTTCCGAATCAGCCACGTTGGTATTCTGCAAGGATAAGCCAACACTCTGGCCTCCAGCCCCCTGCCCAGCGGCAACCAGGGTTTGGAACACCTGGTCCTTGTAGTCGTAAAAGAACAATGCGGTATTGAAACGCAGTTGCTGCCCACCAAGCTCAAACTCATTTTTCGATCCCAGCTCATAAACGATCAGCGATTCGGGAGAGAAATCCACTTCGTTCAGGGTCGGACTGCTGTCAGGATCGTTCGGATCATAAGCCGGATTGGTCAGGTTATCGTTGAAGCCACCGGATTTGTGGCCCGAGGACACTGTGGCGTAAATCAGATGTTGATCGGCCAGGTCATATTCAAACCCCAGGCGCCAGTCCAGAAATTCATCCGAATACTCCCCGTCCTGTTGCTCCGGTGCAGTTATATTCAGAAAGCTGAATTGGCCGTTTTCCGGGCACACCAAAAAGCCATTATCCAACTCGGGGCTATCAATACAGGTACCATTAGGCATGCTGCCATCGATAATTCCGGCCAGCTGTTGCGCAAGGGTATCCTGCACACCAAACCGGGATATGCCTTCCAGCATCAGCGCCACCAGACCCGCCGGGGAGCGGTCGGAAGCATCGAAGCTCGGGCGATCCTGAAACGCGGGTGCAAACCCTTGCGTGCCAAAACGCGTGCTGAAACAACAGGAAAAGCCGTCACCCCCGCCGACCAGGGCAAAATTGCCGCCGATGCCGAAACGGGATTTTTCTTCTTTCGTATAACGTATGCCCGATTTGATACGGAAGTTATCCCGGAACGCGTAAACACCATCCGCATAGAAGGCCAGTGACTCGCCCTGAACGTCGGGCATGGTAAACTCGGTACCGGAAAAACAGCAAAAGCCGTGGTCGGATGTGGAAAAGAAGCCCACATCCTGATCTTCATCAAAGTAAAATCCGCCGGCAGTCCAGGTCAAAGGCCCATCGCCGGTGGAAAAAAAGCGCAACTCGTGTACCATCGAAGTGGAGTTCGCAGCCCAGTACACGTTGCTCCAGTTATCGTAGTCGACGGCGGCCAGATCGCGATCCGCCAACGGTCCGTCACCGTCCCCAAATGCCACACCGTCGTTTTCCGCGTTGGTCTGTTGGAATTCGAGTTTTCGGTAACTGGCGGAATATTCCGTGGAAAAGCCGCTGAAGTCGTAGGCCAGCTGCACCATAAAGCCAGTGTGCTTATTATCCATATCCCCCTGGTGACCGCGATAGACTACGTTGCGGGGCTCCAGATCATCAAAGCTGTAGCCGGCCTGGAACGGTGCAAAAAGGTTAGTACCGGGGTACCCGCTGCCGGTTTCATTGACGTAGTCCAGCACCGAATACACGCTGAAGCTATCGCTTACATCCCACAACAGGGAGGCGCGCGCGGACCGGTTGTCTTCCTCCCCGGCGGGGGTAAGGCTGCGGTCGAGGCCGGCATTTTCAAAGTAGGAATCGTGAGTTTTATAGGCGCCCGCCAGGCGAACCGCCAGTGTTTCGGATATGGGCAGATTGATGGCCCCCTCGGCGGCCCGGTTCGCATAATCGCCTATTTCACCATTGACGTAACCCCCTATGCTTTCCATGTTGGGCTTTCGGGTGATGATATTCAGGGATCCGCCCATGGCATTACGCCCGCGCAGGGTTCCCTGAGGCCCTTTATGGACTTCCACCCGCTCGATATCGTAAAACTGCCCGCCCAGGCCGCGCGGGCGGGGTATATAAACACCATTGATATGGGGCGCCGCACCGGGATCGCCGAGTTCGGTGTTGTTGGCCGAACCAACGCCGCGAATAAATATCTCGATATTCCCTTCCTGATTGGCGATGTTCATTCCCGGCACCACCACCTGTAAATTGCGTATATCGGTACCCACCCCCATCGATTTCAGGTCATCCTCACTGAACGACTGCGCGGTACCCGCGTAATCCTGCAAATTTTGCTCCCGCCGCTCTACTGTGACAATAATTTCCTCAAGCATTTGCGGCTCGGCCTCCTCACCTTGGGCAAACACCGCCGGAGTGGCGGTTACCCAGGTAACCAACAGGCCGGCCATCCCAGGCAACCGCCGTAATAAGTTGTAATTCATCGAATGTTCCCACCTTCTTTCATTATTGTTGTCGCTCTAGCTCGATTACTTTACAGGTCTAGGCGCCCTAATCATGTTACAAGTCTGGGCGCCTTAATCATAGAAAACTCGCCTTGAAAGACCATCCCACTTGCAAAACTCCCTTAAAGTGGCCCCGTCCCACTATAATCGGCGTAAAGTGAACCCTTTAGAAGATCAATATTTCACAAGTTCAGTCATTGAAGTGAGACTCAATCGATGTTTCCACAATGTGAACCTCTCCCGCACAGGCGACGGGAGAAGACGAGAGAGAATGACACAACAGCCATGAACAAGTGTTCAATGCTGCTCATTTAATACCAGGAGATATAGAAAACCAGTTGATATTCCAGCCACCGGCAGGTACGGCGATTCCGAAATTATGGCTGCCGGCGGTCAGTTCCACGGTGTGCCGAACAGTGATCCAGTTGTGCAAGCCACCACTATTGGGTATAGTGACTGAGCCATACACCGGATTACCGCCCGCCTCTTCGATTTGCAACCGCCCCCCCTGCATGGGACTCGCCACCCGGTATTCAATTGTATAGGTTCCGCTAGTCGGCAGTTCAACACTTGGGTAGGACATCCAATCACCCGCATCTATCCGGCCTACATTAGTCTGAGGCCCGCCATCAACGGTACTTTCCACGCCCACTCCACTCATGTAGGCAAAGCTCTCGGCTTGTATCGTGACAGCCTGCGAAGGGGGAGGAGGCGGTGTCGTACCGCCGTTCCAGTCCCGTATAATCTTTCTTGCCAATGCGCCGGATGTGGTCAGTTGGGCATCACTCCACCCGCCGTCGACACTGGCACCAGGATACAGCGCCGAAGCGCCTTCGACCTTATCGTTAATAGCCCAATTGCAGTGACTGATGGCCTTGCTTCCCAGAATGTCCATCCAGAGTCCGGTTTCCACCTCCGCCAGGGCGATACCGTTTTCCAGGGCAACATTGGCTTTATCGCGCAGCCATTGCGTATGCGAGCCCGCGTAAAAATGCAGCGTGTAAGCGATATTGTTATAGCCCGTTATTGGGTCGAGTGAAGCGGCATCCACATCTTGAGACCAGCTGGGTGTTCCCACCACAATCAGGTTGTCCGGGTCAATTTCACGGATCGCCGCAATAACGGCTTGAGCATAGGGCTTTATGGTTCCACTCCAGGAAACTTTCAGAGGTTCGTTGTAAATCTCATAGATAACGTTATTGTTGGCCCCGTAAATGCTGGCCATCTCCTGGAAAAAAGCTATAGCCTGTTGCTGATAAAGTTCCGCATGGTGGGAATGCCAGTCGATAATCACATACATATCCCTGGCAATGGCCGCATCCACTACCGCCATCACTTTCTGTTTATTACTCTGCGGAGCGCTCAAATAACCTCCCGGAACCTCAACCACCATGGCAGCCCGGACAATTTTCGAATGCCAGTTGCTGTTTAACCATTCCACCGTCTGGCTATTGTA
>JARROD010000328.1:0-4098 GCA_037384225.1 Exilibacterium sp.
TCCTAAGGTAACAGTAGGTGCCAAAATGTGTAACAAAACTTGTCTTTTCTTCATCTTCCTTACAAAGCCATATCTGATGGCACCCTGAGAAACAATCCAGCAATGCCATTGTTTCACAGCCTACTGCTGAGAGTTCTGGCAAATTCGGAAGATCCTACGATGGCATTTGAACGAGTTAGTATTCTGCCAACCGTGCGGCCCAGGGATGCGTGGCTCCTGGTGTCGCGACTCAAGGATGTTCTGGCCCTGCTGGAAGGTTCATTTTGTCAGGCGTTCCTAAGCATCTACATCATTGTGATGTGTAATTCCTTGCCCTCTGTAATGGGGCGAGAAGGTTTAGCTTTTGCCGAATGAAAGAATAATTTGATTTGCTCCCTGATTTTCGCAGCCTTCTCCGAAAAACCATGCAGCCAGGCATCGAGCTCCGCTTCACTCTCATTACGGAGGGGGTGGGCGCTCCTGAGAATAAGTTTCCTGTTCTCCGCATCGAGGCCGATAGCCACGGCTTGCAGATAGGTCAGGAACAAACAATTCAGTTCCAGACAATAAGTGAGCAGGTTGGTGTCATTGTGTATATCCGGTGTGTACAAAGAAGCAATAAAGTACAGAGTTGTCTGGTTGGGTGGTAACATAATCAGGAAGCCATTGTCTTCACCCTGAGAAACAAAGCAACAACCACGGGAATCCAGTATCTTGCCAGACTCCATTTCTATTCCCGAGGAGGCCAGCCAATTTGTTACTCTCCGGTTAGCTTCTGCATAAAGCATTTAAATACCCTCATAAATTGGAATGCTGTTGTTGATTAAAAATCATCGAGGAGAGGATTTTTTCCAGTACAAATTTGTAAGGTGAGTTTACCCTATCGTTGCTCCCGGCGGTTAAACAAGATACTCCCTGAGTGGTAAAAGTCTGGCTGAAGTTCCATCAGCATTAACGTTTGCCTGGTGGGCCTACGTCGTACTGCCCCTAAGTTTACCTCTCACTCAATAAAAAAATATTATGGAACTAAAAAATAAAAAAATGGTGTGTATTTTTCTGAGTGTGTTGCGAGTGCTCTTTACATCAGAAAAAAAGATTCTTAGAGTCCTCCCCGGTGTTACCTATCCGCAAAAGACGAAAACAGAAGTACAGCGCGAAGCGGATTAGTAGCGTCGTTGGCCAGCGGGGGAACGGTACAATCATTTTCCGATAGAACACAATTCCCGGTACGCACTCTTAATAGATGGCGTTACGACGAAGGTACATCAGGAGGCTAATAGTAGCTCTGTAACCAACCGCTATATCTGAGGAGATTCGTTCCGACCTGTTTGGGGTGGAACAAACATTTTATTCCGCACAGCAGCAGGGTATTTCAATTCCTTTCGCTGTGCGGAATCAATTTTCAGTTATCTCTACCCTATCGTTGCATAGAACATTAAGCCAGTAGGTTGGGTTGGGTTGGGTTGCGCTTGCGAAACCCAACAAAATCGGTGGCATTGTCCTCCGGCCCGTTGGGCTTCGTTCCTCGGCCCAACCCACAGAAAGTGCTTAATGTGCTACCGATGAAGAAGAGCTAGCGCGCGTATCTTGATGAATTTTCGTATTTCTTGATCCACTCATTAAGAGTGGTTCTCGGGATATTTGTTCTCCTGGAATATTTGCTCTTCGTTTCCCCACTGGCTCGCCAATCGCGTACCACTTTAGCCTGCCTTTCTTCGGCTATTTCGGCATAACGGCTCTGCGATGAACCGCCTGCTTGCTTAACCCACAGACAAAAGGAGGATGGCGGGATTCCTGCTCTCTTGGCAAATTCCGCCTGCGTTTCCCCGCTGGCCCGCCAAGCTGCTACCATTGCGGATTTTTCTTCGGGTGTATGGAAGGTACTCGGGCCCCGCGATAAAGTCGGTTGTGAGGCGCTGCTGTACCCGGTGACGCTACCGCCGAAATGCGGGACGCCGCTACTGCGCCCGCTTGATGACGTGTCGCTATAGGCGGGCATTTGCGGGAGATACCCTCCCGAGTGTTCGTCCGGCAGTGGCGGTGAAGTGGGTCTGCCCATATACCGGCCAAAGTCATAACTATCCATTTTTTGCTCCTGTAAAGCGTTGAGGTTTGGTTGGCGAAAAGAACGATCAATGATTAATTGGCGCCTGGCCGAAAAAGAGGTTTTCGGCCAGCACTATACCCGTGGCAGATGGGTAACACCAGGCGAGATGCATCGGAAGCGATTCTCTATAAAACAAAAAGGGGAAGTTATTCCGTGCCCGTTCCTGAGGCATCTACATCATTTTGTATCCAGTTTCCTATTCGTTCTATCTTATCTTGAATATCCTTTCTCACCTGCTCTAAATTCTTGGGCATGATGTCTTTGCGACCGAATCGATCATACACAGGTTCCTCCACCACGGAAAAGCCCTCGACTCCACCTGGTGGCAATGGCGGGACTCCCCAATCCGCCGGATCAACCTCGGAAGCATTGGAATCGTCTACCGAAACCCCTCTGGGCGGCGGCCGCAGAGCATCAGGTAGCTCGAGTAAGTCATTTTCGTCTCTCAGTTCAAGGCGGCCCTGATCATGAAGCCCCGCTTTCACAAAAGTTCTATCCACGATAATTCGCATATTTCCCCTGCTTCTTGAGGTGGTTTTCAGCGCACCTTTTTCCGCCCACATTATTGCTCCAAACGTTTTGGGCAGGTCGCAAATAGGATTATCGGACAAATTGAGGGTTTTGAGTGCTTTAGGAACTTCTTTGAATGGCAACTCCAATATAAAATTTCCTGATAGATTAAGGGTTTTTAACCTGCTTAATAGCAGATCCCATACACTGGAAACTTTTTCAATACGGTTGTTGGCCATATTAAGGTGAAGAAGACCCTGCATGCGATTCATTATGTCGGGAGCCTGGGTTAAATTATTGTTTGAAATTGAGAAAGTACTTAACTTATTTAGCTTCGCGATTTCTATTGGTACGTCTATAAAATTATTATGATCGAGATTGAGTGTTTCAAGCTTTTGAAGCCTTTTAAATGTTTTTGGTAAAGTGTCGGCCAGTTGGTTATGGGAGAGATTCAAGTGCTTGAGATCACGCAGATCGCCAATCTCCACTGGAAGAGATTCTAAACCATTTTCAGAAATGTTCAACTTGGAGAGCCCGGTAAGCTTTCCTATATTGGGGGATATGCTTTGCAATGAATTTTCGCTGATATCCAGATCTTTGATATTAATTTCGAACATGAGAGGGGGCAGGTTTTTAAGAGCAAGATTGCTTAAATCAAGTTTGGTTTTCCCCTTCTTTTTGAATTGCGTTAAAATATCAGCCGCCTTAACGCGATTTTCGGAACCAACCGCGCCCTTTTTCCATCGATCCAGGATTTTCTCTTGCTCTGGACTCCAGGTGGGTTGCGATTGAGACTTGGATTTCATTAATGGCATTGAGGTTCCAATCTGTCGTGCCTGCAACACCATATTATATATGGCCCCCATGTTTTTATTCCTTTCTTCAAGTGCTTTCACTGGAATAGGGGGAAGCCGATTGAGCGGATTCGGATCTTTCCAGTTTAATACCCCTCCGGCGCGGAAACGACGCGCAAGTTCATCCCCGGGAGGCATTTGTTGTAACTCCTGGGGCTTGGGATTGTCGTTGGCGGGAACCTGTGCCCTCTCACGCGCGGAGGGTATTTTTTGTAAGTCCTGGGGCTTGGGATTGTTGTTGACGGGAACCTGCTCTTTCTCACGAGCGCGGGGCATTTTCTGGGGCATGGGGTTGTTGCTGGCGGGAACCTGTGCCCTGTCCTGCGCGGGATGCATATTGTGTAAGTGCCGGGGCTCGGAATTGTTGCCAGCCGGCACCGGTTTTTTATCACGCGCAACCCGAGCTTCGCCTGAATGACCGGCTTGGTCAGCATGAGGCTGGGGAAATATTCGATCGCGCAATTTATTGTACTCTTCAAGGTTATAAAAACTAGCATTGTTTACGTACATGAGAATACCTTTTAAAGTCGTTAACACATCCAAATTGTTTTTTAAACTATTGATATTTCAGGGCTATACTCGAAATGATCTCTGGAAACGAAAAACCCCGGTGATTATTCCGGGCACGTTCCTGAAAAAATGATACGC
>JARROD010000329.1:0-4095 GCA_037384225.1 Exilibacterium sp.
GGACTACAGGCATCGGCGTTCCTCCCTCTCGGTGAAATTTCCTCCTCGGATGTCGAGTATATCAATATAAAAGCAACACACCCTTGCAAATCTTATTGATAATAGTTATCTATTGCATTAGCATACGCGTTTTCTGGCGTTATATATATCAAATAACAATTTACGGCGCTGCGATTATGAGGAGAATAAAAAAATGGTAATGAGAAATGTCTTGGGCATCGCTATGGTGATTGTTTCCATTTCGGCTCAGGCTGCGCCTTCTACAGACGAAATGTGGAAGATTATTCAGCAGCAACAGGCGGAGATTGAGGCGCTCAAGGCGCAAATCAATAAAACCGAGACCAAGCTGCAGCAAACCGAAATTAAAGTGGCTGCTACCGCCGATGCGGTTGAAGAGGGCGCGTCGATGAGTTCCCGTTTGGCGGCGGCAAGCTGGGCGGAGAAGACTACCCTGGGGGGATATGGCGAACACCATTTTAATCACTTTCGCGATAGTGATGACAAGATCGATGCCCATCGTTTTGTCATTTTTATGGGACATCAGTTTACGGATAGTGTCAGTTTCTTTTCCGAACTGGAGGTTGAACACGGTTTTTCCGGCGAGGATGGACCGGGTGAGGTCGAACTGGAGCAGGCTTATATTAAATGGGACTACAACCCGAACCACAGTGCCGTAGCCGGACAGTTTCTGGTTCCCGTCGGTATATTGAATGAGACCCATGAACCCAATACCTTTTACGGGACTGAGCGCAATGTGGTGGAAAAAAATATCGTTCCCTCGACCTGGTGGGAGACGGGCATCATGCTGCAGGGGGAATTGGCGCCGGGGCTCATGTACAATGCCGCGCTACACAGTGGGCTGGCTGCCGATGATGGCGGTGCTGTGCGCGGCGGGCGGCAGAAGTCCGCCAAGGCAATTGCCGAGGACTTGGCTTACACCGCGCGTTTGAAATACACAGGCATTGCGGGCTTGGAACTGGCGGCCACTTATCAGTACCAGACTGAAATTACCCAGGGAGCAGCCGTTGACAATAGCAGCGGTTCACTGTGGGAAGCCCACGCCGTGTTTAATCGGGGACCCTTTGCCATGCGGGCGCTGTACGCGAGCTGGGATATTGACGGGGATGGATTTTCCGCCAGTGGTCGCGACACACAGGAAGGCTGGTACCTGGAGCCCTCCTATAAAGTGACGCCACAACTGGGTCTGTTTGTCCGCTACAGCGAGTTTAACAACAGTGCCGGTGACAGCCGTGTAGACGATTCTGAGATATGGGATTATGGGGCTAATTATTGGTTGTCTGAACGGGTTGTGCTGAAAGCGGACTATTCGAATAACAAGGATATAGAGGGTGACGATAACGACAGTTTTAACCTTGGCGTCGGCTGGTCTTTCTAAAGCGCTGAAGACGGAGCTGATCATCGGCTTAATCTGCCTGATGTCGGTTGCCGTCCAGGCTCAGACAGGACGGTTTGTTTCCGCCGAACAGTTTCGCCAGCGGGCATTTCCCGAGACCGAGCCCGTTTCGCAAGTACTCTGGGTTGATAAATCCCTGCGCTCTCAGGCAGAAAATATTCTGGGACATGGGTTTTATGGTCTCAGGACTCGCTACTGGGAACAGGGGCAGCGCTCCGCCTGGATCCTTGACGAGGTTGGCAAGGAACGGCCCATTACCATAGGCGTGGTGATCGAAGCCGGCCGTATTGTCGATGTAATGGTGCTGGAATTCCGCGAGAGCCGTGGTGGCGAAGTGCGCCACCGTTTCTTTACCCGGCAGTTTGCCGATCTCAAGTTGATGGAAAACGGCAGGGGGCACAGTCTTTCCGGTAGTATTGATGGCATTACCGGTGCTACCTTATCTGTGCGCGCGGTGAAAAAAGTCGCTACACTGGCACTGTTGTTTCACCACCACATACAAAAAAATAAAAACACAGACTAAACGCCGATGTTGTACGAATTTCTGTCCCGCAATCGCTGCTTTGCAATTGACATTTCCGGATTCATTAATACCTGCGACATCACTGTAAAAAATATCAGCTGCCGCAAACGTAAATTTGCATCTTTACGGCGGTCCTAAGGAAATCGATGTCGAGAAGTAAGCTGCGATTAATTTTGTGGCGCTGGCACCGCCGAATAGGTTTATTTTCGGCGCTGTTTGTACTGCACCTTTCTGTCACTGGTTTGATGCTCAATCATACTGAAACCGTAGGGTTGGATCGAGTGCCTCTGCGTGTGTCGTTGTTGCTTTCGCACTATGGCGTGAAAGAGCCTGCCTTAGTCAGCTATCGGCTTAACAGCGATTGGGTTAGCCATCTCGGCAGCGATTACCTGTTTTTAAACACTCATGAACTTGCTTACTGTTCAGGTGGGCTGAGTGGCGCTGTCGTTCACAGCGGGCTTTGGGTTGTGGCATGTGGTCAAGAGCTGCTTTTGTTTACATCGCAGGCGGAGCTGGTTGAACGTATCGGCGCCCACCACGGTTTGCCCCAGCCGCTGGAACGGCTGGGCAAGTGCGGTGGGCAGCTCTGCCTGCAGAGCGGCAGCAAAGTGTATCAGGTTGATATCGACCAATTGAGCTGGCAGCCGTACCATAAACCTGTGCGCTGGGCCCGGGCGGAGGATGTACCCACAGATATACGGCGCGGTTTGATGGACAATTACATGGGGCGGGAGATTACCTGGGAGCGGGTGCTGCTGGATCTGCACAGCGGTCGTTTGTGGGGAAAATGGGGCCCGTTGTTTACTGACGTTATCGCTCTGTTCTTTATCGTACTGGCCAGTTCCGGTGTTGTCATGTGGATGTCCGGCCGGTGGCGTGCCAGGTGATTTCTCTATGGCCTCTTAAGTCCGGCACAAAGCGACCCTGCGCGGCGTTAACCGCGAAATAATATGATTGGGTGTGGGCGTTATGATTGACGAGTTCGGGGCAGCCCCTTAACTCATCATCGACTGCTGGTAATTTTCAATACCAACCTTTTTGATCAGTCCCAGTTGGGTTTCCAGCCAGTCTACGTGATCTTCTTCTTCTTCGAGGATATCCTTCAGGATGTCCCGGCTTACGTAATCTTTGACTGATTCACAGTAGGAGATGCCTTCACGCAGGTCGGGAATAGCCTTTAACTCGAGTTTCAGGTCGCATTCGAGCATTTCTTCGGTTTTTTCACCGATCAACAGTTTGCCCAGGTCCTGCAGATTGGGAACTCCCTCCAGAAAAAGAATTCGTTCGATCAGTGTGTCAGCGTGCTTCATTTCGTCGATGGATTCTTTGTATTCGTATTCAGCGAGTTCTTTTAACCCCCAGTCCTTAAACATGCGCGAGTGCAGGAAGTATTGGTTGATGGCTATCAGTTCGTTGCCCAGTGCTTTGTTAAGATATTCAATAACTTTTGCATCACCTTTCATTGTCGCTACCCTTTTCGAAGTCATTTTTCTGGCAAAAAGCTTGCGAAAGTGTGGGGCCGAACTTCGGTGTTGTCAAGTTAAGTTATTGATTTTGAAGGGAAAGTCAATGTTAATCAAATTGATTATCAGTCATTTTCTCCTCTGTAGATCTTAGGCTAGGGCGTAAAATAGTGGTTCCGCTGATTCCAGGTTTTGCTGATCGAGCGTTTCTTCAACAATTTCTTTGGTTAGCATGGCGCATTTACCACATTGGGTCATAGCGCCCAACTGTTTGCGGACTTGCCGCAAGGTGGTGGCGCCCCCATAGACGGCGTCTCTGATATGATCGTCGGTGATACCTTTACAAAGACAAACGTACATAATCGTTCTAAATGACCCTGTGTTAAGTATGGCTCTACGGTTGGAACTGGTCAGTGTTAGAGCAATATTAGGCTTAATGAGAATTGTTGTCAACTCTATTTAGTAATTATTTGTATTCGTGTCTAGCTTTGCGGCGAGGTAATTTCTCAATAACCCGGGGTCTTTGTGCCTTCGATCCGCCGGACGTCCGCCTGACACTGTGCTTACCCCGGGTTATTGAGAAGTTACCTCGACAAGAACTTAAGTTTTTAATTTTTAACGTTTTTAGGGTGTATGGCGTGCGTCTGGTGTATGGCGTGCGTCTATAGAAACGATATAAAAAATTAATAAGACAG
>JARROD010000330.1:0-4076 GCA_037384225.1 Exilibacterium sp.
GGGTACATTTTCCATTTATTATATGTAGAAAGCTTTTGCTCGAGATCATTGCTAAATGGAATTTCATACCTTTTTGCATAATAGTTTATGTACGCTTCCAGTGATAGAGCACCATAGATTAAGGTATTTATCATACATTCATGGTATTCCCACCAGTTTTCCTCCGCTTCTGTTTTGGAAAGCATGTCAGGTTTCTTGCGTAATTTTATAAATTGGAGAGTACCTTTCTTGGTACCCCGCATTTTGCTCAGTTAAATATTGAGCTTCACCATGCACCTTGTAGCCTTTTTGTTTGAAGACGTGAACAAAGCTTACACAAACCTTTGGGTTTTGAGTGATATTTTTGACACTACGCGGAGAAGCGATATTTGCAATAATAATTTCTTCTTCTCCATATGCCAGAAATACCACTTTTGGTGAAACATTTGGCGTTCCCTCGCTATTTGCTGTTGCCAGCCAACAAAGAACACTTTCTGAAATTGAATTCCGTACATCTTCTGAGAGCATGCGCGATTCCTTAAGGTGTATAACAGTTTAATAGACAGACGCTGTACTTTTAGAAACTAGACGGACGCTGTCTAGTTCTTTAGCATAGCCATTGTGGGAGCAATATTTAAAGGACACGGATATGCCAAACGTACAAGATTTGCGTGAAAAACACTTTTGGAACAAGTACTTAGCCACCCTAAAAGACCAACACATCAAATCCACTGCCTACCCCTGGTACGTTCGCCACTGCGAACGATTTATACGCCATTATACCCCGTTACGCCTAAAACAGCATACCGAAACATCCGTAAAGGCCTATCTCACCGCTCTGCTTGAGCAAAAAACGCTTGATGACTGGCAACAGTCCCAAGCGATTCATGCATTGCAGCTGCTTTTTAAGACCATCCACGCTCCGCTCTACACCCAAATAGACTGGGATTTTTGGAAGGTTTCTGCCAAACAGCACAGTCGCGAAGACGACACAGATTATCGCGCAAACCACCCTGTTGAGCGTATCGATTATTCGATTGAAGCAACAGCCGGGAAAACTCCCTCTGCTCACGATCAACAAATTAACGATTTACGTATAGCCATCAGGCGTTTGAATTACAGTATTCGGACCGAAAAAGCCTACACCGATTGGGTCGGCCGATTTCTGTATTTTCATAAAGGTGTCAGTATTGACGATTTAGCGGATAAGCACATCGTGGCGTATATTGAGCATTTGGCGGTCCAACGTGAGGTGGCTCCGGCCACACAAGCCGCTGCACTCAACGCCATTGTGTTTTATTTTAAACACGTTCTTCAACGTGAGATTGGCGACTTCAGTGATTTTGTCAAAGCCAAGCGCCGCGAAAAATTACCTGTTGTATTAACCACCGACGAAACAGCGAGGATGTTGTCCGCCGTTGATGGCATTTATTATTTATTGTTTGCACTGATGTATGGCTGTGGATTACGCGTCATGGAAGTTGTGCGTCTACGCGTACAAGATATTGATTTCGGTTACCAACAAGTGATCGTGCGCGAAAGTAAAGGCAATAAAGAGCGCGTGGTGCCTTTACCCGCTAAGTTAAATAACGCACTAAAAAACCATTTAGCCAACATAAAAAAGCAACACGATACTGATCTCACAGACGGGTATGGCACGGTGTATATGCCACCGGGATTAGCAAAGAAATATGGGCCTTCCTCAAAACAATGGGTGTGGCAATATATTTTTCCCAGTTACAAAGTCTCGGCCGATCCAAAGTCGGGGTTGATTCGTCGTCATCATGTACACGAAACAGCGGTGCAACGCAAAGTCCGCGAGACAGCGCGACAGCTGGGGCTTCAAAAGCGCGTCACGTGTCACACCTTGCGCCATTCGTTTGCGACCCATTGTTTGGAAAGGGGATTGGATATTCGAACGATTCAGACCATGTTGGGTCATGCTGACGTGGCTACCACGATGATTTATACCCATTTGGCCCAGTTTTCGGGCGGTAAAACCGCCAGTCCTTTGGATTTTTTGGCAGAGCCTGCGCCTTCATAAGACAATGCTGTATTACATTTTTTCGGTATGTTCCTGGCAGGACAATGGCTGTTGGTTCAATGTCACTGAACGAAATTGAATTGATCTCCAGAGGGCAATTAAGCATGCGCTATAATCCGGGCCACCCACCTACTCAAAAATTAATCGCCTGCTGGACCTTCATTGTTGTGTATAATTTAACCGGCATCAGTACTCATTAGCCTTAACTAATTGTTTTTAGTCGTTTCAACAGAGTTGAAAACCGTATTCTCTGCTCCACCACTCCGCTCGATTAGCTCGCGTGGCGTAAATGTCTTCTCGGTCATTTTGGCACAGTTGTTTTAATTCATAATTCAATCGTTTCATTGCTATCCCTCTACATAATGATTCCTCCTCACACTGTAAAAGGCTCGTACTGCGAAAGCGCGCAATATGATTTCGGGTTTCCAAAATCATTGTACCCGCAGGCAGCCCGCTCTCTACGAGCGTGTATCTTACTGATAATAAAGACATTGGATGCGTTGAGCTTCAGGTTCTGTTAATGACTTGATACGGGGTATGATCTTCGTACCGGGTATATACCCGGTACGAACAACATACCGTATTGGTCGCGTGTAGCGGTATCCACTGCCTACCGGGTACGGCGTTACATTCCATGTCTACTAGCGACTAGCCAAAGGTGCGAGTCGTTTGGTTAGTGTTTCTGACTCCCCGATATCGCGGCACGATATGGGGATTTACCTGACTGCGGTAAATCTCTGAGTCATGGGGCACCAGCCCGTGAACCTGACAACAGTGCTATCAAAGCGGGTGAAAGGTAGCTTACTACCGATCATCTAGTCTCAACGCCGTTGCCGATTTATTTACACCCGGTTTTCTCCGGTATTTGGGTACCAGGACAATCCTGGAGGGGTACCGGAAACGCGTTCCGGCGAGGGTACTATTGAGAATGCAATAGCAACATTGTAACTACCTTTATACTCGGTTCCGTAGTTTTAATGATATTCTTACCCCCCAAGGGATGAAGATCAGTTTGTCAGGGCTTGCCGAACAGGGTCCGTTGGCGATGATCGCCAAATTGATCGCCAATTTAATCGGGAGGTAGGATCATGCTGGCGTTAGGTCCGCAAACAGCGGTTTTTATTGCGGTATTGCCCGTTGATTTCAGGCTGGATATGGTGGCCCGAGAGCGCGCACGAAAGCCTGCAGGTCTCGGTCAGAGACTTGTATGTTCTGCTTTATAATGGTGATCGCCAGGGTGCGAGGATGGCCGCCGATTGGCGTCCGCTCAAGCCACTGCTCGATGAACCGCTTTCACCTCCCTTGCGTCCCTCTCCTTGAAGGTTTCGATGGTTGCGCCAGACCTCGGGCTCATGAATCTGCAACTGGGTCAGGTAATCGATCGCATCGATGCCGTTGACCAAGCTAGTGACCATCAGACTCATCAGGCGCGAGCCGTACTCGGCACTATAGGCGGTACCGAAAAACAGACTATTTTTACGATGGGTTATCATGTATTTCAACATCGTCTCGAGTTTGTTGTTATCCAATGGTGCGCCCGGTACACGCAGAAACGCGCTGAGGCCGCTCCAGTGACTCAGGATATAACGGCATTCTCTCGCCAGCACCCCATTGGGTTCGGCCTCTTCAGGATAGAGTGTAATCAAATCGCGGAAACGGCGAAACGCGAACTACATTTTGACTCTTCCACTTTACCGTCATCGGTATTTTTGCGGTTGGCGGCCAGGGCGTCGGCCATACGCGTTATTTTTCCTTTTTCTTTGTTCCGCTCGGCGATGATTTTGGAAGTTTTCGCTGGCGTGCGCCCGGCCAGCGAAGTAGAGCACCACGGTGTGTTCGCCCTCGCCGATAAAGGCCGAGGTGTACATCCCTTTACGCTTGGGGTTGAGCAACTTGTTTTCTTTCATCTACGTAAGAATCTTCACGCCGGTGTCATCCTGATACACCAGCCCACACTGCGCGGCATAATCCCCCTGAATATCATGGATGATGTCTTTCAGCGTCCCCTGTCGCTGATCGATGTGAACCAGTTATCGGATGAGGAGTTGCTGCA
>JARROD010000331.1:0-4067 GCA_037384225.1 Exilibacterium sp.
TATCAGTGATAGCTGGCTAGGCGCGAAAACTTTAGGCTTGGTGGGCCTACGTCGAGTTTTCGCAACGACGCCAGGCGGGATGCATCGCAGGCGCCTCTCTACAACTGATAAAGAGGCGGAAGTTATTTCGTGCACGTTCCCAGGTAATCCCTTGGCATCAAAGTGCATTGCCCTCAATATCAACCGCGATCAGCGCTTGATTATCAGGAAATGATTCCAGGTCATCTTCATCGATTATCCACGGATCCAGACATTCGCGGTCGGTTACGCAGCTATCTGTCAAGGCCTCCAGAAAGGCAACCAACTGCCTTACCTGAACATCAGACAATTGCGGGCTGTCAAAGCTTGGATTGGCTTCGAAGGCCTCCAAGGCGGTGATGGAAGTACTATACGCATCCGGATACCAATCCTCACAAGCCGTGCCCGTGGCTGCTTCCAACAAGGAGAACTGCGGCAAATTACATAAGCCCGCCGCTTCTACAAATTGAACGCCATTGACCGCGCCAAATAACGTTTCGATGTTGCCCCTCGGATTCATATAGTGACGAACAACCTCTTCCAGGGTGGCATAAGTACCCGAGTGGCCATAGGGCCCAGTCACCGCTATATTCAACAAGGTCGGGGTGCGGAAGCTGTAATCTTCAGCCGTATCCCCACTGACGCCGCCACGGCCACGGTCATCACGAAGCTGAGGAAACGCAGCGACAGCATCCTCCTCATTGGTAAAAAAATCTCCGCTGTGGCAAATATTACAACCTGCGCCACCCTCGCTTACGGAAGTAAAAAACAACAATGCTCCCTGTTTCTGATCTTCTGTCAACGCATCTGTCTGTCCTTCTACATAGGCTTTCCAAGGCGAATTAATAAAGACCTGAGAGCGTTCGTACGCGCCAATAGCTCGGGCAATACGTTCGTAATTAATTTCCGTGTCACCAAAAACGACAACAAAAGCATCCACCCAGCTCCCCTGAGTACTCAGACGTTGCGCAAGCGCCTTGCGCACTTCCTCTCCAGGGGCTTCGGAAAGAAAATCTTTGCGCATAACCGCAGCGCTTAGTACTGGAAAAAGCGCCTGAGTCGCCACCAGATTGAAGTCGGAGGGTAAATTGACATTCGCATCCGGTCGAGTGTCAGGGGTGATAATCCCGACGTTTTCACCATTAGCGCCAATAACCGGATCCGCACTTTCAATTCTAGAGTCCCATAGCATGCTGGAATCCCACAGGCCAAGGTTAAAAGTGCTTGGCGCATTGCGACCAACAGCAGGTAAAAATTCTTGTGGTTCCACATTTACGACCAGTTTGTGGTAGCGTCCAAGTCCGAGCAAATCCGGTGCGGGTGAACCTATTTCATCCACAGCATCAACCCCCACGGATAGTGATAAATTGTCGCCTCCCCCTAAAACCGGATGATGGCAAGAAACGCATGCGGCATCCTGAACGCCACCGAGCGCTTTGGTGAAATACAATTGCTTGCCAAGTTGTGCCAATGGATCTTCAATGCTAGGCAGGTTTCGCCCCGCGGCCGCGTCTCCTGTCAGGCCGTTTTTGTTGATAATTTCTCGTAATGTCGAATCTAAGGCGGAAGGCGGTTCAGGATTTGTGTTGGAATTATCGTTAAAAATGTCATCCTTTTCATTACACGCTGTAATCAACAGTAGAACAATTAGTGAAATGCTTATCAAGTGTTTTTCAAAGTCAAACATACTTCGCTCCTGTTACCTGAACAGTGATTGAGAGTATTCTCGCAATCAAATTACTTCATCAATAAAGAAACTGATTTTAAGAAAATCACTGTGTGAGAGAGAACTGCCTAACATGAATCGAAACGCAGTATGTTGTCGTGGATTTTTCTTTAAACGAACCTACCTTTGACGCTCACAGGAAGTAATCCAGATTCAGTCGGTTCCAGCCGTTAATGAGATACAGTAGGACAGGCACTCCAGAGGGAGTCTCTACCTGTATTTTACCCGGGTAATATTGTCAAATTATTTTACCCGGGTAAAATTGTGTTTTCACTATCATAGAGGGCACTTAAAAATGGACCGCCACCCATCTCCCTACATTGCTTTCGCGGGCTACACGTATATTTCTTCCGGAGATCTTGCAGCGGTGGCCGGGGCGGCCAAAAAAGCTGTTGATAGCGGTGATACTGCACCCATTTTCACCGGCTTTATGGACTTGACGCATGGAGCGTTTTTGCCGGGATAACCATTGGCTGTAACGGTGGCAGAACTGAGAATAATGGTACCCGTTGTCACCAGGAGCTTTCAAGGTGAAAAAAATGATCAACCATCATGTTGGCGGTCTGTAAAAAACTATAAATACAAGTGTTTCAGGCATTTCAACAATTGTCTGACTGTTTTCTAAGCAAAAGTTCATGCACCCGCCAGTCAAAGTTACCGTTTTGATCAAGAGGAAAAGTCATATGTGTAGTGAGAATCACCGATCATGCTACGAACACGACGACAACTCACCTTGAAAGGACTGGCCGCAGCCGCCCATCCACTCTCAAATGCCTGAACTATATTGTAGATATAAATTAAAGGATGATGTTCTTCCCCATTGAATATGGAGCTATCCATTCCTATATCGAACCGATATCAACAAATTAAATTAACCAACAATAATTGCCAATCGGAGTAAAACCAGAATGAGGAAATCAATCATTGCTGCAGGAATGGCCCTGCTGACAGCACACCTTTGCTATGCAGATAGCTATCAGACAGAATTGCGCTTGGGCTATACCGACGCCGAAGGCGAGGCAAGTAACGTAGATACCAATACAACCTTATGGCTGTACGGCAGTACATTTTATCTGAACAAAGTCGAAAGCACCGATGGCCCCTTATACGAAGCCGCCTTTATGCAACGGAGCTCAAATGTGGGAGCCTACTACCTCTCCAGTGAAATTGATGTCGATTATGTCGGCAGCGATCGGGATCTGGGCGGCTACGGCTTTTCCGGGCGCTGGGTGGAAAGACAAAACGGCTGGATCCTTAGCTTCGGATACGATCACACTGATTGGGAATTCCTCCATACCGAATCCGATATCTGGACCCTGGGGCTAGGAAAATATATTGCCAAAAACACCGAAATATTTTTTGTCTATAACGCCAATGAATCCGACTTCGATGGTGCCCCTCGTAAGCAGGAGCGTAAAACCTCTTCTCTCTTTTTGAAACATGTCGCTCCCCTTTCCGGCGAGATCTATCACAGAATAGAAGCCGGCTACAGTTATGTGGATGAGGACAGTGCGGACGCTAAGAATATCTGGAAAACAGCGTATGTGCTCTACCCTCGGAAATATTTTGGTGTAGGTATCGAAGTTCAGGCAGTTACCAATTCGGACCGTTCCGACGAACAGGCTGCGGTTCTATTTGGACGCTGGTTTGTCACAAATCAAGTAGCCGTGTCGGTTGGTTTTATGAAAAGGGAAGACGACAAAGCTAACCACGAGGAAGAAACCTTTTTAATCAATACCGATATTCGCTTTTAACCAGGCAAGTGCATGTCAGTTGCCTATAGGCGGCAACGCTGCCTCGGCTCTCTGTTTTAAGGCCTCGTTCATCCTCTCAAAATTTGAGGCAGCCTGCTCGAGCAGGCCATGGCCGATTATAAAGGAAAAAACACCCCAAAATATTTCCCCCTGCCTGAAACTGACTTTGGACTCGTTTATTTTGCGAACACTAAAGTAGTGCTCGCTGCGCAGCAACCCTTTCCAGCCTGTCTGCCAGCGAAATTCCCGCCCGGCGCTCACCCGGGTGACACGAACCTTGAACAGGTTTGTTTTGTCCTGCATCTTCACTTTCACCGACAGAGGTTCGCCTTCACGCAGATTTCCGGTAATACTCAGTAAAAACGGATTCCACTCCGGGTATTTGTCAAATGCCGAAACAACGGACCACACTCGCTCGGCACTGGCTTTTATAACAACCTCACTGTTTGCTTTTTTCATAATCCAACCTCGTTCGTTGTCCTGCCCGCTAAAGTTACTACAAGTGACAGCCCGCCGAGAAAGGTAAATTGCTCGGCAGCTCGCAAGGTGTAAATATACCCAAAGCGTTT
>JARROD010000332.1:0-7338 GCA_037384225.1 Exilibacterium sp.
TGACTATTTTTCTGTCACATCCAAGCTATCAACCTTCTGAAACCCCCGCGGCAGTTTATTGCCCCGGCGCCCCCGTTCTCCCCGGTAATGCTCCAGATCCACGCGTTTGAGGCTTAGATGTCGCTTCCCGGAGTTCAACCGTAGCACGCCTCTCTCACCGATGACCACAACACCAACCACATATTCTTCCCGCGCCTGCACCCGTGCAGAGGGAATATTCATGATCTTGTTGCCCTTGCCTTTGGCCATTTCCGGCAACTCCTCTACCGGAAATACCAGCAGTCGCCCTTCGTTGCTGACCGCCGCCAGCAGCTCACTTTGCGGATCGGAGACAATGACGGGGGGCAATACCCGCCCCCCTTTCGGCAGCGTCAGCACCGATTTACCGGAGCGGTTTTTGGTATAGAGATCGGTCAGTTTGCCGACAAAGCCGTAGCCGGCGTCGCTAGCCAGTAATACGCGCTGCTCTTCGAGCCCCATCAACAGACCTTCGAAGCTGGCGCCACTGGGCACGCTCAAGCGTCCTGTGGCAGGCTCTCCCTGTCCCCGCGCGGAGGGTAGCGTGTGCGCCTGCAGGGCGTAACTGCGCCCGGTCGAGTCGAGCAAAATCACATTCTGGTTGGTTTTCCCCTGGGCGGAGAATTTAAACCTGTCACCGGATTTATAATTCAATACGGCAGGATCGATATCGTGGCCCTTGGCAGCTCTTATCCAGCCCTTCTCGGACAGCACCACAGTGATCGGATCGCTGGAAAGCAGTTCAGCTTCGCTGAACGCCTGCGCCTCGCTTCGGCTCACAATGGGCGAGCGTCGCTCATCCCCATATTCCTCCGCCACGGCTTCCAGCTCTTTACGTAGCAGGGACTTTAACCGGCGGGCAGAATTCAGGGTTTTTTGCAGGGAATCGCGCTCCTTCTCCAATTCATCCTGTTCAGCTCGAATTTTCATTTCCTCTAGCCGCGCCAGTTGCCGCAACTTGGTGTCGAGCACATATTCGGCCTGGAGATCGCTTAATCCAAAACGCTTGATCAGCTCGGCTTTCGGTTCATCCTCAGTGCGGATGATATGAATCACTTCATCTATATTGAGGAAAGCGATCAAAAGACCTTCCAGCAAATGCAGACGCTTTTCCACCTTATCCAGTCTGAACTGCAGCCGGCGGCGCAAAGTGACGGTGCGGAAACTGAGCCATTCACCGAGAATTTTATCGAGGGGTTTCACCTGTGGTCGGCCATCGATGCCGATCATATTAAAATTGACGCGGTAACTGCGCTCAAGATCCGTGGTGGCGAACAGATGATTCATCATTGCCTCCACATCAATGCGGTTGGAGCGCGGCACTATAATCAACCGGATGGGATTTTCGTGATCGGACTCATCGCGCAAATCTGCCACCATCGGCAGCTTTTTTGCCTGCATCTGGGCGGCAATCTGCTCCAATACCTTGGCGCCGCTGACCTGGTGCGGCAACGCTGTCACCACCACGTCGCCGTTTTCCCGGTTCCAAACGGCCCGCATCCGCAGGCTGCCGCGGCCGTTTTCATACATTTTAAGAATGTCTTCTCTGGGGGTGATGATTTCCGCTTCCGACGGCATATCCGGCCCCTGGATATACTCGCACAGCTCGGCCACACCGGCTTTGGGGTTTTCCAGCAGGTGAATCGTCGCGGCAACCACCTCACGCAGATTGTGCGGGGGGATATCCGTGGCCATGCCCACGGCGATGCCGGTGGTACCGTTAAGCAGTATATTAGGTACCCGAGCCGGTAACACCGAGGGCTCCTCCATGGTGCCGTCGAAATTAGGCAGCCACTCGACGGTTCCCTGCCCCAGCTCGCTGAGCAGCACTTCGCTGTATTTAGTCAACCGCGATTCGGTATAGCGCATGGCAGCGAAGGACTTGGGGTCGTCCTGTGAGCCCCAGTTGCCCTGCCCGTCCACCAGGCAGTAGCGGTAGGAAAAAGGCTGTGCCATGAGCACCATGGCTTCATAGGCTGCCGAGTCACCGTGGGGGTGGTACTTACCGAGAACATCCCCTACTGTTCTGGCGGATTTTTTATACTTGGCCGATATTTTCAGTCCCAACTCGCTCATCGCATAGACAATGCGCCGTTGCACCGGCTTCAGGCCGTCGCCGATATTGGGCAGGGCGCGATCCAGAATCACATACATGGAGTAATTCAGGTAGGCTCCCTCGGTATACTGCTTCAGGGAAATGCGCTCATCGGCATCCGGAGTGTTTACCTCTGTCATATGGCGTCCTGTTGAGTTGCAATCTGTATAAATAAAGGAAAACCCTGGCTTATACCAAATGCGACCGCTCTCATCAATGGGAGCGGTTTAAATTTGGGGGGCTTTGCCGTATCGGGGCACTAGTGTAAAGACAGATCACGGGCGATGAGCTGGGTGGCTTTCCCCGCTTCCACGGGGTGATTGAAATAATATCCCTGGGCAAAATCGCAACCTTGACGGCGAATAAAATCACACTGCAGGTGCGACTCGACCCCCTCCGCCGCCACCGTCATTCCCAGATTGTGAGCGAGGTTGATAATCGCCTGCACTATCGCTTCATCGCTGGTATTTTTGCCGATATCCCTGACAAACGAACTATCCACTTTTAGCACATCGACCGATAATTGCTTTAAATAGCTCAACGATGAATACCCGGTTCCGAAGTCGTCCACCAGCACTTTTGTCCCCGCAGCGCGAATTTTTGCCAGCTCTTCGATAGCCTCCCCGGATTGTTCCATCAATGCCGTTTCGGTCAATTCCAGATCGATAACCCCCGGCGGCAACTTCTGCGATTTCAGCAGCGCTACAAAGTTGTTGGAAAAGCTCCCGCCTTTCAACTGCACCGACGAAGCATTGAGTGACAAGGGTATGCGCATCTGCGAACCAAACTCATTCAACCACTTGCGCATCTGCGCCATAGCCTGCAGAAAAGCCCACTCGCCCAGTTGGTGTATCAAGCCGGTATTTTCGGCAATGGGAACAAATACTGAAGGCCCTATCATACCGCGCTCGGGATGGTACCAGCGCAACAGCGCCTCCATTCTCTTCAGACGCCCGTTTTTTAAATCTATTTGCGGCTGGTAGTAGAGTTCCAACTGATCGGTATCTATGGCCACCCGCAAATCGTTGGCAATCTGCATTTGATGTTTAATGCGCTGCTGCATATCGTCACTGTAAAACTGATACTGATTGCGGCCGCTTTCCTTGGCACAATACATAGCTGTATCCGCCGCTTTGGTTAGGGATGCGGCATCGGTTCCGTTTTCCGGATATAGCGCGATACCGATACTTGCTCCTATATAGACTTCATGGTGAATACGCTCTGCGGCCATAATTAATAAAAAATCTCCACTTTCGTGGCCAAGATTATCATTGACTTTTTTAAACTCATCCAGATCGATAAACAAAAGTGCCGCGAAACCTTGATAACGCTGTGCCCGGGATAGGGTTGCCGTAAGGTTTTCCCAGTACACACTGCGGTTGGAAAGGCCGGTCAGTTGATCATAGCGGGCCAGACTCACCAACCGTTTTTCGATTTCCTTGCGATCGCTTATATCCTGAAAGGCGACAACACTTCCCACCGGCTGACCATTGTCAATAATGGTAGCCTGGGTGAACTCAACCGGAAATGACTCCTCTTCACTGCGCCAGAATAAGCCGTCGCGTTCCTCGCAGGTCCGACAAGCGTGAAAATTGCTGACAAACTCCGACTCGCGCCACTCGTCATCGCTCGATAGGGGGGCGAAAAAATTGCGCACACTGGTTCCCGCCAACAGCTCTTTGGTCTTGGCAAGCAACTTGCAAGCGGCATGATTGGCGAAGGTGACACAGTGGTTTAAATCCAACCCCAGAATGCCTTCGCTGGTATATTCGGTGGTATAGTTGAGCAGCAGTTCATTTTTACGTCGCACCCTGTCGACTCGGCTAAAAGCCCGCTCAAGTATTTTTTGTCGGTGAAACAAATCGACAAAGACCTTTACCTTGCCTTGGAGGACATCCGCATCAACGGGTTTTAACAGATAATCGACAGCGCCGACCCGATACCCCTCCCCGGTATATTTTTTTCCACTGCTGCACGCCGTAATGAAAATAACCGGTATATCCCGCCACTTTTTGCATTCGCGAATTTTCGAGACACATTCGAAGCCGTTCATTTCCGGCATCTGCACGTCCATCAAAATCAGGGCGAATTCATGCTCGGCCAGCGCTTGCAAAGCCTTTTGCCCCGAATTGGCGCCTATTATTTCAATCGGAAGCGACTTCAGCAAACAGGTGGTCAACTCAATATTGAAGTCAATATCATCAACAACCAATACGTGTGCGGTTTCCATGTGTCATTAATCCCAAAACAGTTACCTTAGAAGAATAGACAACCCAGACCCGGCCTGCCTAAATTGATTCCAGCGCCGGAAAAGTTGTATCGAGCCTATGTGCTCAGCACGCTACATACCAGACCTGCCCTACTGCAGGACTTGACAAAAAGCGGGTAAACCTCAGCAGTAAAGTTTATATTTAATGAAGTCACACTACTTTTATCTGCGGCCTTGACGAGCTACAATTTTGCTACCTTTTGGCCAACAGCTCACGTAGCAGCCACTTGATAAACCTGGTATTTCAACGCCTCGAATTTATCAGATATATACCGCGTGGCGCGCCATCTCCAACGTATGTTAAACGGGTAGGAAATGTATTATGAAAGCTTCAGACCTAATGGTGAAATGTCTGGAAGAAGAAGGTATAGAGTATATCTTCGGCGTTCCCGGTGAGGAAAACGCAGATTTCATGATGTCATTAGAGCAATCCGATAAAATTCGCTTTATCCTCACCCGCCATGAACAGGGCGCGGCTTTCATGGCGGAAATTTACGGCCGCCTGACCGGCAACCCTGCCGGTTGCCTGGGAACCCTTGGCCCCGGCGCCACCAACCTGATTACCGGTGTCGCCGACTCCAATATGGACCGGGCCCCGATGCTGGTGCTGACCGGCCAGGGCGCATCCACACGCCTGCACAAGGAATCCCATCAGATCATGAACGTGGTCGATATGTTCACACCGGTTACCAAGTGGGCCACCACTATCTGGCACCCGGAAAACATTCCGGAAATAGTCCGCAAGGCCGTGCGCCTGGCCCGCACAGAAAAGCCCGGTGCCGTGCACCTGGAACTACCAGAGGACATAGCCAAAATAGCCGTCAATAAAGCCCCTCTCAAGGTACAGAGATTTCGCCGCCCGGTTCCCGACGATAAGATTGTAGACCGCGCTTTTGAGCGTATTCAAAAAGCCAGACGGCCGATTATCATCGCCGGCAACGGCTGTATCCGCCGCCGCGCCAGCAAACAGTTGCGCACCTTTTGTGAAAAAACCGGTATCGGCGTTGTGAGTACTTTCATGGCAAAAGGCTGCGTGGACATGGATGCGCCCTACTGCCTTTATACTATCGGCCTGGGCGCAAAGGATATTCCCGCCTGCGCCATCGACGCCGCCGACCTGGTCATTACGCTGGGTTACGATATGGTGGAGTACCACCCTAAACTCTGGAACGTCGCACGGGAAAAAGAGGTGCTTCATATCGATTTTCTTCCGGCTGAAATCGATGAATACTACCACCCCGCCATTGAAGTGGTGGGCGATCTTGCCCACGCCCTGTGGATGCTCAATGAGCGTGTGAGTAGGCGTGGTCTGAAGCTGGATCTGAAACCGCAACACGCTGTGCGTCGGGATATGACCGCGGAGCTCAGCGCCCATAAGGACGATAGCACCGAGGGCATTATCCGGCCGCAAAAGGTGCTATGGGATGTGCGAGAAGTGATGGGGCCGGAGGATATTCTGCTGTCGGATGTCGGCGCCCATAAAATGTGGATCGCCCGCCACTACCAATGCCACGAACCCAACACTTGCCTGATTCCCAACGGTTTTTGCTCCATGGGTTTCGCACTGCCCGGCGCCATTGCCGCCGGCCTGGTGTACCCCGAGCGCAAAATACTCGCTATCTGCGGCGATGGAGGCTTTTTAATGAACGTTCAGGAAATGGAAACTGCCCGTCGCCTCAACAGCAATATTACCGTTATGATCTGGGAGGACGGTGGTTACGGGTTGATTGGCTGGAAGCAGACCAATGAATTCGGACACCATACCGATCTCTCCTTCGGCAATCCCGACTGGGTACAACTGGCCCGGGCTTTTGGTTGGCAGGGGCACAAGGTTTCAGCTTCTACCGTGTTAAAAGATGTATTGCGGCAATCATTTAACGAACCGGGACCGAGCCTGGTCGTAATCCCCATTGATTACAACGAAAATGTACTGCTAACCAAACGCCTGGGAGAGTTGACCTGCCCCATTTGAGTTGAGGGCCGACTGCGTGCCGGCCTCCTGGTTTCAGTGGCACACCCCAAATGCCGGCACTGATTAACGCACAACAAATGAAATCGCCTCCTGGCACAGGAAATCGTTCTCTACTATGCTTGGAACGAAGGGTTAAATTCAGCCAGGGACCATCGGCATCAACTGCGGCCTTTTACTCCAACTTAAACAACAAAAGGTTAACGATGGCTGGCACCTACAACTACGATCCATCCAAAAAGCTATTCCACTCAAAAGTTACCGGCATTTTGACAACTGAAGAAATAAAGTCCCACGTTCTTAAACTTTTCGGCCCGAAAGTAAACCCGAAGGGTTTGGTTGACATCGTCAATATGAACGAAGCCGAGGACCTTGTGGTGCGTTATTCCGAAATGATAGAAATCAGAGGCTTATCTCAAGAGCTGAAAACAAGAGGATTCAGGGGTGTTATTCTTTACGCCTCAACACCACGCGGAAATGATTTACTGACACTGATGGTTCCCTGCTTCCAGCTCATGAAACCCACCACCTACGTCTGCAACACGGAAATGGAAGCTCTGAACTACTATGAGGCTCTACAGTGCTACGAAGGAACGGGCACGGAATAACTTCCCGTTCCTAACAGCCATCCAGATAAAAAAAGCGCCCAATGGGCGCCAAGTTTCTACCTGCGGAGTTTACCAACGTAAAAAATGGATGCCGTCCGCGGACTGATAACCCGCGTTCGACAACAGCCGCGCCATATCCGCACGCCCGGACGGGCTGATTGAAACTAGTACCACTTGCTCTGGCAGCAGCTTTTTTTGCTGCGCCCACTTGATTAAATCACTACCAGTCTCCAGGTCCCCAAAATAGTGGTCCAGGTACAGGGTGTCCACGGTCGACTCACGCAATATGCGCTTGCCACTTTTAACCGTGCGAGTTATACGGTCCACGCTATAAGTTCTAGTCGCATCAATTAGCAGCTCCATCAGAGAGTCCTCTAAT
>JARROD010000333.1:0-8256 GCA_037384225.1 Exilibacterium sp.
GAATCACACTAAAATGCCAATATTGAGAAAAATTAAGAATTCGCACAGTACAAGCTATTGGAAAAAGTCTCCAATCGCATTATTAACGAAATTGCCGGGGTTTCGCGGGAGACCTACGATGTGTCAAGTAAGCCCCCTGCAACGATTGAGTGGGAGTGACCGGAATTGACAGGCCACACCACGCGACTACGGATCGTCCTGCTTACCGCCGTCCTGCTGCTTGTCGGCTGCACAACCCCCGGAAGTCCTGGAATTAAAAGTTCACCGCAGCACCCCACCGCGATTAAAGTGGAAACGCTGATGAAAACCACGACCAGTTGGGACAACAAACCGCTGCCCGCGTACCCCACGACGCAGCCGGAAATCTCGATCCTGCGCATCACCATCCCGCCACTCACCGCGCTGCCCGAGCATCAGCACCCAATCATCAACACCGGCGTGCTCATCAGCGGCAATCTCGAAGCTGTCTCCGAACATGGTGACACTTTATCTCTGCATGCTGGCGATACGATCGCTGAAGTCGTCAACACCTGGCACTATGGCCGCAACCCGAGCGATGACGAACCTGCTGTAATTATTGTGGTTTATGTGGGGACACCGGGGACGCCATTGACGATTAAGCGTGATGGGACGATGAGGCATGAGGAGTGAGATCAGTCAGTTTTCATCAAACAAGCCTAGTGATGATGGTTGTGAATTTCTGTCATATCATGCTGACCTGTATGATGCCCTCTGTGTAAAAATGGCATCGCGAAAGCAGCGGAGCCTAAAGCGATCAATGAAATCCCTGTTAAATTTCTCACCCAAGCCTTATACGTAAACCTTTTGAGTTTTCCAGCAGCAAAGCCGCCAACCAACATGCTTGGCAAGGTTCCCAATCCAAAAGAAAACATAACCAGAATACTTTTCATTAAATCTGCTTGTGTTGCCGCCAGCACTAACGCGGAATACACCAATCCGCAGGGCAACCAGCCCCACAGCAAACCCAATAGCAATGCTTGATGGCTTTTGGTTACTGGTAAAAGTTTTCCGGAAATGGGCTGGATAAATTTCCAAATACGAGCCCCGCCTCTTTCTAAATAAACCAGACCTCGCCACCATCCAGCAATATATAAACCGGCTAACATCAATATGATTGCTGCCAGCGAACGCAGCCAGGTTAGTCCCAAATCCTGAATAAGCCAATGCCCCAGCACGGCCATGCTGGCACCGGCAATCGAGTAGCTTAGCAACCGGCCGAAATTGTAAAGTATGGTGATAGTGAGCCTGGTATATACAGACTCATTTCGACTAGCCATACTAAGAGCGCCTGCGATGCCGCCACACATACCAAGGCAATGCATACTCCCCATTAACCCCAAAAGAAATGCCGTCAGCACAAATGTCATATCGCTCTCTTTCTACAATCGATCAGCTCAAGTAAAACCAGCAAGCACTAAATATTAGTGCAGCCTCCAGCTAACCAAAGCCCGCGTTTAGCACCACGCGCTGAATATAAATTATACCCACCGAATTTTTTAAAATTCATATTTCACTTCAACATTTAAAGAGCGCCCCTGCCCTGGCAAACTTTCAAATTGACCGGTTCTGTCGCCGGCTAACCAACCAGAATAATAAACGCCGCCCAAGGGTAAATCGTACTGCTCGTCAAATAGATTGCGCACACTGGCGCTCAGCAAGACTCTTTTCCATTGGTATGCGGTACTGATATTGACCAGGGTGTGGCTATCCGTTGCGGGTTCCAGACGCAAGTCATCAACATTATTTTTGTCTTCTACCCATTCAACTTCAATGCGGCTTTTCCATTGTTGAACATTTTGCTCTAGCATCAGCTTCCAATTCAGCGGCATGATGTGGTACAGATCGCCGCCATCGTCGGCACGCTCGCCTCTTGTGTACGCGATTCGCAAATCTAAAATCGTTGTCGCTTTTGCACTTTCCAACAGTGGCTTACGGCCGTGCAACTCGGCACCGTACAATGTCGCATCGGTATTGACAAACTGCAGCAACGGCCGCGTAACAGCCATTGCCCTGCGAGGATTAAAGCTGCCGATTTGCTTCGCGTCGATATAATCATCCACGTATGTATAGTAAGGCGTAATGGACAGCTGAAAGTTTTCTTTCTCGCTCCAATTGAGCGTAGCACTCAAGGTGTGTGCAATTTCAGGCGCAAGGCCAATATCGCCCACATAGCCGTTGCCATCACCGAACCAACCGATCATAGTCATGGCCATGGTGCCCCTGCCCCAACTGTAGCGCTCATAAAGGTTGGGAGACCGTGTTTTTCGCCCATATCCAAATTCAAGCGAGTATGCACCGCCCGGAGTGTAACGCCCCATCGCAGTGATATCGATATTGTCATCGTTGCGTTTATGGCTAAGCGAATTAAATGTATTGGCCGCAGCTGCATCCATATTCATCATGCTGGGCATGGAATTATAGGGTTGAACATTGCCTGTATTCATAATGACATGTTCGTATCTCACACCCACAATAGCCTGCCAATTTTTAGCGAGGCTATGTTCCGCTTCCGCATACAAAGCGTAGCGCGAACGCTCGCCATTGTTGATATTGATGTAGTCGTTTGGCCCCATCATCATGGAGCCTTCAATGGCTGGCCACCAATCATCCAATTTATATTGATGGAATTCGTTTCCCAGCCAAAATTTTGAATCCTCTCCATAGGGAATTTCAGCCGCTATTTTATAGGCAATATCTTGTCCCTCGGTAATCATTGGCATAGTGCCTGGTTTTTCATCGGTAAAAAATCCCATTTCGTGGTCGACATCTTGCCATGTGAGCAAAGTATCCAGCTTGCCCCAGCCGAACTGACGCAGATAATTAAAATTAATGCCTGTGCTGCTATTGTCCACCATATCCATATATTGGTTTGGAAAACCTTGATAGGGCACTTTTTGATGATTTAACTTCAGCGTCATCGCTTGCTTTTCACCACGAAGGCCCAGAGTGAGGCTATGGTTTTTACTTTTATACAGGGTGTCAAGAACAGTATTTCCGTCTCCATCCTCATAGCTGTCCGCCTTGTCCATACTGCCGCTATACATTAGGGCTGCCGTTTCGTTGGCAATGCCCAGCTTCAAAGCGATACCGTGATTATCGTTGTTGCTGCGATAGAAATAGCCTGCAGAGGCCGTTTTAAGAAATTTTCCTTCGCCATCGGCGTAAATCGGCGTTTCGGAAACAATTTTGATCGTCCCTGCGATGCTGTCGCCACCCATGCTCACTGGCGTGATGCCAGCCATTACATCCACCGAATTGACACGACTGGAGTCGATATAAGACAAAGCAGGATTCATATGGTTAGCACACGATGAAGTAGTCTCAGCACCATCAATCACTAACTTGATTCGGTCGTCGTTCAATCCACGTAAAACGGGTAAACTCGAAATTCCACCTGCGCTTGAAAAATCCACACCCTGGTCGGAAAGAATATCGGCTGTATCTCCCGTACCATTATGCATTTCATAGGGATGGCCGGTCACCACAACTTGTTCCAGGTGTGAAGCGTTTGTTGCGGTGGAAGAGCTGCTTTTATCTTCGTCAGCCCAAAGTGGCTCAACAAAAACGGCACAGCACATCAAAACCCCACAAAATGTTGAGTTTTCTATACCTATTTGCACGATAACGCCTCCACAGCGGTAGCTATACCTTTATCAAATTTTTGGGGCAGTATTCTAGGTGATAAGTTTGAAAACGTCAGTGTGACAAATTGTCGCGGTTCTTAGGACCGTGCACGAAATAACTTCCGGCCCCTTTATCAGTAATAAAAAGGGGTTTCGAGGCGCCCGTCTGGTGTCGTTGCGAAAACGCCGGCATAGTGGGCCTACGTCAAGTTTTCGCAGCGGCGCCAGGCGGGATGGATCGGAGGCAAGGCAGCCTATAACTGTCCGCCAAACAGTGGCTCATCAATACCACGCGGTTTGAAACCATTCACCGCTGGCGATTTAATCGTCCGTCTCCTGTTTTAATTGCTGGTTAAAAACTAACGCGTAAACACGCCATACTGGCCCTGGCTTTCCAGGCATAAACCATTGGTGGTTTTATTTGCCTTTCCGTCACCTATCAGCACACTTCGGATCAGATTTTAAAAAATCACTGAACTCAATGACCTCGTCAAAAGGACTTGGATATACATTAATAGTAAAAAGATAGTGTGTGTCCTTTGATTTGTTAGGCGTTCACGGTAGGCAAAAATACGCACTCATCGCTTGCTTAAAACAAGCCGACAATGTGGCCTTCATCGTTAACATAAATGCTGTTGGCGGCGGGAACCTTCGGCAAACCGGGCATGGTCATGATGTCGCCGCAAATCACTACCAAAAACTCCGCTCCCGCCGCTAAGCGAATTTCGCGGATGGCGACCACGTGATGTTCCGGCGCCCCCATTAATCTTGGGTCGGTAGAAAAGCTGTATTGGGTTTTCGCCATACAAATCGGAAAATGGCCATAATCTTCCTGGAGACGCGTGAACTGGTCGCGGACTTTTTGATCAGCAATAATATCTTCCGCTCCATAAATATCGCGAGCGATGCGGCGGGCTTTGTTCCACAGGCTCAGGTCGTCGTCATATAAAGTACGGAACTGGCTATTGTTGGAATCCGCCAACTTCACTACGTGATGCGCCAATTGCTCAGTACCGGCGCCGCCATCGGCCCAGTGAGTGCAGGTAAACACTTGTACACCCAGATTCTCGCAGAAGGTTTTGATTTCCGCTATTTCCGCTTCGGTGTCGGTGTTGAAACAATTGATGGCAATTACCGCTGGAACGCCGAAGCGACCGACGTTGCGAATGTGACGGTCTAGGTTCGCGCAGCCCTTTTTCACGGCGGCGACATTTTCCGCGCCCAAATTTGTTTTGGCGACTCCGCCGTGCATTTTCAGAGCTCGCACCGTGGCAACGATGACAGTTGCGGCCGGTTTCAGGCCCGCTTTGCGGCATTTGATATCGAAGAATTTCTCCGCCCCAAGGTCGGCGCCGAAACCGGCTTCTGTTACCACGTAGTCCGCCAGCTTCAATGCGGTTTTAGTGGCCATGACGGAATTACAACCATGGGCGATATTGGCAAAGGGACCGCCGTGAATGAACGCCGGATTGTGTTCCAGGGTTTGTACCAGGTTTGGCATTAACGCATCGCGCAATAAAGCAGTCATCGGGCCGGGTGCGTTGATTTCTTTGGCGCGGATGGGCTTTAACTCGCGGGTGTAGCCAACGATTATCTCGCCTAAACGCCGTTGTAGATCTTCCAGGCTTGTGGCCAAACAGAATATTGCCATAACCTCGGACGCGACGGTGATGTCATAACCCGTTTCTCGCGCGAAGCCGTTGCCGGGGCCGCCAAGGGCAATCGTAATTTGCCTTAGGGCGCGATCATTCATGTCCACCACGCGGCGCCAACTGACGCGACGTAGGTCGAACCGCAATTCATTGTTCCAGTAAATGTGGTTGTCTATCAGCACGGCCAACAAGTTGTGAGCGGCGCCGATGGCATGAAAGTCACCGGTAAAGTGCAAGTTAATATCTTCCATGGGCACCACTTGCGCATACCCGCCACCAGCCGCACCACCCTTCATCCCAAAGCAGGGACCAAGGCTAGGTTCGCGCAGGCAAATCATGGCCTTTTTGCCGATGCGGTTGAGGCCGTCACCGAGGCCAACAGTCGTCGTGGTTTTACCCTCGCCGGCCGGTGTCGGTGAAATGGCGGTAACCAAAATCAACTTCCCGTCTTTGGCTTGGTCGAGATTGGGAATGTTGTCGTAGGAAATCTTTGCTTTGTAGTGCCCGTACTGTAAAAGCGCTTCGCGGGGGATACCCAATTTATCGCCAATCTCCCCGATCGGCTGTAGCTTGCATTCCTGAGCAATTTGGATGTCGCTTTTGACGTCGGCCATAATTTTTGTGCCTCTCGTTTCCGCTCTATGCCATAGGTGTTGCTGCGTCTAGGATGGTTAGATTTTGACATATTTCCGTGTTATGACTCGGGCCAAATTCACACAATGTACTAGTCGTCATATCCATCCCAGTTTTATCTTTCGGTATTGGAAATCCTGTTGTTAAAAGCTCTAGCCCTTCCATTGGAGACAATATGAAAATAAAAGCAATATAACAAGAGCCTTAATCAACATCCCGAGTATTTGTACGGCATCCACTTCTAGAAAAGAGGAGATTTACTAGATGAAATATATGCACTTGGCAGGTTCGCTTTCCGTTTTCGCGCTAATGGGTAGTTTGAGTTCCAACACTCTCGCCCAAGACAACGAAATTATGGAGGAAGTGATTACTACTGGTACTCGAACCGTGGGCCGGACCGCTACCCAGTCACCAGCGCCGGTCGATGTGGTATCAGGGCAGGATTTTGTTAACCAGGGGGATACCGATTTAAGCAATTTACTACGCAACGTGGTTCCCTCCTACAACGTGAATACCCAACCGATCAGTGATGCTGCGACCATTGTCCGCCCCGCCAACTTGCGTGGTTTGGCGCCAGACCATACCTTGGTTCTGGTAAACGGCAAGCGCCGCCGCTAAGTACGGCTCCGACGCGATTGCCGGGGTGATAAATTTTATTCTGAATGACAGCGCCGAGGGCGGTAAGTTTGAAGCCCGGTATGGCGAGTTCTATGAAGGCGATGGCCAACAGACCACCATTTCGGGCAACGTTGGCATGCCCTTTCCGTTTACAGGAAGCGGATTCACTAACCTCAGCTTCGAATACGGCAATACCGATCCTACGGATCGAAGCATTCAGCGCTCCGATGCACAAGCGTTGATTGATGGCGGCGACACCTTTGTCAAAAATCCGGCCCAAGTCTGGGGGCAGCCCGAAACCAAGGACGACTTAAAACTGATTGTCTACCTGGGTGTTGATATCAACGACAGAATGAATTTTTACGGCTTTGGTAACTATCAGAGCAAGGAAGTGGAAGGTGGTTTCTTCTATCGCAATCCCGATACCCGTTCCGGCGTATTCGCCAATGGCGATCAGCGCCTGGTCGGCGACCTTGATACCACCAACAATCTTGACTGTCCGAATGTGGCTGTCGGCGATGCCGCAGGTTTGGCATTGGTCATGGACAATTCCACGGCGATCGGCGCAGAATGTTTTGTTTTCAACGAAATGTTTCCGGGTGGCTTTTCGCCGCGTTTCGGCGGGGAGTTGACCGATTACTCCGCCGTGGCGGGTCTGCGTGGGGAGTTTGCCAGTGGCCTGGTGTGGGATGTCAGTACCAGCATTGGCTACAACGATGTGGACTTCTTTATTCGCAATACCGTCAATGCCTCCCTGGGGCCGGATACACCGACTGAATTTGATCCAGGCGCCTATACGCAAAGAGAGCAAAACTTCAATATCGATCTCGCCTATCCGGTCGGAATTTCCTGGATGAGTTCCGATTTGAGCATCGCCGGTGGTTTTGAGTACCGCGAAGAGGAGTTTGAAATCACTCGGGGTGACTTGGTTTCTTACGAAATCGGCTCACCAGCCCGAAGAGACGCTGCTCTATCGGTGGGTCCAGAAGTATTACCCGGCCTTCAAAGCCTCGCTCGAAGCACAGGGGAAAAACCTGCCTCGCTACATTCAACAAGAATTCGACGATTTCCTCCAAAGTTACCGAATTTTGTTTAGAAGAATTTACCCTAACGTTGTGCAACTTGTTGTGCAACTTGGCTTGCCTGCTGTCGGCGGTATAACTGACACGTTGTACCGCTAACATAGTTCTATGGAGTGTCAAAATATACATCCACTCGATAAATAGTTGGATAGCCAGTGGAATCGCAGCCGTTAACCCCCATAGACACTTTTTTTCTGGTCATTGCTGCCGATAAAAGAGCGGAAAACATTTCCTGTTTAGCGCCACCAAATCTTATTACCGCTTTGTTAGCATCTGACTTCTCACACCCTTGGGTAAAACTAAAGTTTGGAGCAAAATAAACTATGGTAAAATCAGTGTAGGTATTTAGTTTAGTGACATACACTTCCGCCACCTGATCGTTATCAGCTATAGACATTTTTGCTATAGACAACATTAAAACTGCAAATATAAGCTTACGCATTTCCCTCCTCAAACACAGATGAATATAACAAAGGCCTATGATATTTAGGCATAGTGAAAAAGTATCCCCGTCCTAGCTCCTAAATACCTGCATCGAAATAACCTCAGCACGCTTCCCCCTACAATTTTCCTCAACATAGATCATATGGATAAATAATGCCCTCATCATCAGTCATTTCACCACTC
>JARROD010000334.1:0-4049 GCA_037384225.1 Exilibacterium sp.
CCACGTTAATAGATGCCTATTTTTAAAGCGCAGTGACTCTGGTGTTGAAATACCAACAAAGCAGAAGTTCAGACTGACCTGGAGAAAATGATGATAGCCAAGTATCCGTTTATCTGTTCAAAGATTGCTCTTGTGTTGTTATCGGCCGCTAACACAATGGCCCAGGAATTGAGTTCAGAGGAGTATATGGACGAAGTTACCGTGACCGGCATTCGCAGCAGTTTGCAGAAAACGATAGACATCAAACGAAATGCCGACGAAATAGTGGATTCCATTGCATCGGAAAGCCTGGGTAAATTTCCCGATACCAATATCGCCGAGTCCTTGCAGCGGATCACTGGTGTTTCCATCGACCGAAGCGGTGGGGAAGGGCAAGCGGTAACGGTACGAGGGTTTGGACCAGCGTTCAGTCCGGTGCTTTTAAACGGTCGTCGGATTGTTTCTGATACCGGCGCCCGATCCTTTAATTTTGATATTTTGCCGGCTGAGCTGGTTTCGCGAGTCGATGTCTACAAAAGCGCGGCATCCCGGTTGCAAGCTGGGGGTATTGGTTCCACTATCGTGATGCATACGCCGCGTCCATTGGATATTGGTAGCTTTAAAGGGGTCGCTACGGTGAAAGGGCTTTACGAAGAACTTTCCGAGCAAACAACGCCGGAGCTATTCGGCATGTTTAGTAACACCTATGCGGATGGTCGGCTGGGGTTGCTCTTGTCCGTGACGTATCAAAAACGGAAAAATCGTATAGAACGATTTTTGACCGATGGTATTATTTCCACGCCGCGCGACGGCTTGAGCCTTATTGCCGATGAACTGGCGGAGCAGGGCTACACGGCTGACGATCAATTTTTCGTTTCTCAGGTATTTAACATCAGCCCCATTGACGAAGAGCGTGAAAGAAGCAATATCAATAGTACCTTCCAATATCAGTTTAACAATAATCTGACCTTAACCCTGGATGGAATGTACAGCAAGTTTGATGTTCAGACCCGATCCAACTCGTTGACGTTTTTCGTTACCCCATCGATAATTACCGATGCGACGTTTGACGAAAACCGCACCGCCATTCGGCATACTCAGAACAGTGATGCCGCTACGGATTTTACCATCGCTGAACGTAGCCGTCCGACTGAATCACTCGCATTGGGTGTCAATCTCGCTTGGGACATTGCCCCGGATTGGAATCTAGCCATCGATACCAGCTGGTCGGAAGCGGAATCCTTGGGAGCCAGTGGAACCAATGTAGTCGTGATTGGTTTTCGGGATAGCGGCTTTACCTTAAGCTATGACGATAATGGGATTCCATCCTACAGCGGGGTCTCTGATGAGCAAATACTGGATTCCAGCCTGACTAAGGCGCATTTTAACCTGCGTGGAATTGGCGGTGGCCCCCTTGGCGGCGCACCTGATATCAAGCACGATCTGTTCGAGCAGCGCGTGGATTTCAGTTGGCAGGCTGATTTCGCCCACCTCAAGGTCGTTAGCTTCGGGGCCCATTATTCCAAGGAGTCGGAAACCACCACCAATCGTTCTACTGATGATAGGGCTTTTTGTCTTTACTGTGGTTATTTCGTGGATGTTCCAGATGAGCTGATTCAGTTTGTCTCCGAAGGCACTGGCTATTTGGATGGTGAAATCTCGGTGCCCGATACCTGGCAAACGACTGACATCGACGAACTCTTGGCCTACTTGCAATCACCGGCTGCGGCTGCGGCGCGGGATGCCGCGTTGGGGCTTGAGCCAGGTAGCACGCTGGCGGAATTGGAAGCAACCAACGGGTTTGACATCATCAAAAAGTCCGACTCCAGCGAAATTGAAGAAGAAGTGATGTCTTTGTACGTAAATCTAAATTTCCAAGGGGAGTTGGTCAATCTGCCATGGGTGATGAATACAGGCTTGCGATACGTGGATACTGAAACCAGCGCATTTGGAATTTCCCGGCAGTTATTGGATCTGGTTGATAGCGGTGATCCAACCCTGTACCTGCCGGTGCTGGGAGATCCCGCTGTCGTCGACCAAACCAATACCTACCACTACTTGCTGCCCAACCTGGATATTCGTCTCAATATCACGAACGATTTGATTGCACGTCTTTCCGCCTCGCGGACCCTGACTCGCCCACCCTTTGGCGCGCTGTCGCCCCGCACCGTTATCGGCATAACCCGCCCCGGAAATTTTCAGGCATCGAGTGGCAACCCGGATTTAAAGCCCTTTTTATCGGATAATCTCGACCTGGCCTTGGAGTGGTACTACCAGGAAGGCGGATATTTTAACCTGGGGCTGTTTCGCAAGGATCTGGATAATTTCCTGGTTAACACGGTGGAAAAAAGGGTCTTCCCGATCGCCGACTCAGACGACTTATTCGATACTGACCCCACTTTCGAGGTCAGTCTTCAGAATAATCTGGAAAGTTCCAGCGTAGACGGTATGGAAATCGGTTTTCAGCATACTTTTGGCTACCTTCCGGGAGCCTGGAGTGGTTTTGGATTTACCGCCAATGCGACCCTGGTGGATAGCAATGCCGAATTAGATGTTAATGATTTGACCCAGACCTTTGCGCTGGAAGGGCTCGGAGATTCCTACAATCTGGTGGGTTTCTACGAGTATGGCAAGTTCGAGGCACGCCTGGCCTGGAACCGCAGGGAGCGCTTTTTACAAGTCGCCGTTGGCTTCGGCGGCGAACCGACTTTTGTAAGCGATTACGAGCAGGTGGATGTACGATTTAGTTACGCGCTCACCGACAGCATGTCGATGTTTATGGAGGGTGTGAATATCACCGATGAAAAATACCAGAAAGTAGGACGCTATGATAATCAAATTCTTTTGCATGAGCAAACCGGTCCACGGTATACCCTGGGCCTACGTGCTGACTTCTAGCGTTCGTCTCACTCATGGAGAATTCCATCGAGACGGGGATATGCTTCACTCGGCAATGAAAAAAGTTTTTGCGTTTTACGGAGATATGAGAAATGAAATTGCTTCGATATGGTTTACCCGGTTCAGAGAAACCTGGGTATAGATGCTGCCGGTCACATCCGGGATTTGTCTGGAATCGTTAAAGATATCGATGGGAAATTTTTATCTTGAGGTGGCATTGAGCGAGTGGCAAATATTGACCTGACTGCCTTGCCGGTAGTTGCAGATGATTTTCGTTATGGGCCCTGGGTGGGATCTGTTGTTTACGACCGCCCATTAGTTCACCTGTCCTTCTGCAAGGCTCCCAATAGCGCCTGGTAATCGAAATTCTGAGCGCGCCGGCGCAGCTTTTTATGTAATGCCTGATTGTGCGTTGAAACCTGCTCGATGGCCGTTCTAATACGCTCGACTTCCAGGCTTTCCAGCGCCTCGATAAGGTCGTTACACAGTGTTATCGGTAAGTTTTCCAACATTTCCGGCGTTATATCCTCTTTTCGTTCCGGTTGTTCATTCGGCTTCGACGAGTCCTTATAGAGATATTTGACACCCAGGTGTTTCGACAGGCAGGTGTAGATTTCATCAGCGCGGTAGGGCTTGCGCAAATAATCGTCCATGCCGCCTTCGAGCATTTCATTGCGTTCCTCCTGAAATGCCGAGGCGGTAAGCGCAATGATCTTAACTTCTTTGCCCTGTGGGAGTTCACGGATGTATTGTGTCGCCTCCAGGCCATCCATCACCGGCATGCGCCTATCCATCCAGATCAAATGTGGTTTCCAGCTTTGGAATAGCGCTATTCCCTCTCTGCCATTGTTGGCGATTCTGACCTGAAATCCGGCTTTCTCAAGCAGCTTAGTGAGCAGTAGCTGGTTATCGCGCTGATCTTCCACGATCAGTAAGCGAAACACGGGTTGCCCTGGCGCTAATTTCGTTACTTTACGGTTTTCGGTCTGTTTCGATTTGCGAATATCGCCTTCGCTGGCTTCCTGCATCGGCAGAGAGATTCTGAAAAGAGAACCTTTGCCGGGTGTACTTTCGAGACTGATGTCTCCGCCCATCAACTGCACGAATTGGCGAGTGATGGAAAGTCCAAGGCCAGTACCCTGGTTGCCGGCTGACTCGCCTACTTGCACAAA
>JARROD010000335.1:0-5633 GCA_037384225.1 Exilibacterium sp.
GCAGCCGTTACATAGACGACATGCTGTTGATTGAAGCGGACGAGCGCAAGGATCTTCAGTCCCCCTACAAGGCGCCGAGCGTCCGTTATCACGACCTGCAAGGCAGCTATAGCTTCGCGGAGTTCAAGATCTACGGTGGTGTCAACAACATCGATGACGTAGAGCCGCCCGTAGGGCTCTCCGGCACCGGTGGTGATTCAGGTATCTACAGTACCTTGGGTCGCAGTTTCTACTTGGGAGTCAACTACACGCTGGACTGATCTTAAATCGCAGGTAAAAAAAGAAGCCCGGCCATGCCGGGCTTCTTTGTTATTGAGGTTTCTGACCCAAACCTGGATCGTGTTGGAGCAGCGGTGTGCCAGTAGGTCAATTTGGGTATATGATTGCACGTTTCTACCAGAGGGTGCGATTTTGTCAGCTGCCAAACCTATTTCCAGTATTGCCGGAAACGGCGAGTTTGAAGAAACACTTTTTGCGCTTATCGCTCAGGATATAGAAAGGCAGGGATACAGCATACGGCCTGGAGCATTGCCCGTGGCGCTGACGAACGCCTTATTCGTTCACCTGCAGTCCAGGGATTCTGTAAAATTCGCCCGTGCCGGCATAGGCAGGGGGAAGATGCATCTAAAAAACAGGTTTGTCAGAACCGACGAAACCTGCTGGATTACGGGCGAGTCGGAGGCGGGAAAACAATGGCTGCAATGGGCGTCCGGCCTGCAGCAGTATTTGAATCGCCGCTTGTTCCTGGGGTTGTTTTCCTTCGAAAGCCATATTTCCCATTACGCCCCCGGCGATTATTACAAGCGGCATTACGATGCTTTTCGCGGTGAGGCCAACCGCGTTTTGTCCCTGGTAGCCTATCTCAATACAGACTGGAGCTGCACCGACGGGGGCGAATTGGTTCTCTACAAGGATGATTGCGACGGGCTGGGGGTAAAAGTCGTTCCGCTGATGGGCACGCTGGTTACCTTTCTCAGTGAAGAGTTCCCTCACGAAGTTCTTCCCACCAATCGCGACAGGTATGCCATTGCGGGGTGGTTTCGTGTCAATACCTCGGTCGCCATCAGGGTGGATCCACCGCTATAGATCTTCGGGTATAGTAAGGAACGTGCACGGTCCTAAGGGTCGTGCACGACCCTATGCTTTTCACTCAGACACTTGCTATATCAGTTTGCTTGCCGCTTTATCTAAGCCTGCGCGAGCCTTCTCGATTAACTCGTCGACTTGAGACTTGGTAATGACTAGAGGGGGCGCAGCAACCATGGTCTGACCTACTGCACGCATAATTACACCCTCATTGATAAAGCAATCGCGAATAATAACACCTGCATTGACCTCACCAGGAAAACGAGTCTTGCTCGCTTTATCCTTGACTATTTCAATAGCGCCAAGCATACCGATTGTTCTCACCTCCCCCACCAGTGGGTGGCCCTTCAGTTCTGACAACCTTTCAGTAAAATAGGGGCCAATCTCATTGCGCACATAATCAAGAACATTGTCGCGTTCAAACACCCCAATAGTTGCCAAAGCAGCCGCACAGGCAGCTGGGTGCCCTGAGTAGGTATAACCGTGAGTAAACTCCTGGCTATCGGAATTTAATACTTTTGACACTCTATCTGAAACCAGTACACCACCGAGTTGCTGAAAACCGTTGGTAACAGCTTTTGCAAAGGTGATTAGGTCAGGTTTAATACCGTAGTAATCACAAGCGAACCAGTGTCCTAAACGTCCAAAGCCTGTGATTACTTCATCCAATATCAACAGGATATTGTATTTTCTACAGATTTTCTCAATCAGTTTCCAATAATTCGCTGGCGGGATTTTTACACCACCGGCGCCCATTATGGGCTCACCGATAAACGCAGCGACGTTTTCCGGACCGAGTGCCAATATTTTATCTTCTAATGCCTGGGCAGCCCTTTCACCAAAGGCTTCTTCACTTTCCCCATGCTCAGAAAGCTCAAAATGATACGGCGGCATGATATGTTCGACATTTCCCATACCATCCACTTGTTTTTTCATATCGGCAATACCACCTAAACTGGTCGCTGCGATTGTGCTCCCATGATAAGCATTGTCACGTGAAATAATATATTTACGCTGAGACTGACCTTGAACATCCCAATAACGACGTACAATTCGAATATTAGTATCATTCGCTTCGGAACCTGATCCAGTAAAAAATACATCAGTAATGTGATCAGGGGCGACATCATTGATGATCCTATGCGATGCTTCGATGACCGTCGTGTGGGCACACTGAAAAAAGTTATTATAAAAAGGCAGATACTGTAACTGCTGGTGCACTGCATCAACAATTTCGGGTCTTGAGTAACCGAGATTGCAGCACCAAAGTCCCGCCATCCCGTCCAGAAGTTTTTCCCCATCGTGTGTGTACACGTAGATATCTTCAGCCCGCTCTATAATTCTGGCACTGTTTTCTCTGATTTCTTTGTGGGTCGTAAATGGGTGCAAATAATGCTTGTTGTCCAGGTCTTGCCATTCACGGGTTTCACGTTCCGGGAGAAAATTGGGTCTGGTTGACATAATACCTCCTTATTACTATTTGACTATATTGCCTGCTTATTTAATTACTTATTAACAGTGGTAACATGAGCAATCTAACACTAAATTCGATAGAATCAAGTTATCTTGTATCGATTTTGGAGATGGGTCATGAATTTTTCCCTAGAGCAACTCGAGGCATTTGTAGCAGCCGCTGAAGAAGGGTCATTCTCTGCGGCAGCAAGACGGCTGGGCAAAGTTCAATCAGCCGTTAGCAATTCGATTAGCAACCTGGAAATTAGCTGTGGAACAGAGTTGTTTGTTCGCTCGAAGCGTAATCCGGAGCTGACCAGCGAGGGGAAAGTGTTGCTTAAGCAAACAAAAGTCATCCTGATGGAGTGTGGACTACTGCAGGAAAGAGCTAAAGCTCTGACTTCAGGCGCAGAAGACAGCCTCGTTATAGCACTGGATGAAGGAACAGTTCCCCAATCCGCTGTGGTGGGGCTATTAGAAGAAATGCAACATCAATTTCCTTACACTAAGGTCGAATTATTAACCGCCAGTTGTCACGACGTGGCCACATTGGTTGCATCCGGGAGAGCACACTTGGGGGTTATGTTCAGTGAAGAAGGCTATCCTGATGGATTTTTATTCGAAGGGATAGGCAACGTGCAATTTGCGCGAGTAATAAGTAGCGGGCATCCACTGGCAAAAATAAACGCAGTCTCATCGGAGGAGCTTTGGCGGTACCACCAACTCGCACTTGGACATAGAGAACCTGTAAAACCGGTGCGACTGCGCACGATCAGCGATATGGTTTGGTACATAGATGGATATCAATTATTAGTAGACATGGTGCGCCAGGGTATCGGCTGGTGTTCACTGCCTGTACATATGGTCCAACCTCACCTCGATAACGGCAGCCTCGTAAAATTAAATCTAAACTTCCATTCGGCACAAATAGTAGAAACTGTTGATCTGATCACCAATCGCAGTAAAAGTACTGGCAAAGCGGGTCAATGGTTAGCCAGTGAACTCAGAAATTTGCTGCGAGAATAAACACTATCACTGTGAACCGGTTATTTACTGGCCAAGCCCAACAATTCAAAGGCCGACTACGTCGACATCCCAGGCCACCGGCAAGCGCTCCAAACCGTACACCAGAACAGCAGGGCGCCATTCTAACTCGGCGGCCGCACCGGCAAGGCGCAAATTAGGCAAGCGGGCCAGCAGCGTTTGAAAGGCAATTCGCCCTTCCAACCGAGCCAGCGGCGCACCGACGCAATAATGAATGCCCATCCCAAACGCCAGATGGGCACGGGTATCGCGCGTGATGTCGAGTTCGTCGGCAATAGCCTGGATGCGCGGCGCCAGGTCGCGCACCATTTTGGGCCTGAAAGCGCTGCTGATTAGCGCCCGTAACCGCGTGTGATCGGGCGGATCCTGGTAAAGCATGTGGTGGTTTAAGTAGGTGAACAGTTCCGGCTCCGGCGCTATGTCTCCCAATTCGGCCTCTGTCCGGGTGCGGTACCAGTTGCGGTTTACATACCAGATGCGCTCGCCGGACGGGCAAATATGCGCGTAAACCGGCGCTGCGGCGCGCATGTTGGCGTACGTGGTATGGGGGTCGGATTTGAAAGCGGCGCTGAACAGATCGTAGGTGTTTTTCTTACTCATTTGCAGCCTTTTGGGGTACGCCGAATCAGCAAAAAGTGGAAGGTCGCCGATCATGTTGCCTGCTGCTTGGCGCCCTTGTTCATTTGCTTAGTCAACAGGCAATTGTAAACACAAGGTGAGAGAGATCGCAATCGGGCTCTTCTCCGCTTTCGTGAGGTAAATCATAGTTTCATATAGAACATAGATGAATGCCACTTAACTTAACCCAAGCTTTTTCCCGTGCCCGTGTTTTGCAATCTTTTTTCGCTCATCCTGCCGGGAATTTTTCAAACGAGGATACGGTATTGGCCTGCGTTTTACAGCACGCGGTTCAATTCTGCCTGGACGCTTTCCTACCCGTATCTGTGCAATATTCTCGCGGCAGCGCACCTGCTCGCAAGGCTGCCTCAGCGATTAACAACCGAATTAAATTATACGCTAACAGGTATACCCCCTCACAACTGATAAAACAGTTTCCCAAAAGCCTTCTTTGACGTTTTTTTCGGTTTCAACAGTGTGGTTACCAACACTTTCTTGCCCACTTTCGTTTCCCGAACTTTGATTTTTTGGGTATAGAGTATGAATCAAATGCTTTAGCCCACAACATCAAACTGCGGGTTAATATTTAATTGGTTTTTCCAGCTTTTTATCGGTCTGATCGCCCGGGTTTACATTGCCCGGGGGAACTTTTTCCATAGGTAGTGCCTGAACGAAAAGTAGCAACCAATTGAAAAATCGGGGAAGATTTCGAATTCTGTCACGCGAAGTTTTTCCTATTTCGGAGAAAAATCGGATAGATGGCAATTTTATCCAGGAACATTCAAAAACTGGGTGCGGAATTACTAAAACGAGATTGGGAAGAGGCTAAAGAGAAAGAGCAACAGCAAAGGAAAAAAGCAAAGTTCAAAACCTAAGCAAAAATCAGAAAAATTAAAAGAATTTCGAGGTGTTCGACGGCGGGAGTATGCACAAAATTTTGTTGTTTGGTTAAATTTTAAATAGCCCGGTCCGCTAACTGTCTCACCGCCGGTGTTTTTGAGCGATTGCCACCCCACCCCAGCGAAAAAATTCCGCCGCCGCTCTGCTGCAAATTTTTGGGGTTTTCGTTCAGGCACTAATTACAGAGACAAAACGTACACACGTTCAATGAGGGTTGGATATCAACGAAAAATATAATATAAAAATCAACCGCTCCTATCACGATGAAAAAAATTGCACGTCCTAAGCAAAACTTTCTGTATATATTTTCACACTCACCGGCGTAGAAAGGGATCGGGAACCAATAACAACTTAAAATCACATAAGGACAATAAAGTTTGGGAGTTAAATTAAGCCGATTAATCCTATGTCGAATAACCTCAACACCAGCTCTGCCAAGGTACCCGCTGAAAATTCCTTCCTCGCATCGAATTTTCACCGAAAGCTAGCACCATCGCTGGTTATTGGACTTCGGTTCCATTCCCACCAAGCAA
>JARROD010000336.1:0-7083 GCA_037384225.1 Exilibacterium sp.
CTCCGTCGGGCGGCGGCCGACCGCGGCTGGTTAACCGTGTGTCATCACGGCAGTGCCGGTTACTGGTGGCTGGCGGGACTTTCCCACGGCCTGTGGCTGGCCTATCTCGGCGCCGGCCTGCTCATGTTGCTACTGCTGTTAATGCTGCGGCAGTTCGATTTTATCTGGGCCACGACAATCCTCTCCGATGAGACTTTTATCAGCCTCACCCAAACGCTCGCCGCGCCGCTGCGGGCGCTGGGTGTGCCGGTACCTGGCCTGGAACAAATCCGCCTCAGCCGACTGGGAGTGCTGGCGGCTGAGGCTACCGCCTCACAGGGTGAAACGCGGCGCCTCTGGGCCGCGTTCCTGCTCGGTGCTGTGACGCTCTACGGGGCACTTCCACGCCTGCTGTTGCTGTCCCTGGCCAAGACGATGGAAACCTTGGACCGCCACCGTTACCGGCTGGACCTGGAGCAGCCTTATTATCTGCGACTACTCCACACCCTGATGCCGGGTTCCGGAACCCCGTGGGTAGTCGACCCCGATCCAGGGCGGGCACCCGCGAAACCTCAACCCCGGGGCCAAAAAACGCAACCGCCCCCCGCTGGTGCCTACTGGGTCGGGGTGGAGCTGACCTCCGGCGACCACTGGCCGCCCAACGGTATCGCGGCCGGAGACAACCTGGGCCAGATTACCGGTTCCGATTCACTGCGCCAGGCCATCCTCAGGTTAAGCAGCGACCCCGGTCGCGAGCGAGTCGCGGCAGTCAATGTCGGCAGACTCCCGGACCGGGGAGTAAAACGTACACTGTCTCAGCTCTACGCGAGCGCAGCGCCGGAAAAACGCTGGCTGGCTGTACTCTGCCCGGCGGCAGGCAGCGATGAGACCTTTGCACAGCGGCTCCAGGACTGGCGCTCAGTCGCCGCTGACTGCGACATTCCCAGCCCTCACCTGACTGTGATACAAGATGATAGCCTCCCCCCTCTCTGAAGCCACAACCGGGGTCGCCGCACCGGTATCACTCACCATTGTCGGTCACACAAATACCGGCAAAACCTCGCTGATCAGAACCCTGCTGCGCAACGCCCGGTTCGGCACCGTGAAAAATGCCGCCGGCACCACCCGCCATGTGGAGTCCGCAACTGTACTGGTGAAAAACCGCCCTGTTATGCGCCTCATCGATACCCCCGGCCTGGAAGACTCCACCGCGCTGTTAGAACTCCTGCAAAGCTGGCGGTCGCAGCCTCCGGAAACAGCGCTCGGCGGTCACGAACGCCTACAGAAGCTGTTGCGCGACAGTGGCAGCTATCCGGAATTCGAGCAGGAAATCAAGGTAATCCGGCAGGCGCTGCACAGCGATGTCCTGCTGTATGTCGTCGATGTGCGCGAGCCAGTGTTGGGCAAATACCGCGATGAGATAGGTATTCTGAGTATGGTGGCCCTCCCTATTATTCCGGTTTTCAATTTTATCGCCGCAAATACGCAACACCTCGAACACTGGCGCCAGGCCATGGCCGAGTACAACCTCCACACGCTGGTGGAATTCGACACCGTTGCCTTCGACTTCGAAGCCGAAAAGCGCCTCTACCAAAAGCTGCAGAGCGTGCTCGAGCCGCACTACGTCATGATCCAGAGCCTTATCGATCAGCGCCGGCAACACTGGCTGGCGCTGCAACATGCCGCCGCCCGACAGGCGGCGGAGCTACTGGTCAAAATCGCCACTTTTCGCCGCAGTGTCACCAAAGGGGATCACCCCGAGGCGGTGCAGGCGGAACTGCGCGGCTGGGTGCGCGCGGCCGAACACGGTTGCCTGAAGAAAATAATGGAGATTTTCGAATTTTCCGCGGCCGAGATGGAATACCACCCACTGGCGGTAACCGACGGGCGCTGGAGCCGGGATCTGTTTGACCCTGAAATGCTGCGGGAGTACGGCCTGGACACCGGCGCGGCAGCGGCCAAAGGCGCACTGGTGGGAGCCGGCCTCGATTTGATGCTGGCCGGCCTCAGCCTCGGCGCCGCCAGCGCCGCTGGCGCCTTGATCGGCGCCACCTGGTCGACGGTCAGACGCTATGGCAGCGATATGCTGGCGAAAGCGGGGGGGCGCAACTGGCACTGCATCGACGACGCTACCGTGACCCTGGTGCTGGTGCGACAGCTGCAACTAATGCGCGCATTACTGCACCGCGGTCATGCCGCGCAGAATAAGATTGCCTTCGATAAAAAGCTGCCGGTGGATATTCCTGCGCAGTGGCCACAATGGCTGAAAAAAATGCGCAACCATCCGCAGTGGGCGCTCGCCGATGCTGAAGCTGACGACCGGGGTCGCGGCCGGTTTGTCACAGCGCTGGCGGAGTGGTTGCTGGCGATAGAGGTTTAATGAATATTTTGCTTGGCTCGATATCCAGATAAGATAAAATTTAGCATCTCAGACGCCGTTGAGATAAATGGCGATTCCGATAATTGCCCCTGAGCGACCCGAAAAGCACAGGCACTAAACAGACTATGACCGATATTATGGACTTAACCCTGTACCAGACCCGTATCATCGGCGTTCTAATTGAAAAAGAAATAACCACACCCGACCAATATCCCTTGTCGCTTAACGCCCTGACCAATGGCTGTAATCAAAAAAGTAACCGCGAGCCCATCCTCAGTCTCGATGAGGCGACCACACAGGAAACTGTCGACGAATTGATCGATAAACGCCTGGTTACAGCCACCTCGGGATTCGGCAGCCGGGTGACAAAGTACCAGCACCGGTTTTGCAATACCGAGTTCAGTGCGTTGAAATTCAACCCCCAGGAACTGGCCATCATTTGTGTACTGTTTCTGCGCGGTCCCCAGACACCCGGCGAACTGCGCACGCGCACCAGCCGCCTGTGTAAATTTGACGACATGCTGCAGGTGGAGTTGACCTTGCAGCAACTCATCAAGCACGGCAGTGGCCCCTTTGTCGTCAAACTGCCCCGCGAGCCCGGGCGGCGCGAATCCCGCTACGCCCATTTGTTCAGCGGCGAGGTTGAATTACAGCCGGCAGTTGCGGCGGAGGTTGTCGTCCCGGGCGACCCGCCGGTGTCAAACAGCGAGCGGTTGATGGCGGTGGAAAAACGCATGGACGAGATGCAGACCGAAATCGAAGAGCTGAAGGAAATCATTAACGAACTGCTGACCTGAGCGTGGACGAGAGGATGAACAGGGCAACAATTCCTAACGCGCTGTATCCTCAACCCGACCGGGAAAACCCAGCTTCCCTTCGAGACCGCTCAACACCTGTGGCCAAATCTGGTCCCAGCAACAGTCGTGGTCGAAGCCGTTGTATATTTTATACCCGCCCTGATGAGTCAGTGCAAATTGTTCGGCAATAGCCGGTGGCACATTGTCGTCCTCCCGCCCCGCCAGGTGTAACTGCAGTATACCCGGGGGAATATTGGCGGATTTTTGCGGATTGAGGGAAAGATACAGCGGATCATATCGGTGGATAGCAGTCCATTGATCGATATCCAGGTTGGCGGCAATAGTCACCAGACCAATGACATGTTCCAGGCGATCCGCCAACAGCGCGGCGAGAGCGCCGCCGCCACTGTAACCGATCAGCACCAGATCCCGCGCACCCAGGCGCCGCTGCGCAGTGGTGATCGCCGCCGTCATACTGGCGACAACCGCTTTCGAGTAGCGGCCAAAGGTCCAGTCATCGGGACTGCACTCGCTGGCTTCCCAGCGCCGGAAATAACAGGGGCGCCCCAGATAGATTGCCGCCTGGCGGTCCAGCGACATCAACTCCAGAGCCAGTACCCGGTTCGGCGTCGGATCCGCGGCAATCAATGTACCACCTGCCACCCAGGGCACGCCGTCGCCCTCAATGTATATATGCAGACGCTGAATCGAGTCTTTTTCCCGCGCCGGACGATTCCAAACCAGCAGATGACGAAACCCTTTACCCTGCACAGTCTCCGAGCGCATATCGTAATTGCGCACTTTGCGCTCGAGGCCGAAGCCGGCGTTAAAAGGCAAGCCCGTGCAGGACAGACAGGCCAATAAGCAATTGGGTTTTCGTCGAACAAACTTTAGCATATTTACTCGCCAACCCTCTGAAAAACGTGAAACCGTAACTTCCCAATAACCCGGGTGCGGCACAGTGTCAGGCGGACGAACGGCGGTAGCTGGCCCAGACTGTCGGAGGCATGGATGCCGACGCCGCCGAACGCCCGCACGCCCGCACGCCCGCACGCCTTTTGACGCCGCTGGGATTTCACCCTATTTGTTATAATTGTTCACATTGCCGGTGCCGCCAGTTGTTGGCCCACTCCGACCTGAACCAGGGAAAGCAGGATACACTATGCTGCACATTAGCGCTGACGCCGACAAAATACTGCGGGGTGACGACAGTCAATTGCGCAATTTACTGGTTGCTGCGGCAACCAGTGAGCCCAACCCCGGCGCTGGATTTGAAACCCTGGATTCCCTTCCGCAACTGCTGGGTCACCTCCAGGAAAGCGGACCTGACCTGGTGTCCGAGGCGGAGGAAGGCGGGCTGACAACGGTGCTCGAACAGTCCCTGCGAACCAAAAACATCAGCCTGGCAGCAGCCCTAAAAGTTCGCCTGACACTGGCCGATAAAGTGTTTGCTGGTATTTTTCACCCCGCGAACTTCAGCCGCCCCCTGGATACCATCATCGGCACACTGCGCCTGCCGTTTATTATTTCGGCCCTGACCGACGACCGATTTTATAGTGATAGCGACAATCCCATGCGACGCCTGGCGGAAAGTGTCTTTACCCAGAGTATTACCTGGTACGGCGCCCCGGCAGGGAAAGTCAACCGCACCTACCCGCAAAAGCTGCAACAGCTCCTCACCGCCGTCGCGGCGGTCGCCGGAGACGATACCGGCGAACTGGCACGGTTGCAGCGCGAATTTTGCGCCTCTGTCACCCGCGAGACTCAGCGCGCTGAAGCGACTGAAACCCGCATCAGCCAAAGCGAAATTGGCACGGCCAAAATCGCTGCCGCAGAAAAAAATGTTATCCAGCTTATTAACGACTCTCTTGCCGGTCACAGGTTGCCCCTCCAGGTGGCGACATTCATTCAAACCACCTGGAAAAATGAACTGCAATTTGTGCTGATCAATGACGGCCCAGAGGCAGACACCTGGACACGGTGGAAAACCATCCTCAAATCGCTCGCCTGGGTTTTCTCCGCACCAGGGGACATCGCGGACCAACAATGCCTGTACACGGAAATTCCCCGCCTGCTTGACAGTATCGATACGACGTCAACACCCTACACCTGCCAAAACTCCGAGTATCAGGCCTTTATCGAGATACTTGAAAGGTCATTGATACAGGTATTAAAAAATGACGAAGATGTTGAGTATACACAAGTCAAAGCACTGGATGTTCCGGGTGAGACACCAGAGATAAAAACCATGATCAGTCAATCCCTGGCGCAACAGGCTGATTCATTCGAAGTGGGCAGCTGGTTTTTATTCTCCATCGCCGACGACGATGACGCGGTAATACGCTGTAAATTCGCCGTTAAGATTCCCGCAACCGACCAGCTTCTATTCGTTAACCGAAACGGTCACAAAACGATGCTGAAAAGCGTCGATGAGTTTATCCTCTGTCTATCATCGCGCATTGCCAGACCGCTGTCGCTGGAGCCTCCTATTGCATTATCGTTGCAACAGTCGATTGATCATCTGGTAGACCGCCATCAGAGCAATCTGCAACGCAGCCTGCAGGAACGGGACAGGCGCGCGCGCATTACCGCGCAACTCGAAATCAAAAAACAGGAAAGACAGGAAGCACTCGCCGAGATCAGGAAGGCGGCAGCGTCGAAGGCAAAACGCGAAGCCAAAGCGCTAGCGAGAGAAAAGGCTCTGCGCGAGTATCAACACCAGCGGGAATCACAGAGACGGCAACAGCAGGCGCAGAGGGAGGCCGAGTGCAGGCGCGCCGATTTCGCCACCGCACTGGAGCAATTACAAATAGGCGCCTGGATGGAAATACCGGCCCCTTCCGGGATACTTACCCGCTGCAAACTCGCGGTAAACATTCGCTCATCGGGAAAATACATTTTTGTCGACCGACTGGGCATCAAGGTAGCGGAGTACTACCGCGAAAACCTGGTCGAACTGCTCGCCGCCAACTCAGCGAAAATCCTCAATCGTGGTGAAAAATTTGAAGACCAGTTGGCCAAAATCGTCAAGGGCCTGCGCCGGGATGTAAAATGAACAGGACAACGGGGGTTGGAAAACATGACGAATTCGTCCGATAAACGCCGGGAATACCGCCTCCACGCCCGGGAGGTGGTTTTTATCGAAGCCGCCAGTGGCGATGAGGATAAATCCAGCTGCATCATTGTCAGCAACAGTCTGGATATATCCGCCAACGGCTTGCGTATCACCAGCAATGAATGCCTGCCTGTCGGCAGCATTCACTCCATCTGCGTACAATTGGATAACCCAAACTGCCGGCTCCAACTTGTCATCGAAGTAAAGTGGTACCAGAAGCTCGAAACAACCAGTGAATATTTAATCGGGATGGAGCTGTTTGAATCAGAGGGAACGGATATACAAATATGGAAAGAGATCATTGCTGAACGGTGCTATTGTTAGGAACAAATGAATCACAGTCGACTTGCCGCTCCGGGTTGCGGTGACAAACGTTAACAAAAAGCGAAATTCGTTGTCATAGCAAAAGCCCTCTGTTATACCAGGATAGGGTAATGCTAATGAAAAGCAGCAATAAAAACAGCAGCAAAGAAAGCAGGAAAACTAAAGTAGGTAATTATGAGCTATACAGATGATCAGGATCCGCATAACAAACCACAAGCATTGAAGCTGGTGGGCGCCGGGGTTTTCCTATTGGCGGTCGTTGGCCTAATCTGGGGTGTTATGTATATGTCCTCGGCAAAGCAGACACCCAAGCCTGAAAAGGTAGCCGAAGTGCAGCCAACCCCGCCGCCGGAGCCCATTATCGAATCCGACGAGCAAGAGCCGGTGCCACAACCCATAGCAGAGCCCCCACCGTTGGCACCCGAATCCCCCCCAAACGAGCCGCCCACCCCCGCCGTAAAACTGCCGCCACTGAACGACAGCGACAG
>JARROD010000337.1:0-7676 GCA_037384225.1 Exilibacterium sp.
CTTACCGCACCTTTTCACCCTTACCGGTGGCTTTTACAGGAAAAGCCACTTAGGCGGTTCACTTTCTGTTGCACTTTCCGTAGGCTCACGCCTCCCAGGAATTACCTGGCGCCCTACCCTGTGGAGCCCGGACTTTCCTCCCCAATGCAGCCTCTGCACATCAGTGCCACTGAGACTGTCATCGAAGCGACTGTCAGGCCAACTCTGAGCGGCAAACTTTAACGCTAAGCCAGATTAATAGCAACATGGTATATTTATAGCCGGGAACCTCACTATCATTGCGTTTCAATAGCCCAGTTATACAATAAGCTTTTCTTCCTTCCGGTTAGCCTGGCGGCAAGAGAGGCGGCTTGTTTAACGGGCAATTCCTCCAGCAATACCGCCATGATTCTCTGTGACTCCTCATCCAAAGCTGTAAAATGACTTTTTTCCACACCACGCACAAGGATAACAATCTCCCCTCGCTGCTGATTTTTATCGGCCTTAACAAATTCCAGCAACCGCTCAAGAGTCCCACTCTCAATCGTTTCATAGGTTTTAGTCATTTCGCGGGCCAGCACGACCTCTCGGTCAACACCGAAAATAGTCGCCATATCCCCCAGGCAGGCCGTGATACGGTGCGGGGCTTCGTAAAAAATCAGCGTGCGGCTTTCCCGGGCCAGAGATTGGAGACGATTTTTGCGCGCACCTTGCCTGGCAGGCAGGAACCCTTCGAACACAAACCGGTCAGAAGGCAGACCGGCTGCACTCAAGGCGGCAATTGCTGCGCAGGCACCCGGCACCGGTACCACGTTTATACCCTGTTCCCGCGCAGCTTTGACTAGGCGATAGCCTGGATCCGAGACCAGCGGGGTACCGGCATCCGAAATCAGTGCTATGCTTTCGCCCCTGCGCAAACGCTCTACGAGTTGCTCGGCGCGCTGTTCACCGCTGTATTCGTGGTAGGCCAGCATAGGTGTGGAAATGTGAAAGTGTTCCAAAAGTCGGGCGCTGTGGCGGGTATCTTCGGCGGCAATGACATCGACTGTTTGGAGAGTTTCTATCGCCCGCGGTACCATATCGGCCAGATTGCCGATGGGCGTAGCAACGACATATAGCGCATTGTCAGTCATAGGTTTTTTTAGCGTCATATTTATCTGCTTATTGGACCTTTTGGATTTTAGGGCTTGCGGTTTATTGTGAGTCTTAGTTTAAGGCCCTTGATGATGCCCCCTTAATTACACCGTTGGGAGAACCCGGTTCTATGTACTGGTTTTGGTCTAAAGTTTTACCCACACTCGCTTTTTCCACCACGCTGATCCTGGCCGGCTGCGGTGGCACGATTCCCACCATGCCAAGCCAAAATACCGGCTCCCCCCCTATCAGCAGGGCGGCGATTGACGATATCAAACAATTACTGGAACAGGCCCATAACAGCCCGAGCCCGGAAAAAGAACGCAACTACCTCCGAGCAGCGGATCGGCTGGCTGCTCAAGGTGAAAACGATTGGGCCAAAAACTTACTCAGTTCCATGGACACGGCGACATTGTCCGACAATGAATTTATCCACTATAGTTTACTCTTCAGCGGCATAGCCATGCAGGATGGCGCCTACTTTTTGTCCCAGCGTATTCTAACCAACCAACGTATAGAACAACAGTGGTCAATAATGCCGCCGGACACCGCCGTAACCTTGCGCCAGCGCCGCGCCCAACTGTTTGGACTCTTGGGTGAATCCGTCGCCAGCATTCGCGAACGACTGGTATTATCGAACTTATTGCAAGCGGGTGAGTATGAGAACCAAAACCAGGACGCCATCTGGCAGACCCTGATGACACTGCCCTTGCATCAGCTTCAATATCTGAGCCGTTCCGAGCGGGACCCACTGCTGAAAGGCTGGTATGCACTGGCTGCCCTCAGTAAAAACAACCAAACCGACCTGGAGCGGCAACTGGCCAGGGTCGATGACTGGGTCGCTCGGTGGCCGGAACACCCCGCCAGTATTCGTCTTCCCAGCGATTTACAGCTTTTGAAACAACTGGTCAATGAGCGGCCGCAGAACGTCGCTATGCTGTTGCCATCGAACGGTAAATGGGCCAGGGCCGGTAAGGCTATTCGCGACGGTTTTTTCGCCGCTTACTACCAGGCCTATCAACAACAAAACCAACTACCGCAGATACAAATCTATGATACCTCAGCAGGCGATATAAACAGTACCTATGACCACGCTGTTGCCCAGGGAGCGGAAATTATTATCGGCCCGCTAGACAAAGACAAGGTTACAGCGTTGAATCAACGCGAATCCCTTCCGGTTCCGACACTGGCGTTAAATAATATTGAAGCAACAACTCCGGCGGCTGGCCTGTACCAGTTTGGCCTCGCCGTTGAGGATGAGGCTCGCCAGGCAGCCCGCCGCGCCTGGTTGGAAGGGCATCGAAAGGCGATGATTCTAACTTCCAATACTGCCCATGGAGAACGCGGCGCCCTGGCTTTCAGAGAGGAGTGGGAAAATCTCGGCGGAAAGGTCGTGGGCGATAACCGCTTTTCCCCGAAGGGCGGATTTTCCAAGGTCATTAAATCCGGATTACATGTCGAACAAAGCAATGACAGAGCTAAACATCTGCGCCAGAGTATCGGCAAAAATATCGAATTCGAACCCCGCCGCCGGCAGGATGTCGATATGGTGTTTCTGATAGCCAGCCCCACCGAAGCTCGCCAAATCAAACCCACCATGGCCTTCCACTATGCGGGTGGTATACCTGTATACGCCACCAGCCATGTATACTCCGGTGTGGAAGATCGCAAAGGTGACCGCGACCTGAAAGGCATCAAGTTCAGTACCCTTCCCTGGGTATTCGATACCAACAGTGTGGAAAAGCAGGCAGTGATGTCCTATGCAAAACCACCTGCGGCATACACCAACCTGTACGCCATGGGTGTGGATACCTATCGGCTTTACCCGCGCCTGAAGCAGTTGGGATTGGTTCCTGACGCACGCTTTTACGGCGCCACCGGCGCTTTGCGGCTGCTGCCCAACCGCAAAGTCGAGCGCGAACAAATGTGGGCACAGATTCGCGGCGGCAAGGCTAAGCCTCTGCCGGCGGTCGTCTCAGGCAACTATGTTGAGTAACGTCAGGTTGAGTAACGTCAGGTTGAGTAACGTCAGGTTGAGTAACGTCAGGTTGAGTAACGTCAGGTTGAGTAAAGATCAGGTTGAGTAGAAATATTGAAGTTCAAAGGTGAAAAATCAGAGCGGGGCGCCTGGGCGGAGCAACAGGCCGCCCATTACCTCGAGCAACAGGGGTTGATTGTCAATACACGCAATTACCTCTGTAAATCGGGTGAAATTGACCTGGTCATGAAGGACGGCGAGTTACTGGTTTTTATCGAGGTTCGCCAACGTAACAGTCAGTATTACGGCTCGGCCATAGAAACCGTTGATCGTCGTAAGCAGCGAAAGTTGATTCGGGCAGCACGGCATTACCTGCAAAAATTCGGACTTACGGAAAGGGTAGCCTGCCGATTCGATGTTATCGGCGTGGAACCATCATCGGAAACAGCAGTCCCCCACACCCAGTCAGCAAAGATAACCTGGGTCCGCGACGCTTTTCGTCTCGACTGGTGTTAACATAATCTCAATAATTCCCTACACTAGCAGTCCTGCAAATAAGTTTCCCGAGCACCCATGGACCAACGTGTAATCACCCTGTTTCACGAAAGTATCGAAGCGAAAATGCAGGTCGGGGAGTCACTGGCCCCCTTAATCAGTGAAGCCAGTGAAATGATCGTTCAGCAATCGCTCTGGGTACAGATATCACCACTCAGACCGCCATTGGCAACGATTACAGTTTTAACGAAATTTACGCGAAACAGATACGCGCTTTGGGCCAACCCGGCGATCTTTTAGTGACCCTGAGCGGCAGCGGCAACCCAGTCAACCTGGTTCCCGCTATTGGTGCCGCACATGACCGGGATATGGGAATTATCGCTTTGACGGGGCGCGATCAGGAAAACATTTCAGCATTGTTGGATGTTGACGATCTAGAGCTGCATGTACACCTGGATTCTCTAGCACGCATTCACGAAATTCATTTGCTTATTATTTTTTGCTTGTGTGACTTGATTGATAACCAGCTATTTGGAGTGCAGGAATAATGATAAAGCACATTTTTTTGGTAAGTATATTGGCCACTTGTCTGACCAGTACTGGATGCAGCCCATTACTGACGGCAACGACGGATGGTGAAATCAGACTCAGCCCCGGGAAACGCACCCTCGGCACCATGATTGACGACCAACAACTGGAAACCATTGCCAGCGTCAACCTCAATAAAGCCCACCCAGACCTTCTGAGTGCCCATATCAATGTAACCAGCTACAATGGGGTCTTGTTGCTGACAGGCCAGGTAAACTCTTCAATGCTGAAAAAACTGGCGGGCGCAACCGTTACCAAAATTCGCAATGTTCGCCAGGTGTACAATGAACTGCAAGTCCAGGGTAAAACATCGGTGCTCTCACGTACCAATGACACCTGGCTAACCACTAAGGTAAAAAGCCGCTTGATGGCGGCAAAAAATGTCGACGGTGGACGTGTAAAGGTCATTACGGAAAGCGGTACCATCTATTTAATGGGACTACTGTCCCAGGCCGAGGCTAACCGCGCAGCGGAAATAGCCCGTTCCACAAAAGGTGTGCAAAAGGTAGTAAAGGCTATAGAGTATATTAATTGATCGATTCAAAAAGCCCTTGCCCCCGGCTGCGTGGGCAGCCGGGGGGTTGGAAGCGAAAAAACCTACAACTTTTCAATAGCGAGTGCTGTAGCCTCACCACCACCAATACAGAGGCTGGCGACGCCGTTTTTCTTGCCATAGGTTTCCAGTGCGGCCAATAGCGTCACAATAATCCGGGCACCGGATGCGCCCAGTGGATGACCCAGCGCGCAGGCACCGCCGTGGACATTGGCTTTTTCATGGGGGATATCCAACTCGGCCATTCCCGCCATGGGTACTACGGCAAAAGCTTCGTTAATCTCAAACAGGTCGACATCGTCCACTGTCCAACTGACTTTCTCCAGCAGTTTCCGAAGCGCACCGACCGGCGCCGTGGTAAACCACTCCGGTTCCTGAGCATGCTGAGCGCTGGCACGAATGACAGCCAGAGGTTTTAACCCCCTCGCCTCGGCAACAGACTGCCGAGTCAAAACCAAAGCGGCCGCACCATCCGAAATTGAACTCGCATTAGCGGCTGTTACTGTGCCACCTTTTTTAAATGCCGGTTTCAAATTGGGAATTTTATCAGGGCGCGCATTGCCGGGTTGTTCATCGGTATCTACAACCACTTCGCCTTTGCGTGTTTTTATGGTGACCGCTGTAATTTCCCGTTTGAACTTACCTTCTCCTATCGCTTTATTGGCTCGGGCCAGGGATTCAATGGCGTAGGCATCCTGAGATTCGCGGCTGAAATCGTATTTTTCCGCTGTCTGCTCGGCAAAGCTACCCATCAAAGCGCCTTCGTAGGCGTCCTGCAGACCGTCAAAAAACATATGATCCACAACTTCACCATGCCCTAAACGATAGCCGGAACGGGCTTTTGGAAGCATGTAGGGAGCATTGCTCATACTTTCCATACCACCCGCCACGACAATATCCGCATTACCCATCATCAGAGCGTCGGCGGCCATCATGACTGTTTTCATGCCCGAACCACAGACTTTATTGACTGTGGTACAGGGAACTCCGGCGGGCAAACCCGCCCCTAGTGCCGCTTGGCGGGCCGGGGCCTGGCCGACACCCGCGGGCAATACACACCCCATTAAGACTTCATCTACATCAGCGGCCTGGATACCGGCATCCTCCAGTGCGCCTTTGATCGCAGTTGCCCCCAGTTGCGGGGCCGTTACTTCACTCAACGCGCCTTGCATACCACCCATCGCCGTGCGGGCGATTCCGACGATAACAATTGCATCAGTCATATTCCAACTCCAGATACTGATTGATCTTCCACCTCTCCCAAATCGGGAAAGCATTAATACCTCTTGACATACAAACACTTGTATCCAGGCAAAAGATTTCTCGAGCTGAGCATGGGTACAATGCTCATTCTCAATAAGACCCATCCTCAATCTCGAGCTGTTCTTAAAAACTTATGTGCCAAAATACCTGTGCATGCCATTAACAATAAGCGTTAACGATCGGCATTGAAAGGATTGTACCGCTCAAACAATAAAGTTTACATTAATGTAAATCAATTAAGTTTGGATATAAGAAACTATATCGCGATGCGCTTAATAAATTTCCGTGCCAGCCGCGAAATACACGTGCAATTGTCGATGACGCCGCGTGGCGGGCCCCTCGGTAGGGTGTAAGCGCCGCGAATACGTGGAGCGGCTGGGCGGAGCGAAGCGATCCTGGGCCGAAAATTTACGCAACGATAGGGTTGAGTCTGAAGGACTGAAAAAAAGCGGAATAAATCCGCTTTTTTGATCGCTGAATTTTACTGAAAACCTTTAATCAACATAAACAGGCCCAAACCCAATTCCCCACAGAATGACAGACCCGACTCTCACTACCACTAACAGCACCAAGCCTACCGTGACAACAGAACTGGCATACATAAAGGCCCGTTCTTTTGGAATATTCATCAATATAGGAATGCCTTGGTAGATCAGATACACCGAATAGCAGGCCGCAACCAATGTGGCAACGGCATTTATCCAGATTTCGGGATAGGCTCCCACGATACCAACCAGAAATACCGGAATGGTTATATAAACGGCCAGAGCAGCGCCTTCGTAACGCCGCTTTTCTTCATCACCGCTGACGCCGTAGGTTTTGGCCATCCAATGAATAAATTCACCTAAGATATAAACACCAAATAACATGGCTATATATGTCAGGATACAGAGAGACAACGCACTTTCCGTCGTCAGTTTTACCACATCGCCATCACCGACAGCCCAACCTACCTGGGTAACCCCGTAAAAGCCCGATACACAGGGAATTAGCGCTAAAAGAGGGACGTGACTGATAAAAACCTGAGCAAAAGAGTAACGTTCATTGCGGATCGCTTTCCATTCTCTGTCGGGGTGAAGCAAAATGCCCAGAGTGTGTTCTAATATTGCCATACTGCGTTTCCTTCTCGATATTCGCTTCTGCGTTAGTCAAGACAATTATCGTACGCAGTATTAAGGAGTGCCGCTCGGGACACCAATAAGTTTTCGAAATTAAAATAGAATTCATTAATTCAATATCCTTATATAAAACAGTGTTTTTCTGGGCTTGAAAGTAACTTCTCAATAACCCGGGGTGGGCACAATGTCAGGCGGACGTCCGGCGGATCGAAGGCACTGTACCCCGGGTTATTGAGAAGTTACTAAAAAATTTTATATCTGTTTGATTTATTTCAAATTTTGCTTCGCTGAAAAAGATCTACACCCAAAGTCGAATTAAAGTGCCTGTAGCGACTCCCATGCGCCGTTAAAAAACGATTTGTTTTCACCGACAATTCACAGACAGACGGACAAACGGAATCGATGCGAAAATTTGACTAACACATTAAACTGACGCATTGTCTGTGAGGCATACTATGAGGAAATCAATTTATCAGTTAACGCTCAGTCAAGTTACAAAAAGTTCTGGCCTTTTTTACGCACTAACAATTGCCTGCGTTTTAATGGGTTTTACAGCCTGCGGCGGTGG
>JARROD010000338.1:0-3984 GCA_037384225.1 Exilibacterium sp.
AGTTGGCCCGCACGGTGGCGATCAAAACCATTCGCCGCAACCTGCTGATGGGCAAGGCGGGGCAGGAACTCAAACGGCGTTTCAACCGCGAGGCGCAGGCCGAGGGTAGCCTGGTACACCCCAATATCGTCACCGTCTACGAATACCAGGAAGACGTGGCAGGCATGCCTTTTTTCGTGATGGAATACGTCGAGGGGAAATCCCTCAAGGAATTCCTTTCCCGCGGCATTCATTTCAATCTGGAAATGTCCCTGCACATCATTACCCAGGTGCTCAATGCACTGGCCTATACCCATAAAAGAGGGGTTGTGCACCGGGATATCAAACCCGCTAACATTCTTTGGCTGGATGACGATTCGATCAAGATTGCCGACTTCGGCATCGCCAAAATAGAAGAATCGGAATTCACCCGCTCGGGTCAGGTGATGGGCACACCGCAGTACTTCTCGCCGGAACAGGCGGCGGGGCGGAAAACCGATGCGCGCTCCGACCTCTATTCCACCGCGCTGGTGCTCTGCGAACTGCTGGCGGGCGTCAAACCCACCGCCGCACAAACCGCGCGCGGTCTCGACGAACCGTTTTTCGACAGACTGGACTTCGGCGGCGGGGAGCTGGGCAGTCAGTTGCGGGCAGTGCTGAAAAAGGCGCTGGAAAAAAATCCCGACAACCGTTTTCAAAGTGCGGCCGACTTTGCCGCGGTGCTCGAGAACCTGGCCGCCAGGCTGGAAAAGCAAAATAAAACCGAGGGCGAGAAACAAAAGGCGGGGAGGGGAAAACTGTGGTTGGGGCTCGGCAGCGCGCTCGGCGCCGCGGTGCTGGCGGCGGCCTACTTTCTCACCGAACAGCGTGTACCCGCGGTGGGCGATAACCGCGAATCCGTGCCACGGCCCGCCGTTATGGAAAACAGGGAGGAAAGCGGAAAGGTAAACAGAGAGGAAAAAAGAGAGTTAAACAATGTCGCAAAAAAGACCGTAAAAAAACAGCTTTCGACGAAGCAAAAGGAAAAAGTCGCGCGGCTGTTGAAAGCGGGCAAAATTCATCTGTTAGTGGGGCGGTTAGTCACGCCGGAGGGCAGCAATGCCTACCTTTCTTATAATCTGGCTTTGCAAATAGACCCCGGCAATAGCGAAGCGTCCGAGGGTATGATATCGATTCAGGAAAAATTAATTTCCCGTTCCCGGGAATTGATCGACAGCGGCAAATCCGCTGCCGCCCGGGATCGGCTGGCGCTTGCCATGCGTCTGTTTCCCGCCAACCGCGAACTGCAATCGCTGTTTGAAGAGGTGGAACGCTAAGGAACGGGCACGGAATAACTTCCCGTTCCTTATCCCGCCGGGTAATAGGTCAACGTCGTATCGAGGTGATCCGGATTTTGATCCAGCGCCCGGGCGATGATAAAAGAGACATTGTCTCTGGCGTCGCGGTTCAGGCACAGGTTCAGCAACCGGGTCGAGGCGCGGTGAATCTCCGGCGCCTGCAGCGTGCTTTGCAGTTCGTCGTTATCCACTTCGTTATAGAGACCGTCGCTGCACAAGAGGAAGGTATCCCCCGAGGCTAGGTCAAAATCCACCCGGTCCAGTGACAACGACGGCCGCACACCGACGGTGCGGGTGAGAATGTTGGCGGAGGGGTGGTGGGCGGCCTGTTCCGGTTGCAGACTCCCGGCTTTCACCAACTCGGCGACGTAACTGTGATCTTCCGTAAGCTGTTGCAACTGCCCGCCCCTGAGTCGATACAGCCGGGAGTCGCCGGCCCAGAGGCAGACCCCCCGGGACTGGTGACTCAACATAGCCACCACCGTGGTGCCCATGGTCTCGCCGTGCAGGTGGCGCTCGGAGTAGTCGATGATATCGGCGTTGCTCGCCAGGATGGACTGTTCCACCTGCCGGGCGGCAATCGGCAGCTCGGCATCGAGTTTGATTGTGCGCAGCCTGTCGATCAATAATTGGCTGGCGACTTCACCCGCCTGATGCCCGCCCATGCCGTCGGCGACGGCGAACAAGGGGTAATGTTTCAGGGTCAACACGGCATCCTCATTGGTCCTGCGCACATTACCGCAATGGGTCTGGACGGCAATCTGCCACTCCGCAACGGACACGGCTAGTCCTCCCAACGCTCGTCAGTTTACCTTACATTTCAAACCGCAAACCGAGTACCACCGTATGGCTTTCCACATTATCGAGATCGATGGGTGCTTCATAGTTGATAAAAAACTGGTTGCCGCTGTGCATGACAAAATTTGCACCGGCGCTGAGCACGGAGAAATCCTCATCGGCCCTTTCGGTTTTGAAAACGAGGTCGATATTATTGGGATCGAAAATATAGCGTGCTTTGATGCTGCGTTCTTCATCGTCGGTTTCATGGCGTTGTTCGACGGAGAAATAGGGTGTTATCACACCGAAACTCTGACTGAAGGCGTAGGCCATATGGGCGCCCACCGCCAGTTGCACGGATTCAATGTTTTGATTGTCGACGCGCATCGCCAGTTCGGTGCCGGTTTCGTTATAGCTATCCACATCCGCGTCCACGCCTTCAACACGGCCGAAAAAATGGTAGTTCCACTGATCCATATAGCCGTTGTAGCCCACGGCGAAACTGTAAGAAGTTTGATCACCGTCGGTATCGGTGTCGACCCTTTGACTGGTGCCGGCAACAGCGCTGTTGCTGGCATAGATGATCCTGCGTTGGCCGCTGTATTCGTAGATTCCGTAGGTCAGAGAACCCTCGAGGTAAAAATTTTGCCAATAATAGGTGCCGTAGAGGGATAAACTGTAGCCGTCGGTATCGTAGTCGCCGAAGTTATCGTCCATATCCACCTCGGACCGGCTCGCCCCCAGCGCCACACCGGCCACCAGGACGTCGCTAAAACGGTAATCCAGTCCGGCGGTGAGGCCGTAGGCGTCAAAGTCAAAGCCGTCCTCTTCGGTGCTGGCGTCGCGGTTGCCGGTACCGTAGTTGCCGTTGATAAACATTCCCCAGCGTTCGGCGTCCATGCTGCCGGCGGAACCGCCGGTGAGGTCTTTTCCGGTCCAGGATATACCTGCGACCGGCATGGTGGTGGAGCCGGTGCGCAATACTTGCAGACGGCCGCTGAGGTTATTGATGCGATCCTGGGCGGCGTTGGTGACGCCGGCGCCGATGATTTCAGTTTCTTCGGGCGCGATGCGTTGCAGTGCGGCGGCCAGTTCCTGGTTGGAGAGGCCCAGGCTGAGGGGGGTATTTGTCGAGCCTTGCAGTTCGTTGGAGGTTTGCACTAATTCGCTGCAGCGGGCAAACAGTGCTTGCTGATCGCTGTTGAGTTCCAATCCTACCATCATCGGGCAGAGGGTTTGAACGGCCTCTGCGGTTGATGATTGCACGCCGTTGAGGCCGGGGACTTGTGTTAGGTCGGCCAGGGCTGCGGGTGCGGTGATTGCTGTTAGTGCCAGTAGTGGGTTGAGAAAAAAACCGCTGCAATCTGTAATGGCGCGGGCGGATTTTTTCAGGTTTTGTATGTGTGTGTTGATGTTGCAGTTTTGTGTTTTCAAGCTGCTTTTTTTAGGGTTATTTGTTGTAGCTTGAACGGTTATGTTCTTTTGACTATTCATCCTTATACCGCCTTGTTTGGTTGATTTAAAATGGGTGCTTTTCATTTTAAGTAAAGTCATTTCATGCATTTTTTCCAGGTAAATACTTGGTTTTTGGTGGAGGAATAAAGCTGTCAATGTAGTTGTTTTTTTATATTTTGTGGGTGAAGGAGTGTGGCTATAAGTGAAATGTTTTTTAGATAAGGATTGTGCATGAATTTAATGTACAGCTAAATTTTATAGGCTTTGGGTATATGGCGGTGTGAAAATTATAGGGTAGCGTAACTTTATTGAGTTATCGCTGTGGGGAATTAGGGGGAAGTTTTTTACCCCGCCTTGCCACACGTCGAGATCGGCCCTCCAGGCCAGGGGATAGGATTGGGGGCGAACAGTCTACCTTCAGTGGCGCCCGCCGTCG
>JARROD010000339.1:0-3976 GCA_037384225.1 Exilibacterium sp.
GCCAGGGAGCGGCCGTGAGCAGAAGTCTGGCAACGGCGGGGTGACGGCCATGAGCGTCAGACCCGTTGCCCTGGAGCAATCGGGGCCGGAAAGCTGGCTGGACATATATCGGGGGCTGCGCTTGGGTGGTATTCTTCAGAGCACCGTCGCCAATTGTCTACTGGTGGGACGCCAGGGGCGCGAATTGCATTTTATACTCGATGAGCACAACAGTACTTTATACGATGACTCCCACCAGCAGCGTATGGCGGACATCCTTTCAGATTACTTTGGCGAACCTGTACAGGTGCGAATCCAGCTTGGCCAGGTTATCGGTGAGACGCCGTCGGCCTGGGTTGCGCGACTCAAGCGCGAACGCCAGGCTCAGGCCTTGAATGCGATGCGCAAAGACGCCAATGTACAGGAACTGATAGGGTGCTTCGAGGCAACTCTGCGCGAAGACACTGTTGAACCTGTCGTTGAGTCTCTTGTTGAATATCGGGACAGCCCCTAGTGCCTTGCCCCGCCATTAACCGCTGATTGGGCGGTTAATGGCGGGGCAGGGCACTGGCTCGTGCTAGATCTTTAATCAATCCACTGAAGTGTTGTGAGGGTAGTACTATGAAAGGTCTTGGCGATTTTATGAAGCAGGCCAAAATGATGCAGGAAAACATGCAGAAAATGCAGGAGGAACTCACCAATATAGAAGTGCAGGGCGAGTCCGGCGCCGGCCTGGTAAAAGTGTTGATGAGTGGTCGGCACGATGTTAAAAAAGTCGACATTGATCAGAGCCTGATGGCGGAAGATAAAGCAATGCTGGAAGACCTGCTGGCGGCGGCGGTCAATGACGCTGTACGCCGGGTCGAAGCCGCTAATCGTGAAAAACTGGGGGGGTTGGCCCAGGGAATGAATCTTCCCGAAGGCTTTAAAATGCCGTTTTAGTCATGCATCCACTGTAAAAAAACCTTATCTGAGCCTTTTTATGTTTAGTCCATTGATCGACGAGCTGATGCAGGCGTTGCGCTGCCTGCCCGGTGTCGGGCCAAAGTCCGCACAGCGCATGGCATTTCACCTGCTCGAACGCGACCGCGAGGGGGCGACGCGCCTGGCGCGCAGTCTCGACAAAGCGGCCGCGGGTGTCGGTCGTTGCCAGCGCTGCCGCACCCTTACCGAGCAGTCTCTGTGTGGAACCTGTAGCAGCGACAAGCGCAGTGGACAACTGCTGTGTGTGGTGGAAACGCCAGCGGACATTCTCGCCATTGAGCAGGCCGGTACCTACCAGGGCAAATACTTTGTATTAATGGGACATCTGTCGCCGATTGATGGCATCGGTCCCGGAGATATCGGTGTCGAAGAATTACTGCAATTGTTACAGGCCGATCCGATCGAAGAATTGATCCTGGCCACCAACCCCACTGTGGAAGGGGAAGCCACAGCCCATTATATCGCCGAAGCGGCAAAGGGGCTGGGAATCAAGGTCAGCCGCATTGCCCACGGTGTGCCACTGGGCGGTGAACTGGAATATATAGACGGCGGCACTCTGGCCCATGCGTTTTCCAGTCGCAGGCCCCTGTAGTTAAGATAGTAGGTTGAGATAGTAGGTTGAGATAGTAGGTTGAGATAGTAAGTAGTTGAGACAGTGAGCAGAGGAGATAGTGAGCAGTGAAAATGACGAGTGGAGTCGTATGGACGAGGAGCTGATACCCACCCAACCGATCTGGGTTGACAGCGAAACGGAGCTGGCCCGCTTGTGCGATAAGTGGTCGGCACAGGCTGCACTCGCGATAGACACGGAATTTATGCGCAGCCAGACGTTTTACCCAAAAACCGGCCTGTTGCAGATCGGGGACGGGGAAGGTTGCTATTTGATCGACCCCATCGCCATCGCTGATTTCACGCCTCTGAAAGCATTGTTGATCAAGCCCGACGTCACCAAAGTGATCCACTCCTGCTCCGAGGACCTGGATGTCTTTTCCACTCTGCTCGGCGTAGTGCCCCAGCCATTGCTCGATACCCAGATTGCGGCGGCTTATGCTGGCTATGGATTTTCCGTGGGCTACGCCAATTTATTAAAAGCCGTCATGGGGGTTGAGATTCCCAAAAGCGAGACTCGCTCGGACTGGTTACAGAGGCCGCTGAGTCAGTCGCAACTGAAATACGCGGCCATGGATGTGGCCTACCTGCTGGTTGTTTACGGGAAACTGCTGAAAATACTGCGTCAAAACCAGCGCCTGTCCTGGGTACAAGAGGATTGCGAAGAACTGATTGCCAATGCCCGTGCTGAAGAAACACACGATACCTATTATCGAAAGGTAAAACTCGCCTGGCAATTGAGCCGTCAGGAATTAGCGGTGCTACAGGCGCTCTGCGCCTGGCGTGAGCGGCAGGCGCGGATTGAGGATATTCCCCGCAACAGAGTGATGAAAGAGCGGACTTTGTGGGAATTGGCGAAAAGAAAAACGGTGAAGGAAGCGTTACTTTATAAAGTCGATGGATTAATGGCGCGGACCATAAAAGTCGAAGGGGAAACACTGGTAAATATAATCGCCGAGGTCGTGAAGCGGGACCGTTCCACTTATCCGTCGCGGTTGCCGCCGCCCCTGACAACGGAGCAAGGGGAGCTGGTTAAAAGGTTGAAAGCGGTGGTCAACGATAAAGCGCAAGCCCTGGGATTGCCCGTTGAAGTGCTGGTGCGAAAAAAAGACTATGAATACATTGTCCGCTCGCGGCGCGAGTTTGGCGGCTATCAACTGCCCGAACGTCTCCAAGGATGGCGGCGTGCTGTTATCGGTGATGATTTGATTCGGGTATTGGGCTGCCCCGAAACTGAGTAAGAAGAAATTGTGAGCAATGAAAATACTGTGTGACATCTATAAAAGCACCGTCGAAGACGATATGTATCTGTATGTGCCGAAAAATAAAGGATTGAGCGGTGCGCCACAGACATTGCTGGACATGTTTGGCAAACCCCGACACGTGCTGACAACCATTTTGCAGCCGGACAAAAAACTGGCCCGGGCCGATATCACCAAGGTATTGGAAAGCTTGGAAAAACAGGGATTTTATTTGCAGATGCCGGCACAAAAAGAGACTTATATGCAGGAAATCAACACGCGTAACAGTAAACTATGACACCGCGCTTCTGGCAGACCAAACAGTTGACCGAAATGAACACTGAGGAGTGGGAATCGCTGTGCGATGGCTGCGCCAAATGCTGTCTGCACAAACTGGAGGATGAAGACACTGGCGAGGTTTACTATACCCGGGTAGTGTGCCGCTATTTGGATGAATCGAGTTGCCGTTGCACCGAGTACCGTGATCGCAACAGCCTGGTACCCATGTGTGTCTGGTTGCAACCGGAGGATGTCGACCGTTTTCACTGGCTGCCATCCACCTGCGCCTACCGGCTGGTTACCGAAGGCAAGCCACTGCCCTGGTGGCACCCGCTGATGTCGGGCGCACGGGAGACAGTTCACGAGGCCGGCATTTCCGTGCGCGGGCAGGTTTTGTCTGAAGAATATGTACACCCGGATGGCCTTGAGGAACATATTATCCGCTGGGTGGATTAGTCTGAATGAAAGGTAGGAAGTGATGAACTCAGAAGATTATATGATGGGTTGGATAGGTTATCTGGCCGGAGGGTTTGGATTATTTTTGTGCTGGTTCTGGATGACGAGGAAACTCCCTCCCGCGGTGCGCAATTTACTGCGGTGGATGGCGGCAGCGGTACTGTTTACACCTTACACACTCGAACCGCCTTACGAATCCTGGGCGCCGGCTCTGATTATTGTGCTGTTTGAATCCCTGATCGGTGGAGTCGAGGGTGCCGCCCGCGCTGGCGTGCCACTGCTGGTATCACTCTCGGCTGCGGTGATTATGTTTTTTCTGTTTATGTATTGTTTTCGTTTGAGCCAGACCGGTTTTATTCAATCCGGGCGGAGTGGACTTGCGAGTTTGACTCTGCACGGGCTGGAACGGTCTGGCCTGCGCCGGGTTC
>JARROD010000340.1:0-7711 GCA_037384225.1 Exilibacterium sp.
AGGGACACCATGGTTTTAAAGCCGGGGGATTATTAATTACGCGGCTTGTTTGTCGGCCGCTTCCGGTATTATTCCTTCCGCCGCTGAAGCACCTTTAATTTCTATTTGCCGCGGCTTCATGGTTTCGGGAAGCTCGCGCACCAGGTCGATGTGCAGCAAACCATTTTCGATATTCGCGTTAGTTACGCGCACATGGTCGGCCAATTGAAACCGGCGCTCAAAATTTCTCCCGGCGATACCTTGATAAAGGTATTTACGCTCGGTGTTGTCTTTTGATTGGTCGCCGGTGACGGTCAGTTTGTTCTCGGCGACTTCGATGTTCAATTCAGATTGATTGAACCCCGCCACAGCCATTGTAATCCGGTACTGATCTTCACCAGTCAATTCAATGTTGTAGGGTGGATAACTCGGTTGGTTTCGGTCGACTTGGGTAAGCCCGTCCAGCATATTCGCAACACGGTCAAAACCAATGGCGGAGCGATACAGGGGAGAAAAATCAAAAGTACGCATCATCATATCCTCATTCATTTAAGCAATATGTAGGGTTTGGCTTATCTTCCGATCAAGCCGCGATTTAATTGGCACCGCTCATTCGAGCCGGTGCCCTAACTAAAAGAGACACACGGAATAATGTCTCTTAGAACCGGAAGTTATTCCGTGTGTATTTCTAAATAAGGCTGAACTTTTTAGTTTCAAGTACACTCCCAGTAAAAAAGTGAATTGTCTCCGCCGTGTGCCAAATGCAAACTAAAACTATCCGCGCTTTTATCGGTATTCCTCTCGATACCTGTGTCTATAGCGATGTCTATAGCGACACTCATACCAATGGCGATATAAAAAGCGAAAACAAAGCCGACACCAGTGCAAACCGTTATCTGGATCGAGCTCTGCGACCGCTGCAACCTCGGTTGCAAGCCGGGACCATGCGCTGGACTAAACCCCACAATCGCCACCTGACACTCGCATTCCTGGGACAGGTCAATAGCGATATCCACAAGTCACTCGCACCCGACCTGACAAAGCTTCTATCATCCATACCGGTTCTCACGGTACCACTGCTTAATCTGGCCCCGTTTCCCAGCAAGCGCTCGAAGCTGGTTGCCGTACAGGTCGAAGCAACCCCAGAACTGGTTACCCTTTACCAGGGTTTGCTGGATTGTTGCGCGGGGCAGGAAATCATTGTTAGCGACAGTGACCGGCATTTTCGTCCCCATATCACCCTCGGGCGTTACAAATCCGGCCGGCGTACTGAGCCGACAATTGCCGATAATTTTCCGATTCAACTACAGGGAAACCTGAGTATTTACGATGTAGCTTTTTACCAGAGCACACCCACTTTAGAGGGCAGCGAATACACGGTCTTACACGCCTGGCGCTTGCAGCGGGACTCAAGTAACATTCTATAAGTGCAGACGGCTATAAGTGCAGACGGTCATAAGTGCAGACGGTCATAAGTGCAGACGCCCATAAGTGCAGACGGCCAGAAATGACAAAGCCCCCGTTAGGAGGCTTTGCGTTATTGAGAAGTTACCGCCGGAACGATTAACCCCATAGATTTTGCAGGATTATAGATATTCCATCAACGCCTTGTTGAATATCACTAGTCTCGGCCGGGACAGGCGCTTGGCGTCATAGATAAAAACATAGACTTCATTGTCGTCAGACTCGGGGATTGTGCGGCGAAACTTATTGCTCCCCACCTCAAACAGTTGCTTACCCTTTTCCACCCTGGCCTCGGCCCGGTATTGATTTTTCCCCAGGAACTCAAATTTCACCCGCTTGGGAGACTTCACCCCCTCCAGTATCAGGTGTTTAAAAGTGGGTCTGCCCTTGTTCCCCCGACTCAAAAGTTTTTGCAACCGCGCCATCTCCCGCCGGACATGTTCCAGTGCCTCTGTATCCAGTACCTCATCGTCATCATGTTCCAGTGCCTCTGTATCCAGTACCTCATCGTCATCATCCTCCATTTCCTCTAACGCTTCTTGCGCTTGCTGCCTTGGGGCCTGCGCAGACGCTTGCCGCGCGGGCTGGGCTGGGGCCGGAGGAATAGATACCAGTTTTGGCTGCAATTTTACTTCTTCCCGGGGCGGGCTGGGTTTGGCAACGATTTGCGGCGAGCTGGTCCTGGCTTGGTTTTTTAGGTAACTAAGTACCTGAGCCACTCGCCTTTCCTGCGCCGATATCCGCTGCTTGGCTCTTTTGGCTCCGCCCTGCTTAACGCTTAATTCCTGTTGAAGCTCCGACAGTCTTTCTTCCAGGCGCTCAAGACGTTTGGAACGGGTGCGAATACCGCGCTTGGACATTTTGTGAGCGTGCGCGGCGAGCTTTAACTGGCGCTGGTTGTGCTGGCTTTTTTCCGCCTGCAGTGCCTTTCGGGCCTCCGTCAGCTCTTTTGTGTCTTCTTTCAGATCATTTTCGGCTTCCTTTAGATCTTTGTTTGCCCCCTTGATTTTTTCCTCATAGCCGTAGATTTCATTTTCAATATCTTCGATATCGACGAGGTAATTTTCATAAGCCTGTTCATAGCGAGCCAGTTTGTCCCGCTCCTGTGGCAGCGATGCTGCTCCGGCCAGACCAGACACCAGCAGCAGTGCTAATACCATTGAGGCCAAACGGCGTAGAGACACAAAACGGGGCAAAAACATATAACGGGGCAGAGATAAAACAGATGCCAAGAAGGCAATATGAGTTGGCGATAAAATATGTGTTAGTTTCTTCATAAGGTCCATTGGCTATAAAATTCTCTATGCCGGGTAAATTTGTAAAAATGCCCACAAAACGCTGATTATCCTTATCAAATATATAAATTACAACCCAAGAACTGGCAGCTTAATGTGCTCCAATAGCACCATTAACAAAAAACACTCATCAATCGATCCGCGTAAAAACAGGAGTAAAGTTTATAAATATGTCATTTTATAACCGCATAGTTTGTGCCATTGATCTGACAGAAGATTCTAATCTAGTTATTCAGCGTGCCCTGCGCCTGGCATCACACGACAGCAGTCGCCTGGACTTGGTACACGCCTGTGAACACCCAATAACCGGCTATGGGGAACAATCGGGTAAAAGTCACCAAGTTACGGAAATTCAAATAAGGCAGTCGGTGTTCCCTCAGCTGGAAGCTTTCGCCAACCGATTTGGAATACACAGTGAACAATTACATATTGAGTTCGGACGTTCAGCCGACGTGATTCACGCGCTTGCGGAACGTCTGGGGGCGGACTTGATAGTTATAGGGAGTCACGGACGGTCGGGCATTCGCCTGCTGCTCGGCTCGACGGCCAACAGTGTTGTTCATGGCGCCTCCTGCGACGTATTGACAGTTCGTGTACAGGCAAAAACTGAAAAGTGTTGATATACTTCAGTACTCAGCCGATGCCATATACCAGCCGGCTCTACCAGAAAGCACCACAAATAATGACAGCACACTTATCGAAAATAAAATAGAGAATGAGAAATGCAGTAAAACTTTGTTAAGCTCCAAAACTGCAACAAACATCTGCAGCTGGCAAACAGAACCTTACCCCCAAGAGGATTTGGACAACTCATTTGTCCTCGGCAACAACTGATTCGGGACAGGACACTTCCACAGCAACCGGTTTACGCATAAATTGTTGATCGACGTAAATTTCCAACTTCACGTCATAACTACCAGTCTATACAATTCATATTATCAGACAGTGCTTTATTTCGACGAGAAATAAAGCACTGTCCTTTTCCCGACAAAAGAAATATAACGAAGGGGATCCGGACAGAATTCAAACAACAAATCTTACCGAGCGTAACACCACCATAAGCCTATGGCCAGGCTCTATCATCAACAAAAAACTGCAAAAACTTTCCCGCTTTTCCACCCAAATCCAGCATAGTCGCGTAGTTCTCGATTCTCCGCATAAACACAAACACAAAGGAAAGCTCTATCGGGCTTCCATAGAACTCAGCATAAAAGGTTCGCCCGTGACCATACATCAGGACTCCCCCTCCATCCATGTCGCGGTTCGCGAAGCATTCAATGCTGCGGAAAGAAAGCTCAAGCAGCTATCCCGCAAACATCGCAACCATCGCGGCTTTGAATTTGAGATAGATACTGAAACTGAAACTGAAACAGCATTAATGAACTGAGAACCGCAGACCATCCTCCCTATGAGGGGGGCTGCATATCGACCAAAACGTTTGAGATTTAGATATAGTCGGCGCCGCTTAGACCTGGCGCCCGGGTCCTCCCCCTTCATGGCAGTATACTGCCATGAAGGTAAGCCTCACTACCATGACTTTATATCAATAAGTTGTTCCGTTTATCGGTAAATCCGGCCCAACGGCCAACTGGCGAAGCCCTCTTCTGGTAAAATTCTGTATAATCGAATACCCAAAGGGTCAAAATGGGTACGAAGCCATGTTGAATATCACCCCGGTTCGTCGTTTACTCCTGCTTATTCCCTGTTTATTAGCACTGTTCTGCAGCCAACAAAGCCTGGCACTAAAACCGGAACATGAGGGCAAGCGCCTATTGCTGGCCGCTAAACAGGCGCTGGAAAACAACAACCTCAGTCTGGCTGAACAGCACTTAAATAAAGTCCGCACACTGCAGATACAACTGCCTCCAGAATTCAACTACTACCAGGCCAGAGTGCTGATTCATCGCGGCCAGCGCGACAGCGCCCGCCGGTACCTGGAACACTACGTCGACGATGTCGGATCCGGGGGCGAATACTATGAGGACGCCCTCAAGCAAATCACACGCCTGAACCAGAAACAGCGACAAAAGAGCAAAGTTGCCACCACCAAAGGCGTGGATCCGAACAAAGCCACGCTCAAATGGAGTTCTACCAGGCGTACCGGCAAAGCGTATATAGATCACCTGCAAATGCTCTACATGGTAGACACCCCGGTAAAAGCCCTGGTTGTACATATCAATAACTTACTGGACTTCTACGCCTACGCTGATTCCCGGATCATAGCATCGAGCGCACTGAAACATTCCGTGCGTCACAGTATCCGCACCACCAAAAGCGGTGAAATAGTGACCACCTCCAAATCCGTTCCCGCGGATAAAAACCAACCGGCCCGGGAAGACCGGTTTCCCGTGTTTGGCGTCAATCCCTACGTTGAATACCGCTGTAGTAACAGCACTTCCAGTTGTTGGATCATGCACCCTTACTCATCCCAACAATGGCTGTATATAGTACAAAACCAGAAAGCGGCTACTGAATTATCCCAAGCCATTACCGAGCTGATTAAAAAGCTGCAAAAAGGGGGTTAAAACAAATTCCATGCCCCCCTACCGCCAGGCGGCCGGCTCATACCCCGTCATTTCCAGATAGCCCCGCCCGCGCACCTGACCACTGTGCGCATCCAAAACAACCACAGCGCCTTCCCAATAAGAAAACGACAAATCCATCTCCTGATCCTCCACCAGCGCCTCCACAATCCAATCCCCCTGACCCGCTTTCAACCGCAAACGCCAGCGCACGGGATAACGTTCCCCCGCATCGTTTTCCCACCACTGCAAAGGCGTCAACTCAACCTCTTCCGCCTCCAGGGAAAGCGTAGAACCATCAACACCCACCCAGGTTCCAGAGCTGCTGGGGTGGACCCCGCCCCCCTTCTTGCGCAACCGGTAGTACATTAATTCTTCACCGCTGTGCAACTGTAAAGAAAACCAATCCCAACCGGTCTGCTGCGAATCCAGGGCGCTGGTGCTCCACTCCCGGTCCAGCCACGACAACCCGGTTACGGTAAATGTTTCTGCACCGAGACGCACTTGCCCCTGCGTTTTAAGTCGCGTCAGTGAATAATAGTAGGAGGCGTTTCCCGCCGCCTCGCTCTTTTGGCTGAGTCCACGATCGCCGTGGAGCACTATCGGTTTCATGGCCGTTAAACGCAATGCCAGGGCAAAATCGTCCACGCCGACGTCGAGCCGCCATGGAAAAGCTGCAGCTGTATCCGCGCGTAATACCCAATCGTCCAGCCAGACTTTAAAAGGCTGCAACTGCGCGCCTGCCATACCTGGCCCACCGCGGGAAAAACGCTCCCGCCCCCGGTGTGTTTTATTTTTCACATCGGTAACAGCCGCGTGCCCCATCCATATATTTTCAACCGCCCACTTGGAAGGTCGATCCCCCGCGGCGCGATTGAATCCTTGTCGAAACAATGTCACCTGGAAGCCAAACCGGCGGCCGGTCTGCGCCTCGAGATTGCCGGTCAAATACCACCACTCGCTGCGAAATGCCGGGTGCGCCCCATGATCTTCGGGAAAGTGAAACCGACGCGGCGCCAACGCCCGTGCAAAGCCTTCGTCTCCAGCGGCATTCCCCAGCACGGATTCGACCGACCAGCTTTGCCGCGGCGGGGGTTCGCTGGGGCTACAGGCAAGTAAGAATGCGCAGATAAGTGTCGTACCTTTGAGTTTTTTCGCGAACATACGGTTGCTTCTTACTCTTCTCTCAGAGCGTGGGCCGGGGAGATATAAACCGCTTTCAACGCCGGATAACTTCCCGCCAGTAGCGCGGCGGTCACCGACAAAATCTGGGCTTCAACCAAAACACCCGGCGGCACCACAAACTGCAGACTCCAACCAAACGAACGCAGGTTTACCACGTCGATCAATACCACCGCTGTCACCAACCCCAGCGGCAGCGCCAGCAAAGCGGCCAAAAAACCCATCACCGCGGCCTGCCCAATCACCACGGCGGACACTTCTGCCGGGGTCATGCCGGTGACCCGTAAAATGGCCAACTCACGAAGCCGCTCCAGTTGCACTGACATCAAGGCGCTGAATATGCCGATAAAAGCCACCGCAATCACCAGTACCCTCAGTATATGGGTGATGGCAAAAGTGTGTTCGAAAATGGCCAGGGAGCGGTCACGGATTTCCCGATTGGAACGCACTATAGCCGCTTCACCCACGGCATTCCTCACCGCCTTGAGCAATTCGCTTTGCGAGGTATCGGCAGCGGCAAAAACACTCAAACCCGAAATGCCGCGGTCGTGCCAGAGTTTTGTATACAGGGATCTGTGCATGGCTATTAAGCCAACACTGGATGTGTAATCGTAAAAGATTCCCAGCACCGGCAGGGATTTGGCACCGTGATCGGTATGCACACGCATAGAACTCCCCACTTGCAGTTGCCGGTGATAGGCAAGCGGTTCGGACACCAGAATTCCCTCGCCCCGCGCGAACGCCTCCATGGCATTTTCCACCCCGGCTTTAACCGCTAAGACGCGGGTACTGTAACGCTGGGATGCATCGCCATCCAGTACCGTCAGACGCTGCTGACCCCATTCGGTTTCCACCCGCGCCATGCGGTTACGGCCAACCGCGGCAACACCGGGCAAGCGTCGCAGGGTTTGCACCAGCGAAGGCGGTAATCCACCCGCTGCCGGCGCCGCCCCGGATGGCGACAGGTAAATGTCACCGGGCAGCGACTGTTGCAGCCATTCGTTGAAGGTATGGCGGAAGCTGTGCACCATCACCCCCACACCCACGGTCGCCGACACGGCGACTGTCAAAGCGGCAACGGCCATAGACGTGCGACTCGCCGAGGCGTTGATGCCCCGCAGCCCGATGCGCACAATGCTGCTCGACGACAACAACAGCCCGCCCTGCACCAGCGTGTACAGGATAAAGGGCACCGCCAGGCTGAAACCGAAAACCACCAGCGACAGGGCCGCGAACCCTTGCACCAAACTGTCTTCACCGCTGCCGATC
>JARROD010000341.1:0-5092 GCA_037384225.1 Exilibacterium sp.
GGTCTGGGTCTGGGTCTGGGTCTAGATCTGGTTCTGGTTCTGGTTCTGGTTCTGGGTTTGGGTTTGGGTTTGGGTTTGGGTCTGCGGCTTGAACAAGCGCGTCACGCGCCAGGGTGTGTGTACCCTACGACCGCATATTGCGCTGCTGGGCGTGGCGCAGGCTAGGATTAACGCCTGTTGCTGTAATGGATGCCGGGTGCGGCCATCGCCATAGACAAGGGTTAGTTGGCGATGTCAAGCGCCCCAGAAAATTAGGGATCTGCACAAAATAACTTTCTGGGGGCTGTTAAAATCTCTATATGATATTACGGCTACTACCCTTTATGACGGAACCAAGTAATAGCACCATAAATATCGTTAAAATCGCCATCGAATGAATCTTCACCAGCGAATTGATAAGTCTGTGATACCGTGTCACCGAAACTATTGGTAATAGTAGCAGTATCTTCGCGGACCTCCGATACATTGGTAACCCGGATAGTATAGCGACCTGTACCAGGGGCTATAAAATCACCGGTGCTCTTATTCGAAAGATCTGTTGAGTGTACTTTTGTATCTACGATTACGTTACCATTGAAGATAATCTGTAACCCAGGGGAACCTGCAGCTTGAGAAACTATGTAATAAGAAACAGATCTTCCTCTTACCAAGTCAACCTGAAATTCACAGCTGTTACCGCTGCAGGAAGCCAACGCCTTTTCTTCTGATTCCGCAGTTGCGCTTACGGCAGCGACCAGGAGTGCACAAACCATTAATAATTTTTTCATTTTTTAATATTCCTTGTTGTGAATGACTGAACTCATGATTTTTACGCAGGAAAGCACCTCTAAACTAAAGAATAATATTTTAATATTCAATAAGATTATTGCTCTATATTTTTAAGGAGTGACAGGCAGTGGAATACTGTCGCTTATAAACCAACTAACCACAGCAAACGCGTCGTCAAAATCAATATCATCGTCAATACCATCTTCCATTGCAAATAGATGCGTTACTACGACAACTTTATTAAGTTCCTCAATTGCAGCAGTCTCACTGCTTACATCTTTTACGTTATGGAAAATTATGTGATAAATACCCGTAATGGGTGGTATAAATCTTCCCGTTGATCGGTTATTAAAATTCGTTGAATGTACAGAGGAGTTTGCAAGTAACACCCACTTGTTATTGCTATCATAATAACCGATTTCAATTTCCGGGGTGCTTGTTGTTTGCGCCGTAAACGACCAAACTACCGCCGAGTCTTTAAGAAAAACGGCTTTATAATCGCAGGTTCGGGCTTGCTCATCACAAGTTATTGCATAAACGCAACTATTGAAAAAAATTAGGGCAAATATTGAACATATATTTTTCATTGTATACTCCTCAACGCATTAAATGGATTTGAAGTGCAGTAGAAGTATGCACAATGATTGGATATAACGAAATTAGAATTTTTTAAATCTTATATCCACTGCTCCTCTCCGGCGTTCCCACTTCCCTAAAAGTATTCCTAACCTCTTTCGCGTCCCCTCTCACTCCACCTGACAGTGCTGATTTGGCGCCAAACTAACAGATATCCCGGATCATTACTCTGCCTGTTGGCAAGAGTCTGAATGCGTGTAGTGGATCTCCATTGTCCTGAAGCGACCGGATGCATCACTAATATTGGACTTTCCCCGAAAGCGCACCAGGCAACCGGAGTCGTTGTCATACTCCAGATGGATAGCTGATGCCAACATCCGGTATAACCAGGCGGCAGGCGTGATGGTGAAGCAGGTGTTGTCCGACTCGCGACACTCGGCGCGTTCGACTTGCAGTCTGATATCTTTCTGGCGGGAGGGGAGCAGGTACTGAAAAGAAATCGGTCCCATAGTTTCGATTTCACTGCGACGGGAACGTACAAAGTGATCGAAGCCGGCATCGATAACGCGCTGTGAATTTAGTGGAAGTGTCGCATATTGAGTATCTAAATCCGAGTTCTGACGATAAATAACCTTCAAGGTTTTACCTTCCGGTTGACGGCTAACAGAAATTAACTCACCGGTACGCCGATCTTGCTGTATCACTTCCGGGGCAATCCTTGAGTGGGTAAAATCCAGGCGTTTTTCGGCGAAAAGTCGACCCTGCCCATCCCGGTAGAGCACGGTATGCTGCGCATCGGTCAGCCGTATATGCTGCTCGGTGTAAAGGAGCGTATCGTTTTCCATATCGAAGGCCCTGCCTTCGGCGAAAATACCCCGGGCTTCGGCGCCACAAATCTGGCCTGTCAGTAAGAGCGCTAACAGCCAGGGAAAAGCGCATTGAATCATGATTACCTCCATGCCCTTTGGGAAGCGGCGGTATGCTCGGTAAACTGCGTCGCCACTGGCAACAGCAGCGACCACAAAACCGCTTCCGCCAGGAAAAACCGATAGGACGGGGAAGCAATTTGCGACCCGGATATCTCCACACCCAGCCAGTATGTGAAAGGCGCAAGGAAAAGCCCGATCAACAAGCTTACAAACGGTCGCGGGCGCAACCATGCCAGGCTGTGATTGAGCGTGGTACAAAAGGCAAGCCAAAGACAGGCCAACCAGACGGGCGCTAAAAATCCAGCCACGGGCCCGCCGTTGAAGTGGACCAAACCCGTTATTTGAATAAGACTGTCGGCCAGGTAGCCGACAGCTGCGAACCCGAATACCAACCGCCATTCGCCAATGCGATTGACAAAAAAAGCATGGTGAAATACGAGGTAACACGCGGTGACGGCAAGCGCGAAGCGGTTGTGAGCCTGAACGCAGGCCAACCAGACAAGCTGAAACAGAAACGCGTTTACCAGAGCATATTTCAGTCGACTGCGCGCGGTAATATTTATTCCGCGTCGCGGTACCGGGGTTTCGCCAACAAAAGCTGCACCGTGCCGATGATTCTCTGCCGGAATCCGCCTTCGCAGTAACACAAGTAATACTCCCATTTGCGGATAAAGGTTTCGTTAAACTCCAAGGCGCGGACTTTTTCCAGATTGCCAAGGAAGTTGGCCCGCCAGTGTTCCAGGGTGGTGGCGTAATGACGGGTAATATCCTCCAGGTTGATAATCTGCATGTCGGTAAAACGTGCCACTGACGTGGCAATGACTTCATTCGACGGCAATGAACCACCAGGGAAAATATATTTCTGAATAAAATCGACGGACTCTAATGACTGCCGGTAACGCTGATCGGCGATGGTGATGGACTGAATCAGCATCAGTCCATCGGGCTTGAGCAGTCTATTGCACGTACTGAAATAATCCGGGTAGTACTTATGACCGACTGCCTCGATCATCTCTATCGATACGAGTTTGTCATATACGCCTTCGAGGTAGCGGTAGTCTTTCAGTAATAAAGTAATACGATCTTCCAGACCCTGCTTTTTAATCAAGGCGTCGACATAGGCATACTGTTGTGTGGACAGAGTGGTGGTGGTTACCCGGCAGCCGTAATGCCTGGCGGCATGGACGGCCAGCCCGCCCCAGCCGGTGCCGATCTCCAACAGGTGATCCGAGGGACCGAGCCGAAGCTTCTCGCAGACCTGGTCGAGTTTATAAACAGAGGCATCCTCCAGCGAGGCATTCTTATTGGGGAATACCGCCGAGGAATACATCATGGTGGCATCCAGTATCAGGCGAAAAAACGCGGTGCTCAAATCATAATGCGCGGCGATATTGCTTTTCGATCGCGAGACGGAATTCGTGTGCATTCTATGTAACACGAATAACAGCAATCGTTTCCAAAGCGGGATTCGGCTGTCGAAACTGTTAAGCTGGTCGATATTTGAGGAAAACACCTGAATGACATTCAGCAGATTTGTCGAGCTCCATAGGTTATCGATGTAGGCTTCGGCGGCGCCGATACTGCCACCGTACAAAAATTCTTTGTACGCACCCGGGTGCTCGATCCTGATGTGGCCGATAATGGGGGCGGCACCGACAGCCTCGCCAAAATAAAACTTCTTGCCACGATCGTCGACGCACTCCTGTAGAAACGGGATGACATTGATTGGGACTTGCGATCGTCCACTAGAGTTTTACTGATAACAGAACTGATCACGTGAGTTTACCTTTTTGTCAAAACCTTACTGTGGCCGGCGTGCGTGTCTCCACAACGCTTGTTTTCAAGGGTGGCCGTTTCAGGGTGTCTGTAAAACGGTGTTTTCTTTACCAGAAGCTTTAACGCTTGCCAGTAAATGCCAACAAACACTTTTAACGTTATAAAGGGATAACGTAATAGAATACCGTTCAGTTGTGTTGCGCCGATCTCTGATCTTCGCAGACTAAGCGTCGCGTCGAAAACACGATCTTGATGTTCACCTTCAATTAATTGACTGACCATATGAATAACCAGCGTCGATTCCGGTGTATTGCTTCGCCATTGATAGATCATATTCATTGGCATATAAGGTGAAACGTGGAATACCTTTGTAAAATTTATACGTTGCAAACGCGCACCTGGATCACAATTAAACACGTATTGATGCCTCTCCCCCCAAGGCGTATTGGTAATCTCCAATAACATGGCCTGAATTTTTTCATTCCGATCAAAACAGTAATACACCGTAAGCGGGTTCATGATAAAGCCGAAATGTCGCAGATTAGTCAGCATGCGTACCGGCCCCGACGTGTCGATACCCAATTGTTGTGAAACACGTTCGCGAACCGCCGTGGCGAGCGGAATCGACGGATCGCCGAAATAATCTTCCCGTTTAAAGCGGACCGGCGCCCGGCGCGCTGCAGACCAAAACGGGCTGCAGGCGCACACTGCATCGAGTTCATCCAGGTCGAGATACATCATAAATACGCGATAACTGAACTCATGCGCGCGGGGGACGGCACGCCGATGTCGAACCCAGCCGGTGTAGATAGCGCTTTTGAAAGTTGAACCTTCGATTGTTTGTTTCATTTTTTTACTACTTTACCCAAAGCGTTTCTATCCAAGCCCGGCCCAGCCGGTAAGGGTGTGGGATTAAGGGCGAATAGTCTACCTTCAGTTGTTCCCGCCGTTGGGTGCCATCGATGTCGCTTGATGTTCACCCCCAATCCAATCCCCTGGTCTGAAGGGCCTACGTGGTAATGTCCGGCGTCATTTACCAAATA
>JARROD010000342.1:0-8566 GCA_037384225.1 Exilibacterium sp.
CTCCAGAGACACGCGGTGAACCCTTCCCTGGGGCTCGCTTGCGGCAGAGCCTGCCCCGCGAAGCGCTTTGGGCATCCCTGCCGCAAACGGTCTCTGGAGGGACTTCGCCTCCTCGGACCTGACAGCGCAGTTGAATCGATGAATAATGTATTTTTTAGATAAGGTTGGCCTTCTATGAACCGGCAAGTTCTTTCTACTACCGGTATAAAACCGTCTTCAGATAATCTTCTGTTTCGACGAACTCAGGGTCTTTCCCAGTCAATGCTCGCGTTAGCGGAACAATCTTCGTTCTGACCCCCATCCCCCGAGAGTCGACATAGCCATAGTCCCGAAGTACTTCCATAATAAGGGTGTTTCTGGGCGAACGCTGTCCCGCTTTCATTTTTTCAATGGACATTGAATTGGGCAACGCACCGGGACTAATCACTTCAAACCGGTTGGAATAGCTGGCCACTTCAATTTCTATAAAACGTGTCCAGTCGCGGTGGGCGAGGGCGTTGATCAACGCTTCCCGAACTGCTTCAAGTGGGTAATACCATTTGGTTTCCCTGCGCAGGTTTTCATCAATATTCGCCGCTTGCTGAGAAATAAAGGGTTTCATGGCTGAGACAAAGCGTTCGATAATGCCGCCATCAAGCAGGGTTTCAGGAGAACCGGTCGTATCCCATCGCCCCACCATAGGGCCGTCCAGAATTTCGTCCAAAGCCGCCTGGTATTCTTTGTCCGTGCTGTTGAACGCCATTACCCTGAGTCCCGCCTGTTTTAAAAAACGTCGTGGCTTTTTGCCAAATAATACCAATCCGGCAATCGTACAGCAGATGCTGTCACCCGCTTCGGTCAGAAATCCAAGACCTGATAATCGCGCCTGCCATTCATCGGGTGTTTTTGGCACATCAGGATCACGTAAAATATCACGGATATAATTTGTTAAACGTGCTTCATCAAGGCAGTTTATGTCAGTGCGGGGCACCGGCATCACTTCGGTATGCAACATGCCCCCTAATTCAAATAGGCGCATCTGTTGTTCTCTGGTAGCCAATCGCGAAGTCGAGCCAACCCGTATATAAACCTCTTCCCGTCCACGATCACGAACGACATAGGGCTTGGAGATGCCTTGTGGAAAGCTGATGACTGCGACAGAGGTTGTCGCGTCCAGTCTAACCTCCTCGTAAAACGGCAAAATCATCGGGTGAATCTTTTCCTGCATGATATTCATCACCCATTCTTCAAGTTTCTCCCTTTGGGTGCCAGTGATGGTACCATCGTCTTCAACACCCAGGAGTAATTTACCACCCTGGAAGTTAGCCATAGCAACCACTTCTTTTGCCAATTGCTCAGGGCGTATATCATCGCGTTTGAATTCCACTCCGGAGTTTTCACCATTGGCGATGATTTCCAGTAATTCGTTTTTTAACATATTACTTTCCCGCTTTAATCTCCTTAATAAATTGAGATTTTCGCTGAAAATTTCGATCACCCCTAGGAATCATTCTCTGTTTAGGGTAAGACACATACAGCCTGCGCTTGGCTCTTGTCACCGCCACAAAAGCGTTATTGCCTTCCTCATCGAGCTCTTTGGCCGTTTTGGCGCGGTAATTGGGGAAAACTTCCTCACATATTCCAATTAAAGATACGATATCCTTTTCCATACACTTCATCGTAAGCTCGCCTGAATAGTCACCCAATGCTAATTGCAGAGCTTTTAAAGTTTTTGATGTTGATAAACTCAATCATTTAACACCTCGGAAATTAGGTTTTTGACGTGGAATAAGAAATAGCATTAAAGAACTAACTATCCTTTAATAAAGCCCGTGCTTTCTCCTCAAAGACAGGTTGATTTTTCAATAACACAGAAAACTCGGAATCCGATACATTAGCGAGTTCCACCATCCAAACTTCAAACAAGGTCGAGTTTTTGAATCGCTTGCGAGAATCTGCTGTAGGATCTTTCTCGAATCCAGACTTGCCTAGCAACTGGTAGCAACGTTCGATAGTAGTTGAATACTTGTTTTTAAAGTCGGCTCGGTATTCGTTATCTCCTTTTTTGATTTCTTCCCTCGCCATATCCAGGAAAGGTGCTATTTCCTTCTTATTCTCAGAATCGAGGTAATCAAAACGATAAAAAGCCCAAAAGCGCAGAACCAATTCTTGATCTTTCATTCGCTTTGAAAGATCTCCGAGCATTGCTTTAGAGTATCCCAGATTCGCCAACTCTTCCAATAATTCACGATCTCTAGGTTTAGCCATCGCATTACGAATCTCTTGATTGTTCAGCGTGAGCCCCCCCGTATTTATCCGGCGAAATACCGAATATTTTACATCGTCAGGAGTCCCGGGCTTTATCATGTACACCGTAATGGGACATTCTTTAATGCGGCGTTGGTAAGTGAGTGGTAATTGGTCATACGTTTTGCCGTTCAAGTTAGTTAGAAACTCTAAGCCACTCAAGCGCAGCTTTTTAATAATCACAAATTTACGAATCGAGGATAACCGCTGAAGTCCATCCACAATCAACCAGTTCTCATCGTCAGAAGCATCAAAGTAGAACGCAGGTAGCGGGAATCTAATTAATATAGACTCTATCAATCGACTCATCTTGCGGTTATCCCACAAGTCAGCGTGACGTTGGAAGTCAGTATTCATGTCAATTTCGTTGTGCTGAATCCGCTCAATCAGCGCATCAAGTGACTTTGGTTCAACCACGATATCTATTTCAGAAGGGTTGAATGGTTTCATTACTGGATTTAGAAATTCTGATTCCTCGTCAGCATCAGGAGAAGTCAATTCCTCATCAAGCTCGGTTTCCTGATGGTTAATCACGCATTTTCTCCTTTTATTGTTAATTGAGTTGTTGCCACGATCATGCCATAAGGGTTGCCTTTATATTTATCGGATACATACTTCATAAACAGTATGCTCAGCACATAATCTTTATACTGACTGGCATCCATACCTCCGCGGAGTTCATCGCAGTTGGCCCATAGGGAGGAGTAAAGTTCGGTTTTCTTGATTGCCATAGATGCTTTCCGTTAAATGCTTATGCCAAGCAATGGTTAAAGCCGGCCGGTATCGAGCCCCGCGGCTTTCAGTCGTTGTGTCAGGTTGCGCATTTTACTGAACTCTGTGCCGAAGCTTTGGCGAAGCCCGACCCCCTCGCAGAATTCCTTGGCAGTAATGTTCTTTAGCTCATCGGCATACTTGATCATTTGCAGATGCAGCTCAGCGGTGTATTGATTGCGAGGGGCGTCTGTCAGAACCTGCTTAATACGCTCGTATATCTCATTTTCGTTCATTTTTTAATCCGTACAAACGACTCACTTATATAATTTAGCTAAATTATATAGTATTGCGGCATTATACAAAATGAATTTGAATGATCTCGCCGTGATGAAGGAGAGGTCATCGCAATACCGGACGGAGCAACGCAGCCAGGGGAATAAGGGGCGTGCTCTGGAGATCTAAATCCCAAACGCAAATGAAGCTGGCGGGTTTGTAACCCCCGCCAAGCGCTTTCAACAACTACCCGCTCTTCTAGGCAGTTATCAAATAAAAACTGTCCCCAACTACTCTCCCAACGCCAGCCCTTCCCGCCGGGGATCGACACCGCCCAGCATTCCCTTAGGCGTGATCTGAATCCCATGCAGCCCGCTGTTCAATTGCCTGAGCTGCACTTTGTGACCGAGCTTTTCCAAGCCCTCTCGCAACAGGGTGATGCCCGTGTCCTGTTCCAGTGTGGTGGGGCCGTTGCGGTTGCTGGCTTTGGGCAGGGAGATGGCCTGCTGGATGTCGAGGTTCCAGTCGAGCATGGCGATCAGGCTGTGGGCGACGTAGTTGATAATGCGGCTGCCGCCGGGGGAGCCGAGTACGGCGATGAGTTTGTTGTCGTGGTCGAATACCATCACCGGGGTCATGGAGCTGCGGGGGCGTTTGCCCGCTTCGACGCGGTTGGCAACGGGATGCCCGTTTTTGGTCGGGCTCAGGGAAAAGTCGGTGAGTTGATTGTTGAGCAGGTAGCCGTTGGCAAACACGGTGGAGCCAAAGGCCATTTCGATGCTGGTGGTCATGGAAATGGCGTTGCCACGGCTGTCGATAATGGACATATGGCTGGTGGAGGGCATTTCCAGCGCGTCGTCCTGCCCGTAGGCCAGGTCGGTGAGCTGGCCCGGTGTGGCCTGGCCCATGTCCAGTTTCGGGGAGATGCGCCGGCGCCGTTTGGCGATGTAGTTGTCGTCCAGCAGTTGTCGGATGGGGACGGTGACGAAATCCGCGTCGGCGGCGTAAAAATCCCGGTCTGCGAAGGCCAGCCGTGACGCCTGGGTAAACAGGTGGATGGGTTGCAGTTGATTGACGCCGGTTTTGGGTAGGTCATAGCCTTCCAGCAGCCCGAGAATCTGCAGCAGGGTGAGGCCGCCGGAGCTGGGCGGGCCCATGCTGCAGACCTTGTATTGGCGGTAGTGGTCGCACAGCGGTGGCCGCTGCTTGGCCCGGTAGCGTTTAAAGTCCTTGAGGGCGATGGCGCCGGGGTTGCGCTCACTGGAATTGATCGCTTTTACCATGGCCGGGGTCAGGGTTCCGGCGTAGAAGGCGGCGGTGCCGGACTCGGCGATGGCGCGCAGGGCTTTGGCGGCCGCCAGGGGGTTGCCGTCGGGGTAAAAGTAATGGTTGGCGGCGGCGAGCTGGGTGAGCCCGGGGTTGAGTTTCAGCGCTATCAGCTTGTGCAGCCTGGGGCTGACGATAAAACCCTCATCGGCGAGTTTAATGGCGGGTTCGAACAGTTTTTTCCAGGGCAGCTTGCCGTGTTTTTGATGGGCCAGCTCCAGCGCTTTTAATACCCCGGGCACACCGACGGATCTGCCGCCCACCACGGCGTCTATCCACCGCTCCGGCGTTCCATCCTTTTTTAAGAATAACCCGGGTTTGGCGGAACCCGGGGCGGTTTCGCGGCCGTCGTAGCTGGTTAGCTGTTGCCCCTGCGCCTGCCAGTGGAGAAGAAAGGCGCCGCCGCCGATGCCCGAGGACTGGGGTTCCACCAGTGTCAGCACCAGTTGCGCGGCGATGGCGGCGTCGATCGCCGCGCCGCCCTGTTTGAGCATGGTATCGGCGGCCCTGGTGGCGTAGGGGTTGGCGGTGACGGCCATATATTTCTGGGCAGAGACCGCTTCCCTGGGGGCGAAACCGGTGGCGGCTTCGGGTTCACGCAGCTCCCGCACTTTTGGGGATTCGGCGACAGCGTAAAGCGCTGTCAGCCAAAGACAGATAACGGCGGTAAAAATAGTTTTCAAAATGGCTCCTGCAATACAGAGAAATGGAGAGTTGAATCCGTTAGTCCGGTAACCATACCAGAAGCGGCAAGCCTCACCAAAATTGTCAGATTATACCCAAAGCGTTTGAGATTTAGGTGTGCAGAGTGCCGCTGCATGGCAGGCCCCATGTGAGGAGGAGCTGGGTATAGAGTGGCTTTTGTAATCAGTGTGTTTTGTGTGGTCTTTATGATAGTATCAAAAGGATGTGTGGACTGAAGTGCGCTCAACGTAGTGCACACAAAGTCATATTAAAGCAGTACACTTAAAAGCAGTGTCTATATAAAGTGCACGGCCCTTAGTAATACTGCCAAAAATAGAAGCGTAGCGATAAGCGCCGTCAACAAGCATAAATAGCGCAAATTTCGGATTATAAAATAAATAATTGACTGGGTTTGCTATGTATCAAATTCTTATAGCCGATGATCATCCCCTATACCGCGAAGCCATGATGGGCGTTATTGGTCGAGCGTTCCCCGAAACAACCCTGTACGAAGCCGAGGATCTGGAGTCGGTTCTGGCCATTGTCGACAAGTGCGAAGACCTCGACCTGATGCTGCTGGACCTGAATATGCCGGGCGTGGACGGACTCAATGGTTTGATTCAGTTGCGCAACACGGCGCCGGATATTCCCGTGGCGATGATTTCTGCCGAGCAGGACCGCGATGTGGTGCTGCGGGCGATTACCTACGGCGCCGTAGGGTTTATCACCAAAACCGCCGGGCGCGACAATATAGGCGAGGCAATCGCAAAGATACTCGACGGCCAGGTCTATCTGCCCTCTGACGTTATCCGCAACGGTCGCCCGAGCGAGAGCGCCGGTAAAAGCGAATCCAGGGACGTGGACCCGAAGCTGCTGGAGTCTCTCACCAACCGCCAGTTGCTGGTATTGGAGCGGCTGGCCAATGGGGAGTCCAACAAACAAATTGCCTACCAACTCAATATCGCCGAAACCACAGTCAAAACCCATGTATCGGCGATTTTGAGCAAATTGTCCGTGCACAATCGCATGCAGGCAGTGCTCTGCGCGAGCAAGATAAATTTCGACCAGTATCTGCACCGCTGAGCGGGCTTTAGCGGCCCGCCTCGTGCATGAGCCTAAGCCTCGTGCATGAGCCTAAAGAGACAGCAGATTGTGTCATGAGAAATTTTAATTTAATGTTCTGGTTTTACTGACGAAGACAGAGAGTCAAACTATGAACAGTCTCGATACCCCCGCCGTTCCATCTGCCGTTGACGGCATAAATAAGGGGTTTGCGATACAGAATAATGCCAATGAAGGGCCGTTGATGGTTACTTTTTCCTCTGCCGCAAATCCATTTCTCCTGAAAAAAATGATTTGTTCCAATCTGGAATGTGAGTTTTATCATCTCTCTTTCCTGGAAATAAATGAAAGCGCTCTGGAAAAGGGCGAAAAACCAATGTCTTTTGGTTTTTCAGTCAATATCGGTCAGATGGGTGATAAAGCTGCCCGCGAGGATATGAAAGCGGCGGCGATTGGCGAAGGCGCGCCGGAAGCGTTGGCGACGGAGTTTTTTGATGAATTTCCGGAACAGACCGCGCTCGAGTGGTACGATGGTTTTAAATTTAACAAGGAGGGTTTCAATCAACTCCAAACTTACAGGCTTGACAAAGAAACGCTGTTTAGCGGCGACCTGGTGTCATTTATGGACATCTATTCCGGTCACAACAGCGTTTTCAATGGGGGTCAATGTGCATCGTTTCGGTTCCTGCATAAGGGCGCCGAGTTTTTTGTGGATGACATGTATTGCCCGAACCCCGCCTGCAAGTGTAATGAAGCCATACTGCACTTTGCGGAACTGATCCGCAAAGAAAATGAGCAAGGCGATCGCTTGAAATCCCGCTTCACGGTGAGATTTTCATTCAAAGGGAAAAGCAGAAAATTTGACTGTGAAAATTATTCTAAAAACGAGGCCGGCCAGTGCCTGGCTCAACTCCAATCCCAGGTGCCCGATTTGCTCAATACTTTGAAGGATCATTATGGCGCGATCAAGGAAATCGGTAAGCGCAGTCTCGAAGAGGCGGATGATGGAATGGGTTTGGAATATAACGGAACGCCTGTGAGGAAAAATAAAATTGGCAGGAATGAACCCTGCGAATGCGGGAGTGGGAAAAAGTATAAAAAATGTTGTGGAGCTTAACCCCTGAGTGGGATTTGGCGGCCCGCCTCCGGATTGTCGCTAAAAAAATGTCGCAACATCGATTTCAGCTTATGGGGTTTGATCGGTTTGTTCAGCATCCGGTAGCCCAATTGCCTGACCTGCTGCTTGAGTTCCTGGGTGCGGTTGGCGGTTATCATCAGCACCGGCGGCGGCAGCGCTAACCACTGTTGCAGTTGCTGGGCCGCGTCGATACCGGTTTCATCGTTGTCCAGGTGGTAATCGGCTATCATCAGATCCGGGCGCTGACGCCGCAGCGTATCGGCGTCGAGATCGTGGATGGACGCAGCGGTAACAACCCGGCATCCCCAACTCGTCAACAGCGTCTCCATGCCTTCACAAATACTGGCGTCGTTTTCCAGTATCAGGATTCGGCGCCCGGCGATAGGGCATTTCAGCGCCGGTAATGGCGCGTCCTCGACGTGTGTTTCCGCCACCTGTTTTTCTTTTTTGGCTGGGCATCGGCCGCCGGGGCTCTCGCCATAGGGAACCAGAATCGAAAACACCGACCCCTTGCCCCATTTCGAGCGCACATAGATTTGGTTGCCGAGAATACGCGATATCTTGTCCACAATGGCCAGCCCCAGTCCCAGCCCTTTGGCGCCGCGGTTTTGCGTCGAAGGAAGGCGTTTGAACTCGAGGAAGATTTCGGTCAATTGTTCCTGGGGGATGCCGATGCCGGTATCCCACACCTGTATCAGCAGCCCTTCGGAGTGGCGGCGGCAGCCGAACAGAATACTGCCTTGGTTAGTATAGCGGATGGCGTTGGAGAGCAGGTTGCGCAGAATCCGCGCCAGCAGTTGGGGATCCGTGGAAATCACGGCGCTGCAGGGCACGAAGCGAAAACGCAAACCGGCCTGCGCCGCCTGCCGGAAAAATTCATTGGCCAGGTTCTCCAGCAGGGAACTGGCGTTGAAGGAGGTGATATCCGGTTCAACCACCCCGGCATCCAGCTTGGAAATATCCACCAAGGTGCCCACCAGGGATTCCACATCCTCCATGGAATAATTGAGCGATTGTACCAGCCTTGCCGCCGCCGCCGGCAGCCTGTGTTCCTGCAGCGCGGTGGTAAACAAGCGCGCCGCG
>JARROD010000343.1:0-3940 GCA_037384225.1 Exilibacterium sp.
TTCTCTCGATAGCGGTCACATGCTTCCAATACCCGGGTTAACTGTTGATCCAACTCCATGGAAGCGGCGGTAAGGATTGCTTTTTTATAATCACGTTTTTGCGGTCGCACTTGTCTACCCGGCACAACTGAAAGTTGATTGTTTGCGCAGAACTCAACAAGAAAACGATTTTGCGCATCCATAGCGATATCATGCCGTTTTCCTTCCCGTGTTACCGTGGCGTTCGCTCGCAACCTAAACGACAAAACCTCTCCCTCACTGATCCTGGGTTTATATTCTTTTGGCTCGACACAAAATAAAACATTGGATTCCGGTTTATCCGCGGACACCACATAATAGACTGATGTACCCTTTAGTTGAAGTTTCGATCGAGACTTAATCTGTTCTCCTTCGAATTCTTCCCGAAACAGGAAAGTGCGTCTCTGCTGCCCGGGAAAAAGATCCCATAACAACCTGTGTTTGCTATAAATCCGATCGGCAATGATCCCGCTTAGCGACGTGGTGGTTATGTCGGGATTAAGTGTCACTCTGGAAAAAAACATCAGCCGGCCTCTCCTTCCAAATAGCAGTGTTCCAAACGTTGTTTGAACTGCCAACGTTTTCTAGATAGAGGCTCATCGTGGCGAGTCAATGTCTGCACATGTCTTGCCTCCAGTTGAGAGTCAAAATCAGACACCTCCCCCTCCCAGAAATACACAGGCTTGGTATTCCCGCCTATTAATTTATACGGAGATAAATCCGAACAGGTAAATTGTGAGAATACTTCCCTGAATCCGGCTCCCTGTAGAATTTTCGGTTCCATAGGCGCCGCCAACGGACAGGATTTTCGCCCCAGATAAAGATGAAATCTGGGTTTCAACAGTGCCGCTTGCATGTCACTCAATCGCCATGAATCGGACGATTCCAATCTGACGGCAACCCAGGCAATAGCACCACAGCGATATTCCCGGGTCGACAACACCGTGCCCAGACGACTGTGGCCGGCAACCACTTCATCTCTTCTGGTTCGGTAGTGAAATTTCCCGACGGAGTCCGGTACTTGAGTCGTATGATAATCCTGCATAGAATTGCCGGCAGAGACTTGTTTAACCGCAATCCTGCAGATTTCCCCCAGACGTTTATGGGCAGTTTCCTCCTCACGCCTAATACCCAACGCCGCCGCCAAAAGACCCAATATCGCGGATTTGGAAGGGTAGGAGCTCGACTGCCTGGACTCTCCTATAGCGATTTCTCCCCAACTCGCCATGGCTCCGTATAGACGAAAAATCAGATAATCCATATCCGCCTCCTACTCAGTGACGAACGCAAGCAGTTCCTTCAAATTTCCTTCACCTGACAGGGCGTTCATGCGGTAACGTCGAATTTCCTCCGACAAACCATAGACTTTGTCAATGTTTTCACAATGTTGTTCCAGGCTATCAATGGCTGCAACCCCAAAATCCTTGTTATTCCTGTTGTCAATGGCTTTAAGAAACGCTACGGAGAGTGACCGGGGCTGGATTTCCCCCGTTTCTGCGAGAACATAACTGGCGTAGGCGCGGGAAGCAAAACTGTTTTGTTTTCCTTGCGGGGGGACTTTTACAGCCGCTTCAATCAACGCTGCGATAGCTTTTTTTGCCAGCGTTTCATCACCACCGATATTTTCCATCAATAAGTCTCGGTTAATGCAAATATAGAGATAAAACAACCCCGCCGCAAATCCCGCTTCACCGATATGAGCCGCGCCGGCGTCTTCACTTCCGTCATTGAGATCGTCCACCGCGGTAAAATAATCATCTTCAATCACCACCGGGTGGACACTGATAGCATGCGCCACCTGGCAAGCGGCTTCGACATTGTAATCGGGTTTTGATGCCAGCATACGGCCAAACAAAGCTACGTCCACAGCCTGATTGTCTTTTCTCAATAAATCCAATTCCTCTTTGTCAGGCGCTCGCTGTTGCTCTATCAGTGTTTTGAGCAATTCATCAATAGCCTGTCGTTCCGCCGGACTCACATGAACCAATTGCTCTATTTCGAATTCCTCCAGAGGGTTCTTTTCGTTTTCTTTTTTCGCCTTGCCAAAAACACCGGCAATGCTTTTTGCCCACTCCCGTGCCGCCTTGTCCTTTATTCCTCCCGCCACCAGCACCTTATACGCTTCCACACCTAATTTCTTGGTCCGCGTTCCCAAATGATTTGCCAGGGCTGACTGTAAAATGTCAGAGGTCCGCCAGGTGCGCTTTAAACTTTGGGAAGATACGCGTAAACGGTCGGTCCCTCCCATCTTCGCAATCTTGGGTCTACCCAGGCTATCCCGGTTGAGATTCGCGGGGGGAAAAGAGGTGAGTATGTGTAACTGAATAAATTGGCTCATTTGATCTTCCTTTGTATGCTCGTCTCGTAATCGCTTAAACTGGTTGTCTCTGTGGTCTGGGACAAGGGTTGAAAACCACTCGTCCTTTCCGCCCATTCCCCCTAACTGCTCAGCAATATCGACAATACGCTTTACTTCGCTAACGTCAGATAGTAGTCATTCGCCCAGTTAACGGCCAATCTTTTCTGAGGGTCAGCGCTGGAACCATGTTCGTATTCGTCCATCCAGTGCAATACATCGTCGGCCATTGATAGTAGGTTCAGTTTTCCATCCAATAATTTTATGGCACTTAGCATATTGCGGTAAAAATCATTTTGAGTTCGACTTTTTTGCAGGTTTTGAAACCGTAAGGCACTTACTGGTGCGCGGGTTGAATCCTGTTTTGGTGTCGCCAGTTGGGTGGCGAAGCTTTTTGACGGGATGTGTTGCTTTACATGGGATAATAAACCCGCCAAGAGTGCACTTTGATAAAGTCTGCGCTTTGCCCGCCACTTCGGGGAAGCTTTGGACAATTCCGTTAAAAAACCAAAAAATGCTTCAGTTAACAAAACATCTTCCACACGAGCGGCTCTTCGCAGAATAGCCCGGTGTCCACGGTTTCGATCCAGGCTGGCGTGCCACTTTTTAATAACGTCTATATCTTCATCACTCAAATATGTGTATTTCCTGTCGGCCATTTCATTGTCCCCTTAAGCCTAGGCTGTAATCTTTGTATCTGAGTCCTGTTGTTGAGAATCGGAAAACCTTTGCGCTAATGCTTTCATCCCTTTGGATCCGACAAACTTCTTCATTAATCCGTGTTTCGCCAGAATTATTCTCTGCATGTCCATGTCTTCAGAAGGTCCGCTTAACGCCCAGTGGCCGAAGATAGCCTCTACCTGGTTGCGAAGTGTTTTCCACCATTTCCCGGCAATTTTGGCGGGAACATCCTCCAGGGAATGGGCTAATTCAACCAGCTCTCCCACTAACTCATAAAACGCTGATTCCGTGGCAAGCCAATAATCTTTATCGATCATCGACATATCGCCTTTGATATCTTCAGGGCGCCGGAACCAGGCGGCTTTGACCTGCCTACGTAATAGCTGCGCACCGTCCCGCGCCGGAACCAACAGCCTTTCTATACAATGCATAACGTTCTTTTGGCAACCCGTCGGGATATTGAATAGTGGCATTGTCGAATCGTACCAGCAACGCGCCTTCATGTTGTCCATGTCGTACCCGAAACACCATAAACGGGCGGATTTTCCGGCCCTCAGCCCTTTTCCCCGACGGTCCATATAGACATTAACTATCCGGGCTGCCGAATCACCATTGTTCTCGTCTTTCAACACCAGCCCCAACCAATGGCGGTAGCCCAAACCACCGGGTTGCCCCTTCAACGGTAGAGGAAATTTTTTATCTTTAGGGTCAAAACGATAAGGCGTTAAAGGGTGCAGCCAGGGTCCATCATAGTTAACGCCGTAATTTTGAGTGCGAAACTCTTTTACAACGGTATCTGTATGACTGCCACACAAATCGCAATCGCCACCTTCGGTTTCCCTGTGCAACCGAATCCGGCGCGGCATTACCAAGTATTGCTGTAGC
>JARROD010000344.1:0-5473 GCA_037384225.1 Exilibacterium sp.
TTTTATACCATTAGACATTCCAACTTTTTTAACATCACCCTGGGTGAGTGCCTGGGAGGATAAAACCGGAAGAGATAATTTTTGGAACTACACCCTGCGTTCCTCTATAAGTGGTGAGTTTCAGTTTTCCGGACAGGCTCAGACCTGGCTAGCCTATGTGATAGGTGTCATTCTATTAATGCTGGTTTTAACGGGTATGCTGTATTTAGCGTTCCGGGTTAAAGAGGCCTTAACCGGTAGTTTCTGGAAAGTTTTTTATAGCCCTTATTTCCCCATGTTTTTACTTGGTTTTTTCTGGATGGCAAGTTTGCTGGTGCTAAGGTACAAATATCCATATTCCTGCAGTAATGACTTCCGTTATGTACTTCCTGTTATCTTGCCATTTGTTATTTGCTGTGCGCGCGTTGCGACGGGGCGTTTCTGGTTATGGGCATTTGGTATTGGCAGCGGTTTATTCTTTGTATTGCTTTAGTGTGTAAGGAGGGGGTATACACTAGAAAATGTTCTGGATATAGTGGACGCGTTCGGCGGGGCTCATGCTGCGCTCTTCGGGTTCCATGTTTTCAATGGATTTGAGTCGCTTTTTCAGGCCGGCGGCGCAGGCCATTTGAATCGCCAGGCCGGGGCGTGCGTTCAACTCGAGAATCATCGGTCCCTTGTTACGATCCAATATCATATCGCAACCCAGGTAGCCCAGTGATGTCATTTCATAGCAGCCGGCGGCAAGTTCCAGTACCTGCTGCCAGTGGGGGATGCACAGATCGGCAAAGGGTTTATCGGTGTCCGGATGCCGCTCGATGCGCCGGTTGCGCTGCACGGCAAACAGGGTTTGGCCGGTACTCAGGGATATGCCCACCCCTATGGCTCCCTGGTGAAGATTGGCGCGACCGTCGGAGGAGTGGGTGGCGCAGCGCAGCATGGCCATCACCGGGAAGCCGAGGAAAACAATAATGCGGATGTCCGGCACACCTTCATAGGTATAGTTATCGAAAACCGGGTCGTAGTTGATCATCGCTTCGATCATGGCGTAATCGGGTTTGCCGCCGAGGCTGTAGAGGCCGCTGAGTATGTTGTTTACATGGCGGTGAATGTCGTTGAGTCTGTATTCGCGGCCACTGGGTTTGATAAAAATATCTTTTTTGCGGGAGCTGATGACGAAAATGCCCTTGCCACCGCTGCCCCGGGTGGGTTTTATGACGAATTGGCTGTGCGGCTCGAGCAGTTGCCCGAGTTTGCGCAGTTGCCACTGACTTTCGATGGTGCCCAACAGTTCCGGAACGGTTATGCCGGCGCTCTGAGCGGCCTTTTTGGTCAGTAGTTTATTGTCGACGATGGAGTACAGGGAGCGTTTATTGTAGCCGGCGATATAGTCGATATTGCGGGCATTCATTCCCAGCACCCCCAGCCTGGACAGTGCACTTGGCGTGATAAATTTCATCTAGTCGGTACTCATATGCCTGAAACGCACCAGCTCGGACAGACGGTAACCTGTATAATTGCCGAGAATAATAATCAGGCCCAGCAATACCAGCAACAATTCCGGGAAATTAAACATCCAGTGCTCAACATAGTTGTTGGTAATAGCCAGATAGCTGATGACCGCCACCAGCAGACTGCCGGCGGTTTGGATCAAAACCTCGAGCGGCCCGTCGTCTTCCCACAAAATGGACATATGCTCTATGGTCCAGGCCAAAATGATCATGGGGAAAAAGGTAATTGTCAGTGCCTGCTCGATACCCAGCTTATAACTGAAAATGCTGATCAGAGCCATCATCCCCACGACGATCACGATAACCGCGGCTATCCGTGAAACCAGTAGCAGATCCAGGCGACTGAGGTAGGAGCGGGTCCAGAGGCCTACTGCCAGTATCAATAGAAAAATACCGACGCCTGTCACAAGTGTGGTTTGCACAAAGGCGATAGAAAGCAGGACCGGCATAAATGTACCGGCGGTGCGCAGTCCGACCACGACTCGCAAAACGATCACTATCAGAGCGCCGACCGGAACCAGCAGAATAAACTTGAAAATACTTTGCTGCTCGATGGGCAGGCTGTAGATCGAGTAGTCGACGATGGCGGCGGTTTGATCGCCCATGCGGTTGATGGACGCTTCGCGCATAGGCACATCATTGGCCAGCACGGAAAAGGTTACCTGGGAGTTTCTGCCGCCCTCGACATCCAGTAGAGACTTGTCACCGCGTTGCCAGATCAGAAAGTTATTCGGCAAGTCCATGGTCGTGGTCAGCGGATTAAACACGGTCCAGCTTTTGCCGTTATAGATTTCGATAAGATCTACGGGGGGCAGGCGGCTGCGGTCGTCTTCCAGGTAGAGACCGCGAATCATGTGGGCCGGTACATTGGCCAGCGAGAGAATGTTGAGTACGGTTTTTATATACTCACTTTCGCGTCGGTCATTGTGGATCAGGGCGGCATCGGCATTGCGCTTATTGTTGAGGAGTTTGAGTAATTGGAGGGTAAATGTATCCTGATCGGAAGAAAGCTGGCGTGCTTGTTTGATCAGTGCCAGCGCGGCGGCGTAAATGGCCGCCCGGCGGGTGCCGCTCCAGTCTGGTTTGGCAACATCGAGGGAAAACTCGGTGGAGGGGTCGCCCAGGACCTGGTCGCGCTGATACACGTCCAGTTTGTAGTAGAGAGCCTGGTTTCCACTGACCTGTCGCTGAGTCCATACCGCCCGTTTGTGGCCGCCTTCGGATTCGATATCGAAACCGTAGCCCGAAGAGCTGAACACTTCGTTGACCACATCCATATTGTTCTGGCTTTTCGGTAGTGCCAGCGATACTTTGACCGGACGGCCCTGAGCCTTAAACTCCACTTTGGCCTCAACGGTCCAGACAGTCTCGTAGGTTCCGGGAATGAACGGCAGACCCAACAACTGACTTTTGTAGACAACCAGACCGCCGCCAAGTCCGATCAACATCAGGGCGAGAAAGTATACTTGTGCGCGTGATGACATGGTTATTGAGTAGTCTGTTCTTATATTGTTTTAATACTGAACTTTCTGCTCACGTCAACAATAGCCCGATCACGAAGAAAATTCCGTCCAATCAGCAGCTGATAAGTGCCGTCACCCTTATCTGTAAGTGCCACATCCACCAATTCTTTTACCGGCCCCAGCTCCAGAATCAGCTCCACTACCGGGCGACTCTGGGATTCGTCACCGAGTTGCCTGGTTTCAATAAATCGTTTGACCGGCTTTTCGTAAACCCTGTCTTCAGCCGCTGGTGAACGCTCAGCTTTGGGACGCTTTTGTGAATTTTTAGACTGATTCCTGGCGGGAACGGCAAATCGTACCCAGGGCTTTCCATCGCGCTCAAACCGTACCATGTTGGCGGCGATCAGCGAAGTCATTCCGGTTCCGGTATCGATACGGGCTCTGACTTTGAGATTGTCCGGTCTGATCATGACATATTCTGTGCGTCCCACTACAGGTTTGTTATCGACAACGGCGGGTGGTTTGGGCTTGGAAACGGCCGGCTTGGGCGCCGGTTCGGTGACGGGTGGGCTGGTTTTTGTCACGGGGGGAGGCATTTGGGGTTGCGGCTGTTCCGCCTCCATAGCGGGATGTGCCAGCGCCAGCGTCGGGGCCAGCGCCGGATCATATTCCGTATCCAGCGTATCCAGTGATGGACACATCTGCTCAAGTGTCGGGCATTCGCATGTCTCTGAGTTAGGTTGAGGAAGCGATTGGCAAGCCGACAAAGTGCCCAGTAGGAAATTAATAGCTAATCCAGAGCGGATACTGCGGGCTCGAAGATATGGATAAATCAATGGCATTATTGTCAGCTTGCTCCATGTAGCGGTGATCATTGGCTTAAAAGTGATAGTTTGGGCGCTTTTTGATCATTATTAATGTTAAATCCTTGGAATTTTTCACCGACGAGTTTGCAAACTTCATCCCGACCCAGGCGAATTACCCTAGCCGAAGTGTTCGCCTATAAACACCCTTAATCAATGATGAAAGTGGCGACGTTCAGGGGATTGGTTCTGGCGGAAAATTTGACTTGTTTAACGCCATTAAGTTTCCGATACGGGCGCCGGAGGCGGTGGTTTCAGCGACGATATGCATTATTGGGCGTTTGCCGCAGGTTGAGTTTCGGGCTACATTCTACCGGACCATTAAATCAGGACAGTGGAGGATTTGTGGACAATGGGCAGAGCTGGGCCAGAAATGTGAGGTGGAGATTGGTGGCTTGAATATCGCGAGGTTTATCCAAGACAATCAGATTTGGCTTACATGGATGGGGGGAGTGTCGGTTGTGACCTTGATTGTGACGCCTGTCATCAGCGCCTGGTTACTGGCTCGCCTGCCGCCTGACTATTTTGCCTCGGAGTCGTCCAGGGTAGCGAAGGGGGGTAATAGGCACCCGCTGGTGCACGCGTTGTATGTGCTGTTTAAAAATGCCTGTGGTGTAATGTTTATCCTGATTGGACTCGCACTGCTGGTGTTGCCCGGGCAGGGGCTGTTGTCTATTCTGGTGGGGGTACTGCTGTTGGATTTTCCGGGCAAGTATCGCCTTGAGCGGAGGTTTGTAAAAAAGCCGTCGGTACTGAAATCGATCAACTGGCTGCGCCAAAAAGCGAAGCGGCCGCCTTTTTTACTGGATAGTGTGGAGACCGAACGGGTCGTCAAAAAAACTGAATAGACCCTATCGTTGCATATATTTTCGAGCTCAGGACCTTTTAGAGCGGTATTTTCAGGGACGCGCGCAGATTTTTCTAACCAGAGCATAGCTCACCCTATGAGATCTCCTCCCGGGGGCTCACGGTGAAGGTTTGGCCCGAGCGAGCGGAGAGGGTTCCGCTCAGTGCAATCTGGCCCGATGGGGAAGCACCTTTACAATAGCCGCTTCGATATCCAACAGTTGATCGAGGCGTTCATAAACCGTGTCGCGATCAAAATAGTGTATTGCCAGGTCGATAAAGAGCGCTTCGTGGCGCGACTCGGAGCTGGCGATGGTCTGGTAAAAGCTTTTTAACTTGCCCGGCTCCAGCGCGGCGCCGATCAAGCCAAAGCGCTCACAACCGCGCGCTTCAATGATGCCACCAATGACGAGTCGGTCAAGTAGGTAAACCTCGCTACCTCTGCGCATGGATTGGCGCAGTCGATTGACATAGGGGTCTTTTTCATCGGCGCCCAGTTGCAGGCCCCGGGTCTGCATAATTTTCACCACGTCGCGGAAGTGGCTCATTTCCTCGATGGATAAGTCGATCATGGCTTTGACCAGCTCCGGCCGGTCCGGATAGTGGGAAAGCATGGAGACGGCCATACCGGAGGCTTTCTTTTCGGCGGCGGCGTGATCGATTAAGAAATGGTCAAAATCCGCCAGTACGGTACGGGTCCAGGAAGCTGGGGTCTGATAGCGCAATTCAAGCATAGGCCGTGTTCGGTTCATCGTCGCTGGGTTTGAAGCGGGCGCATTATACGCTACCAAACGTTCGCCTCACACTGTGT
>JARROD010000345.1:0-5943 GCA_037384225.1 Exilibacterium sp.
TTGGGCACAATGTTTGCTGGGGAGGTATTTTATTTCGGAATGGTCGCAAAACCGGCCAAGGAAAATGTCAACAAAGGCGGTTCAGATTCCGGGGAAAGAAAAAGTGCTTAAAACGGCGTTTTTGGACGCCCTAGCTTACAACCAGCAACACACTGCCCAGCAGACGGAAAAACTTCGAAGTCTCCCGCTGCATCATATAAGTGTGAAAACGCAATCCGAGCACATGCCCAACCCCCGCGCAGGGTAGCAACCACAGGTGGTGGATAAGCTGCAGATCGACACCGGCAATGATAAATGCGGCCACCTTGATCGCCACCAGAATCACCCAGAGCGCGAACAGCGTGTCCCGAAGTTTCTCCTTCGGCACATGGGTGGCGTAAACGGCTATAACCAGAGGGGCGCCAATCAATGAAGTGCCACTTACATAGCCGCCCAGCATTAAAAAAACAATATCCAACAACTTGCTGTTGCTTCGGAAAGGACGGTTGAAAATATACGAAACGGAATAAATACTGATGATGAAAAAAATGATCCCGCTCATCAGAGTCGCCGGCAATGTGATCAACCCCAACACACCAATCAGCTTGGGAACGATCATAATGCCGAGGGAATATTTTAAATAAGCCCACGCCACTGTAGAGTTTTTTGAGTCGCTTTCCGTCGAGATTCTATTACCATGTGGCTTTGCGTTATTAAACCAGATGGTTGCCGTCGCAAACACCAGCAGATGCACGGCGATGATGGGAAGATAAACAAGTGGCCGGTTATCAACCAACAATAAAAACGGCAGCGATAAAACCGACCCACCGAAGCCAAGTCCAGAGCGAACAAATCCACTCCAGACAAAAATTAACGCGATCAGGCCATACTGATACCAGATAAGTTCCGCCATAACGTCCTTTTTTGATTACGCAGGGTGTGTACAACGTTAATGCCACATCAAATTTGCAGCGCCACAGGGTAGCAATCCGCCTAATACCCGTCCAGGTAGACCTGGCAACGCATTGCCGTTTCTGGCAATTTTCGCAGTTTAAAGGCATCATCCGCCCAACAAAAAAATCGATAAAAGATGAGGATATGCCGATATTGTGTAACTTCTCAGTAACCCGGGGGTGGCACGCTGTCAGGCGGACGTCCGGCGGTAGCCGGCCCAGACTGTCGGAGGCTGGATGGCCGCCGAATCGAAAGCACAACACCCCGGGTTATTGAGAAGCGACAATATTGTGTGAAAAAAGAGCACATTTAAATGTTTGATTTGTACGATCTTTTCGTCTGGAGCGCTATTGCTTTTTTGCTGGTGCTGTTCTGGCGCGGACTGGGCGCTCGCGAGGCGGCCCTGGGGGCGGCGCAACGCCATTGCGAAAAACTCGACGTGCAATGGCTCGACGGTAATGTGGCGCTGCAAAGTATTTGGTTTAAACGCGATGGCCAGGGGCGGCTTTGTCTGCGCAGAATCTATCTGTTCGAATTTTCCTCCACCGGGGAAAGGCGTTACGCCGGCAGTGTGGTAATGCTCGGCAGGCGTGTGCAATCCGTGCAGCTCGAGCCGCACGTCTGGCAGTGAGTATTGCCCCCTCTTGGACCCTTCACACCCGCTATGGTCAACAGCGGCAGCGTAGGGCGAGGGAAGCAGACGCACTTGGGACAGCAGCAACGGCCTGGCGGTCTTTACCAGAGGCTTTGCACCGGGACGAGTGGTGCTAGGAGCGATTAGGAACGGGCGAACAGAGTGAAACGGTTGAAATACCCCGCAGCAGACCCCGCCTGCGCATCGATATACGATAGTGCCCCATGGCTATGCTCCTGTTCCGTTTTTTGTAGATAAACTGCCGGCACAAATGTTATATATACGATCTTGCTTATAATTAAAATTGAAGGACGTGACTCCGTGTATTACCTGGCGAAAAAATTTTCAGTGACATTGTTTACTACAAAACCGGCAGCGGCACCGACTATTACAAAACTGGCAGCGGCGTCATTTATTACAATTCTCGCAACGGCGCCGTTTGATACACCCCTGGCAGCGGCGCCGGTCTCCCAGACTATGGCTGAAAAATCCGAGACCGAAAATGCCGTGGACAGTAAATTTGCCTCAATCTATTCAAGCGAATGGCGCTGGCGGCAGAAACTGCTCGCTGTGAACGAGGACAGCCAGGGCGACGAGGTCCCCGCACACCTCCCCGATGTCAGCTTTCAGAATCAACGTGAACGACTGGCGACCTGGCAGCGGGTGCTAAAAGAAATGGCGGCCATCGATCGAAAAAAACTGTCGCGCGAAAACCAGATTAATTTCAGTGTCTATAAAGCGCAAATAGATGCACTGATGGAACAACAAAAATTTCGCCTTTACGAAAAACCACTGACCTCCGACACGTCATTCTGGGACGACTTGAAGTACACCGCGCGCAAAACCTTTCACACACGTCGGGACTATGAAAACTACCTGTCCCAACTCGGTGAATTTCCGCGCTATTTTACCCAGCAAATAGAGAATATGCGCGCCGGACTGAAACGGGGTTTTACGCCACCGCAGATCTCGCTGCAGGGGCGCGACGCCTCCGCCGCGTCCGTTGTCGAAGTCGAACGCCCGCAAGACAGCGTTTTCTATACACCGTTTAAGAAAATGCCGCCACTAATGGCCAAAGCGGACAAGGTCGAGCTGCGCGCCAGAGCGGTTGCGGCTATCCGCGAAAAGGTGATCCCCGCGCACGCCAAGCTGCTGGCTTTCCTGCGCGAGGACTATATCCCCGGCGCGCAAACCTCAATCGCCGCTTACGATTTGCCGGACGGAAAAAACTTTTATCGCCAGCAAATTATTGAATACACCACTCTCGATATAAGCCCGGAAAAAATTCACCGGATCGGACTTGAGGAAGTTGCCAAAATTCGCACGCGGATGCGAACGATAATGGACGAAGTAAAATTCACAGGCAAATTGCCGGCCTTTCTCAATTTCCTCCGCACTGATCCCCAGTTCTATGCCACCGAACCCCAGCAATTGCTGAACCGCGCCGCCTGGATTGCCAAGCGCTTCGATGCCAATGCCAAGGATTGGTTCGGGCGCCTGCCGCGCAGTCGTTTTGCCATCAAACCGGTGCCGGACGATATTGCACCCTACTACACCGCCGGGCGCGGTGGCCCGGGTGTTTATCTGGTCAATACTTACGATTTACCTTCGCGGCCCCTGTATTCCCTGCCGGCGCTGACGCTGCACGAGTCCGCGCCCGGACACGCCTTCCAGATGCCGCTGGCCGCTGAAAACAAGACACTGCCCGAGTTTCGCCGCAATACCTATATCTCCGCCTACGGCGAAGGCTGGGCTCTCTATGCCGAAAAACTGGGCGAGGAAATGGGCATATACGAAACCCCGTACGAACTTTTCGGTATGCTTAGCTATCAGATGTGGCGCGCCTGTCGACTGGTGGTCGACACCGGCATTCACGCCAAAGGCTGGAGCCGCGAGCGGGCACAGCAATTCCTGGCCGACAACACGGCACTTTCCCGGCACGAAATCACTACCGAGGTAGACCGCTATATCGCCTGGCCAGGGCAGGCGTTGTCTTATTATCTGGGGCAGTTGGCGATCGAAAAAGCCCGCGCCCGGGCGCAGGCCACGCTGGGCAAGAAGTTCGACATACGCGCCTTCCACGACACCATTTTGGAACTTGGCTCGGTGCCTCTTCCCGTGCTTGAAGCCAGGGTTGAGCGCTTTATCGCCGAAGGCGGTGTCGGTCCCTACCCCGATCAACGTTAAGGGACGTGCACGAAATAACTTCCGGTTTTCGGTTTCGAGGCGCCCGTCTGGTGCCGTTGCGAAAACGCCGGCATAGTGGGCCTACGTCAAGTTTTCGCAACGGCTCCAGACGGGATGGATCGGAGGCGAAAACCGGGAGTTTTCGCGCTGCGGGACCTTCGCAAACAGTTTGCAAACAAGTAGTATGCGAACATAGAGAACTCAAAAACCTGCAGCGAGCAATCCAGCAATTAACAAATGGGGTGGTGGGGATATGCAGTCGATTTGGGAATGGTCCGGCACGTTCGCCAGCGTCTGCGCTAATGCCGCAGCGATATTTATGCTGTGGCTGTTCGCGGGAGCCGGAGTGCACAAGCTTTTGCCGGCCAACAGCGACGGTTATGCAGAGATATTCAACGACTTTGGCATAACCGCCCCCGGCCTTGCCCGCTCGCTGCCGAAACTGATCGGCGCACTCGAAATCACCCTCGGCCTGATGATTGTATTGCCCTTTACCCGCGCTCCCGGCGCCCTTGCCTGCGCCGGCCTGTTGCTGGCTTATATGGGACTGCTCGGCTGGCAACTCGCCAAAGGCCGGGCCGATATGAACTGCGGCTGCTCCGGCCCTGCCGGAGAACTTAAAATCAGCACACACCTGTTGTGGCGAAATTTCGCCCTCACCGCGCTGGCGCTGCTGTGCCTGGCGCCCCTCAATCCGGCGCCGACATCCGCCACCGTCGACCACTGGAACGCTTGGCTGCTCGCCGGAACAATGGCGGCGGCGATGATTCTGCTTTATCTGAGTTGTGAACAACTTATTGGCAATGCGCAAAAATTGAAAACACTGAAATACTGATGAGACAAGCTGTATGACATTAACCCATCTATTGCTGGTATCAAACATTTTTCTGTGGTTCGCCGTTATCGGCATGGGGCTGGTGATCTTCGCCCTCACCAGGCAGATAGGCGTACTTTACGAACGGGTCGCTCCCGCCGGCGCTCTGGCCGTCAACCAGAACCTGAAACCCGGACAGGAAGCACCGTCGCTGTCTCTGCAGACAATCGATGGAGGGATTCTGGAGGTCGGCGGACAGCGGCAGGGAAAATCCCAAATGCTGTTTTTTCTGTCGCCGGACTGCCCCGTGTGTAAAACACTGGTGCCGGCCCTGAAATCGGCCGCCAAAGCAGAAGCCGACTGGATCGAAGTAGTGCTGTGCAGCGATGGCAATCAGGATCACCGCGGTTATATCGACCGCTATGGTCTCGCAGGCCACGCCTACATCGTTTCCGAACTACTGGGCAAAACCTACGGCGTGGCCAAGCTCCCCTACGCGGTGTTAATCGATGAAGAGGGTAAAGTCGCTTCCATGGGCATTGTCAATTCCCGAGAACATTTGGAGAGCCTGTTTGAAGCAAAAGAGCGCAAGGTGGCCTCGATTCAGGACTATATGAGCAGGAAAGGGGCCGGCGTGAAGTCCGACAAATGAGAATCAGGCAACGATCCCTACTTCTACCCTTGATCCTTATTCCGGCTTTCTCAACGGCGAAAACTCAAACCAAGTCCACATTCGATATCGACGTCAATAGAGCCAAATTCAACTACCAGATGTCCTGCCAGGGATGTCACACACCCGACGGCAGCGGCCATAAAAGCGTGCCCAAACTCAAGGGCTTTATCGGCCACTTTTTAACTACGCAAAAAGGCCGCGAATACCTGATTAAGGTGCCGGGTTCAGCCAATTCAGCGCTGGACGACCGGCAACTGGCCGAAGTGCTGAACTGGATGATCCTGAGCTTTGGTGGCGCAAGTACACCGGAGCAATGGCGACACTACCGCCCGGAAGAAGTGCACGAATATCGCAAAAATCCGCTCTTTGAAGTCAACGATTATCGAGCCAACCTGGTCAAGCAAATAATGAACGAGCCTCCACCCCAATGATGCGTTCGCAAACTGCCATTAAGGGTCGTGCACGACTGAGCCCGGCACTTCCGGCTCGCCGCTGTTCGACCAAAACCGTCAAGTCATCGGTCAGCTAACCGTCGGCTAAGCGGCTTGCGGCAATAATGAAATCTGTGAGTTCAGCGCCAAGAGCGGTACATACCATGTCAGAGCGGTACATACTATGTCATCGCTCGCGCCTATCGCAACTATTGCGGCGTAACATTGGTCGGCAATTATGAATAAAATCAGCCGCGGGTAAAACAGATGG
>JARROD010000346.1:0-4750 GCA_037384225.1 Exilibacterium sp.
CGAAAACGCCGGCATAGTGGACCTACGTCAAGTTTTCGCAACGGCGCCAGGCGGGATGGATCGGAGGCTCTCTCTAATCACTAATAAGAGGGCCGGAAGTTATTTAGTGCACGTTCCTAATGGAGCGTTGTTTTGATTTGAAATGATACGCAGTAATGAATACGGTTGGTGCAAAAGCACTCCGACAAAAAAATTTCAATTCATTGCACAGTGGTAGCTGTGAGAGATTTCTTGGCGAAGGACGGTCAATTTAAATCAAGCGCTAGAGAATAAAAATAATTCAAAACGAGAGGTAACCTGTGGATCAGTCGATGAATCAACCGCTAGGCAAAAGTTTCGAAACAGAAAATGTACACACAGAATACAATCACCGAATTATTATCCTGATTAGCTGCGTTGCCACAATTGGCGGCTTCTTATTCGGTTTTGACAGCGGTGTGATCAATGGCACGTTAGACGGGCTGCAAACAGCCTTTCAATCAGACAGCATGGGTACGGGATTCAATGTCGCCTCCATATTGGTGGGCTGCGCAGTGGGCGCTTTTTTTGCCGGGCATCTGGCGGATTTATACGGACGGCGTGCCCTGCTGCTGGTGGCGGCGGTGTTTTTTATTGTGAGCGCCTGGGGATCGGGTGTTGCCAGTTCATCCCTGGTATTCGTTTTATATCGCGTTCTCGGCGGCTTGGCAGTGGGTGCGGCCAGCGTGATGGCGCCGGCCTATATCAGCGAAGTGGCCCCGGCCCACTACCGGGGGCGTCTGTCCACGGTTCAGCAGGTGGCGATTATCAGTGGTCTGTTCGCCGCTTTTTTAAGCAATTATATGCTGGCGAAGAGTGCCGGTGCTTCCACCAGCGAATGGTGGCTGGGGTTTGCGGCCTGGCGCTGGATGTTCTGGATTGAAATCGTACCGGCGGCACTGATTTTTTTCGCCTTGTTGGCGAACTGTCAGGGAGATCGATAATTCTCTGGCCAGTGATCACCATCGGCCAAAACTCTCTGATTTGATCGCCGGGGGAAAAGTGCGGAGGATAGTCTGGGTCGGTATTGGGCTGGCCACGTTTCAGCAGCTTGTGGGGATCAATGTGGTTTTTTACTACGGCGCGGTTTTGTGGCAGGCCGTGGGTTTTTCCGAAAATGACGCCCTGTTGATCAATGTGATCTCGGGCGCGGTCAGTATTGCCGCTTGTATTGTGGCGATGATGTTGATCGATAAAATAGGCCGCAAGCCGCTGCTGCTTATCGGATCGATCGGTATGGCGATTACCCTGGGGCTGGTGTGCATCGCTTTTTCCTCGGCGACGTTTTCCGCCGCGACCGGAGGACAATTGAGTTTGTCCGGCAGTATGGGGGCGCTGGCGTTGATTGCGGCCAATGGCTATGTGGTGTTTTTCAATCTGTCCTGGGGCCCGGTGATGTGGGTAATGCTGGGGGAGATGTTTCCCAACCAGATTCGCGGCTCCGGCCTGGCTGTCAGCGGTTTGTTTCAGTGGGGCTCCAATTTCGCTGTAACCATGACTTTTCCGATACTGCTGACTTCCATCGGGTTGTCGGGCGCCTATAGTATTTATACGTTCTTCGCGTTGGTGTCGATAGTGTTTCTGGTAAAAATGGTGCGGGAAACCAAAGGGCTGGAACTGGAGCAGATGGAAGGGTAACAACGGCGGCGTTACGGCACCACCACCGCCGCACCGCTGAAGCGCCCGTGACGCAAATCTTCCAGCGCTTGTCCTGCCTGTTCCAGCGCATAACGCGTCACCGTGGTGTGTACCGGAATTGCCGCCGCCTTTGGCAAAAACGCTTCGCCGTCGCGACGTGTCAGGTTCGCCACCGACTGGATACGTCGCTCCCCCCACAGCCAGCGATAGGGAAAGCCGGGTATATCGGACATATGGATGCCGCCACAGATCACACTACCGCCCTTGCGCACCGCCTGCAAAGCCTGTGGTACCAGTTCCCCGGCGGGCGCAAAAATAATGGCCGAATCCATCAATGCCGGCGCTGTTTCACTGGCACCACCGGCCCACTCGGCTCCCAGTGAACGGGCAAACGCCTGGCCCTTGGTATCACCATCGCGGGTGATAGCGAATACCCGCCGTCCCTCGGCGATCGCCAATTGCACCAGAATATGCGCCGCCGCGCCGAAGCCGTAAAGTCCCAGGATCTTGCCGTCACCGGCCATGCGGTAGGCGCGATAACCAATCAGGCCGGCACACAACAGCGGCGCCACCTGGATGTCGCTGTAGTTTTCCGGCAACGGGAAACAAAAATCGGCGCGGGCGGCGGCGTATTGCGCAAAACCGCCGTTGAGCTGGTAACCGGTGTACTGGGCGTGGTCGCAGAGATTTTCCTGATTCCGGCCACAGTAATCACAGTGACCGCAACTGCCACCGAGCCAGGGCACCCCGACGCGTTGGCCGGGTGCAAAGACAGACACCTGAGGACCCGTTGCAACCACCTCTCCCACGATCTGGTGACCGAGGATCAGCGGCAGTGTCGGCTGATCCAGCTCGCCGTCGAGAATATGCAGGTCGGTACGGCAGATCCCGCAGGCGGTAACGCGGATCAGCACCTGATCGGAGCGTGGTGTTGGCACCGGCAACTGTTGCAACTGCAGGGGGAGGCCAGGGCCGCTAAACACCATTGCCCGCATGGATGATGGTAGGGATGAGGCTTGGTCGCTATCAACCATAAAAGTATGTCCGTTTCTGAACTCGAAAACATATGCAGTGATGGCGAAGTAAGAGGCATTACACTAGTGCCCTGCCTGTTTGTAAGCACGACACCCATCAAGCCTACAACTATCCAGCCCAATAATCGACCGCAAAAAAATAACAATACTTATGTTGTCGGCAAAAACCCGCGCTGACATTCAGCACAGACAACAGGTCCCCTCGTTGCATCAGTTTTCGGACCAGAATCGCCGAATGGCCGCCGTATCGAAGATAAGGTTGATTGAATGCTTTATCACATCTCAGTAACGTATCAAGCGTCCTCAACCGAAAGCCTCAAACGGCGGAGAACTGCTCAGCCAGGGTTTGCAGGCGAATAATTTCCTGCAACAGTGTCTGGTTGGCCTGATGGGATTGCTGGGCATTTTGGGTGGTGAGATTTGCGGCGTCGTTAATGTGATGGATATTGCTGTTGATTTCCTCCGTGACCGAACTCTGCTCAACTGCCGCCGTAGCGATCTGGGAAACCAGTGATGCGGTATCCCGGGTGGCCGACAGAATGGACTCCAGGGAATTACCCGCGTCCTTTGAAAGATCCACGGTATCGATGGACATTTCCTTGGCCCGAGTCATCGTCTCGACGGCATGATTCACATCGGCGCGGATGGCTTCAATGGCACGCTCGATTTCCTCCGTAGTCTTGGCGGTATTGCTGGCCAGATTACGCACTTCGTCCGCCACCACTGCAAACCCGCGCCCCTGCTCTCCGGCACGGGCTGCCTCGATGGCTGCATTGAGCGCTAGCAGGTTGGTTTGCTCGGCAATGCTCTGGATGGATTCCACCAGGGTGGAAATATTCTCGGCCTTGTTGCTGACCTCTTCCACCTTGCCGGAGGCATCGGTCAGACGATTCACCAGTTGATCGACTGAATGGATGGTAGCAGTGACCTTACTGGAACCGGCATTCACCATGCTTTCCACTGAGGCCATGGAATCCGATGCGGAGTTAGTGTTGCGTGCCACTTCCTCGATGGTCGCCGACATCTCGTTCATGGCGGTGGCGATCTGCTCGATATCCACCTGCTGATTACGGATCTGGGTTTCATTGTTGGTGGACAGATCGGCGGAACGTTTGGCCACGGTTTCCAGGTTGTTAACCGAATCCTGAATACGCCAGGCCACCGTCTCCAGCTTGTTGGTTAAAAAATGCCGGATCAGCTCCAGTTGCCCCAACTCATCATTGCGGCCGCTGTAAACCAGCCGGGACACCAGATTGTCATAGATTTTGCGGGATTCGTCCGCCGCCGCACGAAAAGGTGTACTGATCCAGGTTGCCAATACCAGCGCCAGGATTAGAGAGCCCCCCAGCGCAAGCGTCAGGGCCATGTCGCCGTTGTAGCCTTTTAACAGGACAAAGATCAAGGGTAAACAGGTTGCTATGGCCGCCACCGAGACCTTGGTAAACACGGGCCAATGACGCAGCGCCCATCTGGTATCCGGCAGGGCTCCGGTCTGGAGTTTCTTATAGACCCGCTTCGCAGAGTTCACCAGTGCCTTACCCGGCTTGATCCTTACTGATTGGTAACCGTTTTGGCCGTTAGCGTCCTGTGATTTGACGACAAAGGCATCGACCCAGTAGTGATCGCCGTTTTTGCAACGGTTTTTCACCACTCCCATCCAGGGTTTGCCGGATTTGAGCGCGTCCCAGAGATCCTTGAACGCCGCCTGAGGCATATCGGGGTGTCGCACGATATTGTGGGCCTGTCCCTCCAACTCCTTTTCTTCAAAGCCGCTGACGTCGCGGAAGTCTTTGTTGACGTAGGTGATTAATCCTTTCTCGGTGGTGGTGGATACGATGTGGATATTGGCTGGATAGTCTTTTTCGATTTGGGTGATGGGGGTGTTCTTTCTCATTGTGTACCTCAAAACGGTCAATGGATCATGCACGATCGGCGACCGAAAAAATAGCGCTTAAGTCATTAGGATAGAATCTATTGGCCGCTAGTCAAATTTGTTGCGAGGTGTGATTGGCGGCGCACTTTTTTGAGAAGCATCCTATCCTCGCCGAGGATAATTTTTT
>JARROD010000347.1:0-3882 GCA_037384225.1 Exilibacterium sp.
AAACACTTAAATCTAGATTCCAGCTATCGCTCAACGCCAGATTGAAACCACTTAGAAAGGTTGCGTGTTTTGTCCATTCGACATCCAAGGCAATACTGCCGAAGTTCGCCTTTGCCGTCTTGGTTTCCCGTTCGCTGTAAAGTACCTCCAAATAGGCGTCAAGCCCCTCGCGCAACTCCTGATTCAGTGATAGGGTAGCCGCCTGCCGGTTGTTTTCCCCCAGCAGATCACTGGGATCAACGGCACTTTCAGTGAAAGAGCGATCTTCCGTACTGAGACTGTCGTGGCCCTGGTAGCTGTAATTCAAAAGTACATTGCCGGACTGCCAGCTTTTCCCCACGGTCTGACTGAAATCGTAATTGTAAGCGCTGCCATTGGTCACATCACCGTACCCAACGCGAGTTTCCGCCCCCTCATAATTCTTTCGCAAAATAATATTGACAACCCCACTCACCGCATCGGAGCCGTATATCGCAGAAGCGCCATCGGTCAGTATATCGATACGCTCTACGGTTTCCAGCGGGATCATTGAGATATCGACAACATCGCCAAAACCGACAGCCGCCATACGGTGACCATTCAAGAGTGTCAGCGTTGCTTCATTTCCCAAACCGCGCAGATTGATACCGCTGGCGCCGGTGACATTGAGATCCGCACCAACCCCCTTGATTGATGAAATCGCCCCTTCGGAAGCACCGCCGCCAAACGTCTGCGGCAAATATTTGACAAACTCGAAAACGGATTTAGCGCCAGAGTTTTGAATATCTTTGCGGTCAAATACAAACAGTGGGGACGCCGACCGGGTACCGCGAATATTAGAGCCGGTCACTGAAATTTCCTCAATTGACGGCAACGCGGGCTTAGGCAATACTTTTGTGACAGGAGGTTCAGGTGGCTCGGGCTTCTCGCCGACAGACAAATTTTGCGGGCCTTGCCAGCGGTATTGAATTCCGGTTCCGTCGAGGATCTTATCCACCACTTCCTGCGATGTATAGGCTCCCTTGAGGGGCTCGATGGTTTTCTGGCTCAACGTCAGGCTGTCGGAATCAAGCGAAATACCCAGTTGAAAACCGGCTATTCTCGACAGGGCTTCCAGGGCTGAATAGAGCGATTGCCGCTCAAGGTCAATGTCGTATGTTTTCTCCCCCAAAGCATCCACAGAGACAGGGGAAAACAGGCAAATGGAACTGGTCAGCAATGCAGGGTACAGAACCCGATATCGCGGATAGGAGAAACAATTCACCAATAATGCACACCGAGTAATTTTGTTCATCACCTGTTTGCCCAACCAACAAAATTCTGCCACCCCGGTAAATCAAGAGCTACGCTCGTTGGTGATGTCGGCGGGTACTGACTTAAACCCCTACCGAGCCCGGGCGATCAGTTGATCTGTGTTGGTTCCACCTCTGTTATCTGATTCACTTCATAGGGTGAATAGAATGTGATATGCCCCTCTTCAGAAGTAGAAATTTCCAGTTTCATAAGATCTGCCAGGAATTCTATCGCTTGCAGAATATCACTAATATGAAATCTACCTGTTACACGCAGTGCTGAGCCGTCAACGCCGGCGAGACTGAGACGCCCTTTGTAGTAGCGGTCGAGTTCAATGATTACCTGCGCTAACGCCTCATCGTGAAACTCCAGCCAACCATCACGCCAGTCAGCAATGGCCCCAGCTTGACTGGTAACATGGCCAAGCCGGGAATTAGTGACGGATAACAAGTCCTGGGCCGTGATTTCCTGCTGCTGCAGAGGCTTTTTGCGCGGACTCACAGCCACCCGGCCACGCTCCACCGCCACCACCATCTCCGTGGGTTTAACCCGCACATCAAAAGCCGTGCCCAGCACAGTCACCAGCCCGGTACCGCCTTCCACCTGAAACGGCCGCCCGTCTTTGACGACATCGAAAAATGCCTCACCCCGGCTTAAAATAATTTTTCTGTTCTCGTCGCTAAAAGCCACCAGCAGCTGGGTGTCTGTGTTGAGCAGCACCGTCGAACCGTCATCCAGGGTCACGTTGCGACTTTCCCCCACCTCGGTGGCGTAGAGTTTTTTCCGGACCTCCCCGGGCTCCATAACATCCGTTACCAGAACAAACGCCGCAAACAAAAAGCTGGCCGCCATAGCCACAATGGTGGTGATATTAAAAATATTGGCCGGCTGCTTTCCCGCCCTGTCTCTAAATGAAGCGCCCTTACAAGAACGGCCATGATAAGCGGCGGCTCGGTCTATCGAACCTATTGAAGTGGGCTGCGTACTTCTTGCCACAGAGGACAACTCGTCTTTCTTATCCCGCAGAGCGATCTCAAACAGAGGGTTATTCCAGAATGCCGTCAGATCTTCATAGGCAACCCGATGTGAGCTATCAGCTTGCAGCCATTGCTGAAAAGCTTCACGATCAGAATCAAGGACTACTTTGTCCGACATTTTTTTAAACCAGCGCACAGCCTGGTCTTCTACTCCAGTGCTGTAGTAACCTTTCGGTTCGGATGTTTCGAGATCCATTTCACCCATCGCTTTACCCTCTCATCCCCGGCCCAGTTGTTCACGGCACGTTTTCAACGCGCGCATAATATGTTTTTCAATTGCCGAATGTGAGATATTAAGTTTTTCGGATATCTCCGCATAGGAATAGCCATCGATTTTACGCAGGATAAATACCTGCTGGCATCTAGGCGGAAGGCGGTCCAATGTCTGTTTAAACTTATTCAATTCGTAAACGTCTATGATTTGTTGCTCTGTACTTGGGGAAACGTCAAGCGCGTCAGTCTCACTTTTCCCCTTATCGATGACCTTGGCAATAGTCGCAGAACGGCGGATAAAGTCAATTACCAGGTTTCTTGCCGTCTGCAGCAGAAAGCCGCGCGGATTTTCAATAAACCGGCCACGGGACGCTACAGAATAGCGCAAGAAGGTGTCCTGCGTAAGATCCGCCGCGTCGTCCCTGGAGCCCAATTGTTTATAGATAACGCTGGAAATCTCCGACCGATAGCGCAAAAATAACTCACTGAGGTCGATACTACTATCGCCGGATAACACTGTAGTCTCTTTTTCTGCTTTTAAGTGCATTGCTCTTTTCTATTTCTACTGTTTCTGTGAACTTGAGTTTCGTAAACTTTAGTTTCGTAAACTTTAGTTATTTCAATATAAGTATTTCAATAAAACCCAAGACATAAAAAAGATTGCTGCTATTCCCTCAAGTCCCCTAAACCAGCAATATTATGCAATACGCTTCCTTGTAAAGCCCTTTTTCTGCCTGTCAGTTATCGCTCCCTCGGATAAATACTTCCGTATTATTAGATACTGCGCCGCACGTTTTTTCAACAAAGTTTAGTGTAATTTTAAGCGTTCTCGATGGACAGGTAACTTACTCGGTTGACTTTTCTATTGACCTCTCTATTGACCTCTCTATTGACCTAGGCTTAATTAGCCTACACCTTATAACCTACGCATAACCTACGCACAGGTCTGTTCTGCGCAAATCCAGGCGCCACTATTGTATAAGACGTCAAAAACGGATTCCTGCCACATCTGACACGCACCTGCAATCCAAAAAATTAACAGCTTTGAGAATATACCTTTTAATCTGGTATTTATAACTTCAATAAAGATCGCTGATTACTTGCGCCTAAATGCACTTTATCAAATTTTATTACTAGAATAACCCATTTCTGTGAAATCTACTGAAATAATTTTACAGACACAAGATCCGCCTGACTCATCATCCACACCTATTTGCAATAGTGTTCTGATAACTGACGGAATAAGACTAACCCCTCCCCTCCCGGCGACTTGCGCGAAGGGAGCCCCCAATTCGCCTAGGCGTGAAAAATAACTTATGAGCATATAAAGCCATCCAAAAAGAACCTAAAGTGCCAATCC
>JARROD010000348.1:0-3876 GCA_037384225.1 Exilibacterium sp.
CAACCGATAGCTCGAAGGGCGTCGGCTAGGGTGAGGCAGCGATATAGGTGGCCGTTGCCGATGTGGGCGGCTGAGTCTACTCTGAATACTACTCGCTTTAGCATGCCGTTAACGTACTTTGAATAGCGGTTCCAGTACCCTGCCCCTCAATAACGCTTGTACCTTGCCTTCCTTTGCTGCTTCTTGCAGCAGCGGCAGTACTTCACGGTATATTCGAAGCAGTGCGTCTATTTCTTCGCCTTTGTGTGAGTAGCTCAGGTTGTGGGTGAATTGCATTAGTATTCCACGCGCTAACATTTCCTGCATAAACAGTGTTTTCAGTTCCATGTCTGTCGCGGATTCACTTCCGTGTAACGTCAGGCAGGTCCAGGCCGGATGGCCATTGATGCCGGCAATACCCGTCACACCGGGAGAGTTGACCTCTTCCGCGAAATACGCTTGAATCTTTTTCCCCTGGGCTGTCAGGTGCTCCAGCACGGATTCCCGCCGCATTTTCTCAATCACTGCGATGGACGCGGCCAGGGATAGGGTTTCTCCACCAAATGTACCGGAGTAAAAAATGTCTTCCATTAATGCCATGATCTCCGCACGACCCACTACCGCCGATAGCGGGTAGCCGTTGGCCATGCCTTTGCCAAAGGTGGCCAGGTCGGGTATGACGTTGAAGTAGGTCTGGGCGCCGCCTATGTCGAATCGAAAACCGGTGATGGTTTCGTCAAATATCAGTAACGCTCCTTCTCGATGACTGAGCGCTTTGACTCGGGCCAGAAAGTCGTCGCGCGGAAATTGTACCCCCATTGGCTCCATAATGACGGCGGCAAATTCTCCCGGATATTCCGTAAATAATTGCGCCAGGGAGTCGAGGTCGTTGTAATTGAATTTGTGGGACAGCCCCTTTACCGCGCCGGGCACGCCTAAATCCCGGGTCGTGGTGCTTATGTACCAGTCCTGCCAGCCGTGGTAGCCGCAGACGGCGATCCGGTCGCGGCCAGTGTAGGCCCGCGCCAACCGCACCGCCGCGGAGGTGGCGTCGGTGCCGTTTTTGCCAAAGCGCACCCGCTCGGCGCAGGGGATCAGTTCCACCAGCAGTTCCGCCAGTTGGGTCTCCAGCCGGTGCGGCAGCGAGAAGGTCACGCCCTTTTTCATCTGCTGTTGAACCGCGGCGTCCACGTCCGGGTCGCAGTAACCCAGGGAAATGCTCAGCAGGCCGCTGAGAAAGTCGATATAGCGGTTGCCGTCGATGTCCCACAAATAAGCGCCCTCGCCGCGCTCTGCAAAATAGGGCGAGACGCCGTAGGGAAACTGCACCCGGCTTTTACTGAATGTCTGCGATCCCAGTGGAATCACAGCCTCAGCCTGTTTCAAAAAGGCTTGCGAACGACGGAATTTCCCCTCCCGCCCCGGTTGTTCCGCCCCGGTGTTATTCCGCCCCATGACTTTCACTCCCGCTGGTTGCATCGTTTGTATCGCCCTGCGCACCCAACCCCTCCGCCAAGTCTTTCTGCAAGGCTGACCCAATGCCTGCATTGCGTTGAAGATGGGCGTTGATGCGCAGCCAGTCTCTATGCTTTTCCAGCAAATCGAGAACATCCTGGAGTTTAAACGTCGGGTTTTTCTGATACAGTTCAGCGTAGATTTTTTTCACCAATTGAAAGTCCTCCGGGCAGTCCACCGTGAGTCGTATGTGCGAATAATCTTTTCTGTGGCGATAGAGGGCGATATTAAAATCCTGCGGATGCGTGACGATATAACGGGTAACGTGCTCCCGCTCAGAGGGAAGCTGCGCGCACTGCCAGACCCGGCTCAGCGCCGCTGCGCTGATCACCTCCACATCGAGACCGTCCGGCAGCGTCGGCGGCCGGCAGTTGGAGGTATAGTCGGCACCGCTGTCGAGGTGCTTAACGATTACCGCGTCTATCACCTCCGCGTCCGCCAGCGGACAGTCCCCGGTGAGGCGAACAATATGAGTGGCCGGATACAATTTCGCCGCCTGCAATTTCGCCGCCTGATAGTAGCGGTCCAATACATCGTCGAGACTGCCCCGGTACAGGGTAAAGTTTTTCATCTGCACCGAGCGCCGACAAAAGCGTTCAATCGCATCGTCGCTCGGATCAGTACTGGTGGCCACTACCAGTCGATCGATCAAATGACTGGATTGAATCCGCTCCAGCTGCCGCCCCAACATCGGCTGACCCAACAGCGGTTTCAACACCTTGCCGGGCAACCGGGTGGAACTCATTCGCGCCTGTAAAATCGCTACAATCATCTCAGTCGCCGTTGATTACTCAGAACCGCAACACCTCTGCGCGTATGCATCCCGGGTCAACCCCAACAGCAAGCCATCCAGCCAGCGCCCATTGAGTTGAAAATGCTGCCTGAGCAAACCTTCCTGCTCAAACCCGTTACGCTTAAACGCCGACAAACTACCAGTGTTACCCTCGTAAACACCGGCGCAGAGTTTATGAAGCTCAGTACCAGAAAAAGCCTCCTCCACCATCAAATGAATCGCCGCCGTGGCAACCCCTTTCCCCCAACAGTCGCGGTCACCGATAAACAGACTCAGATCAGCCCTTAAATGCCAGGGATTAATCGGCCCGATCTTAATATTGCCAATATGACGACCACTCTCGGCCAGGCAAATCGCCATCAAATACTCATCGCCCGCCGCCCGCTTTGCCTCGACAAAGTCCCGCACAGACGCCAGATCCTGAACCCTAAAGCGAGTCTCCAGATATTGATTCACCCGCGAGTCATTCAACCAGCCAACATAGGTTTCACTGACATCGGCAAGTTCAATCGGACGCAGAAAAACAACACCCCCGGCGTAAAGCTTTTTATCAAACATCTTTCACCCAATTCACCGGCAACAACAGCTTTTCATCATCGCAGGCAAACGCCGCCAAATCGACTTCCCCCGCGACCTCCGCCGCGGCGTCAAAACACTCAATCAACTGCCGCAACTGAGCCTCACTACAACACCCCAACACCACCCGCTCCACCGCCGGCGACAACCAGGCCGCGGTAAGCGCCAGCGTCAGGAGATCAACACCAAAGCGGGCCGCAGTCTCCCCAAGCGGACGCAGATAATTGGAAAAACCCTGAAAAAACCCCGGCAAACGCCCCAACGGCTCAACCAACACCCCCTGCAACAACAGCGAACGACCGTGCAAACTCAGACCTTTCTCCCCCGCCACAGAAACAACCTCCGGCCCATTAAAACGCTGATCGAGCAAACTTAACGGCACCTGAAACAAATCCAGCGCCGCCTCCTCGGCAAGCCCCGCAAACTCACACGGATAATAAAGCGAAGCCCCGACTCTCTCACAAAGCCCCTCCCGCTTCAGCCCCTCCATCGCCGCAATCACCCCCTGCCCGGAAGCCGACAACAAATCCCCCGCACTATGCGCCAACAAACCATCAAGCCCCTCCACCCCCACACGCCGCAACGAACCTTCAACAACCCCCGCCACATCAGCCGCCTTAATCCCCCCCGGCAACTTTGTCACAACCTTAAAAGGCGGAGCACCAAAAGAGCCAACCCCGCCCCCCGCCAAAACCCGACCGACCCGAGCCTCAGCATCGCCATACCCCACCGCCGTATCAAGCGTATCAATACCCGCATCCGCCGCCAGGCGCAGAATTTTTTCAACCTCCGCCATCCCCACCTGCCCCGCCCGATTGGTAACACCGTAATCCATACCAAACTGAACAGTGCCCAGCGCAAGCTTCATATCATTACCAAATAATTAAACCAACACATTTTTTCACCCATCCCCTCACACCTCAAGACCGGCCCTCCAGGCAAGGGACAGGATTGAAAGGAAGTAATAATGTCCGACGTTACCACATAGGCCCAGCCGGTAAGGGTATGGGATT
>JARROD010000349.1:0-3794 GCA_037384225.1 Exilibacterium sp.
AACACCGCTTTTTGCGTCGAGGCGGGCGGCGCCAGCCATATCCTCTATCACCCTGTCTGCAATGGGCAATTTAAAAAAAGCCAGTAGCGCTTCGGTGTGGGATAAAATGGATTCGTATTCCAACAAGCCGGCGGCACAATTCCGGGTCAGCGCTTCGTGTATAGCCGCGATATAGTACTGGTAGTAACACCCTGCGCGAGTTAGCGGATCGTAGGATGGAAAGGGCAGGGTTGCCGCTATTGACGCCGAACTCCGGTTCATCAGCCAGCCGGGCGGTTGGCGCAGTAGAGATGCCAATACCGGCAGATAGTGCCGGTACAGGCAAAGTATGGGGCTGTTGCTCGCCTCGCGGTATAAATCCAGTTTCAATAAATTCCAGGACGACAGTTTGATAAATAAACGGCGGTTGTTTCGCTGCGCCCAGGCGCAATACAGACCGATACTGCCGCGCAAGGCGCAGATTTTTTGTCGACGGCTCAATCGCGGGGTCAGGACGATGCGGTTCAGTAATGCGGGTTCACCCAATACCATCGCTTCTGGATGCTGTTTGAGCATCTGGCACAGCAGCGTGGAACCACAGCGGCTGGTATGAAAAATGAATCCGCCGGGCGCTGCCGGAGGGAAAACAGCATTCATCAGGTATTCAATGGGCGTCAGGGCTGCGAACCTGTGTCTTGCCGGCAGCGCCCGGATCGCTTTGTGAAAGAAACCGGGGCGCAGATCCAGCATCAGGGGGTTCAGCCAGTGTACAAACAGGCGCCCGTCCAGTGTTACCAGGTTGTGGGGAATCAACTCCGGCATTGATCGTTACCGCCATAGTGGATATGCCCGGTGATCGCCATGCGTCCGTCCTCGAACCGATTGCCCGCCAGTCTGACGGGTTCCACACAGTGAAACCAGCCGCTGGGAAACAGAGTCAGTGAATTGTGTTCGCAGGGAATGCGGGTAAATTGCGACAATTTGTATTGATTCCTCTCGAGGTTGGTATCAAAAAGAATCAAATCTCCACCGTTAAAACGCTTGGGTTGTCTGTGAAAATAATACAGGTAACTGATACATCGCCCGCTGCAGGGTAATAATTGCAGGGTATCCCTGTGGGGTTTAAAAAAACCACCGTCGAGGTGGTTTGTCATTTTGGTTTCAATCTTTCCCGGCGTAAACGACACTATACCCAGGCGCTGGCAATACTCCGGCAGGTTTTGCCGCAGAAAGCGCCGAAATTGGGTTTTTATCTCCCCGATGTTGGCCAATGCCAGGGTCTGGCGTTTATCCGGATTGTACTCATGTTTTTCAGTGACACCGGCGTGGATAAACTCCGTCTGCCTGCTGACGGCGGTGTTAAAGAATGTCTCGACAGTCTTCGACGGGAAAAAGTCGCGATAGCGGACAAACGGCGCGGGCTGTAAGTCGCAAGTGCTGAGGTAGCTGACGGGCGCGCCTGACAGGATTGACAGCGCCGTTTTTGCGTATGCGATGGTTTTTACCTGATCGGCAGTATTTGCACTGGTATTGTCTGCATCGAGTTTTAGCACTCGGGAGTAGCTGGAAAGTGAACGCTCAAAGGCGGCGATACGCCTGTATATCTGGGCCTTTTCCATCAGCAACTGGACATTGTCCGGCTCTTTTTGCAGTTGCGTGTCGATGGCTGTTAAAAATACCTCGATCGGTTGTTTGTGAGTGAGAATGGCGATGGTTCGGTATTCAGAGAATACCGGAGGCGGATTCTGTCTGACTTTATCGACGTCAAAAATTTTCATTCCCGGACATCTTTATTATGCCTGTCGACCCGTTAATCTAATGGATAGACGCCGGAAAAACCATTAAAGGAAAGCGGAAGAATCCGCGCGGGGCGTGACAGAAAACAACCATCCCTACACAAGCATCCCTGGAAACTGTTGTAAAAAAGGGCGCCGGACGCGCCCTAATCACAGCTGTTGTAACTAGAAAGCAACTGAGAAAGCAGCAGCGGCCTCAGAAAAATCCCAATGGGCTGGTGCTGTAGCTGACCAGGAGATTTTTGGTCTGTTGGTAATGCTCTAATGCGACTTTATGAGTTTCTCGGCCTATGCCGGATTTTTTGTAACCGCCGAATGCGGCGTGCGCGGGATAGGCATGGTAACAATTGGTCCAGACCCGGCCGGCTTTAATGTCGCGGCCCAGGCGGTAGGCCCGGTTGATATCGCGTGTCCAGACACCGGCGCCGAGGCCGTACTGGGTATCATTGGCAATGGCGAGGGCTTCCGCCTCATCTTCGAAAGTGGTGACGCTGATTACCGGGCCAAAGATTTCCTCCTGAAAAACTTTCATATCGTTGCTGCCCAACAGCATAGTGGGCTGGATGTAATAGCCTTTTGCAAGGCTGCCGCCGAGGCTTGCTGCCTCGCCGCCCATCAGCACTTCCGCGCCTTCTTTGCGGCCGACATCGATGTAACCCATGATACGTTCAAACTGCTCCTGGGATGCTTGAGCGCCGACCTGGGTCTCGGTGTCCAGCGGGTTACCGCGCACGATTTTTTGCGCGCGTTCGGTCACCAGACCAATCAGCTCCTGATAGATACTTTTTTGAATCAGCGCGCGGGAGGGGCAGGTGCAGACTTCGCCCTGATTGAAAAATGCCAGTACCATACCCTCTACACACTTGCTCAGATACTCGTCGCCGTGGCTCATGATGTCTTCAAAATAGAGGTTCGGGGACTTACCGCCCAGCTCAACCGTACTGGGTATCAATAGGTCGGCTGCGCATTTGAGTATTTCTGCACCTACCTGGGTCGAGCCTGTAAAGGCTATCTTGGCGATGCGGCTGCTGGTGGCCAGGGCGCGCCCGGTTTCCTCACCGAGGCCGTTGACGATGTTGACAACGCCGGGGGGCAGCAGGTCGCCGATCAATTCCATCAATACCAGAATCGAGGCCGGTGTTTGTTCGGCCGGTTTCAGTACAACACAGTTGCCGGCGGCCAGTGCCGGACCCAGTTTCCAGGCTGCCATCAGGATCGGGAAGTTCCAGGGAATAATCTGCCCCACCACCCCCAGCGGTTCGTGGATATGATAGGACACGGTGTTTTCATCGATTTCCGCCATGGATCCTTCCTGGGCGCGCAGGCAGCCGGCAAAATAGCGGAAATGATCGACGGTCAGAGGAATATCCGCCGCCAGGGTTTCCCGCACCGCCTTGCCGTTGTCCCAGGTTTCAGCCACCGCCAGGCATTCCAGGTTCTGTTCGATACGGTCGGCGATTTTCAGCAGTACATTGGCGCGCTCGGACGCGGGGGTTCGACCCCAGGCGGGCGCGGCGGCGTGGGCCGCGTCGAGCGCCTTTTCGATATCGCCGGCGCTGGAGCGGGGCACCTGGCAGAAAACCTCGCCGTTGACGGGGCTGATATTGTCCAGGTAGCGCCCATTGACCGGCGCCACCCACTCGCCGCCAATGTAGTTCTCATAACGGTTGTTAAATGTGACAATGGAATCAGGGTCACCGGGATTTGCGTAAATCATCGTTTTTCTCCTCGCGTTCTATCGCTCTCGGCGTTTTATACACAGCTCTCAATGTTGTAACTTCACAATAGCCCAGGCGTTGTGCCTTCGATCCGACGGACGTCCGCCTGAGATTGTGCTGAGTCCGGGTTATTGAAACGCTACTTAATTTTCAATTTTGTTCGTAACTTCTCAATAACCCGAGGTGTTTGTGCCTTCGATCCGGACGTCCGCCTGACAGTGTGCTTACCCTGGGTTATTGAGAAGTTACTTTTGTTCTATAAACAGACAACGTAATAACAATATGGCTCTCCTTTTGAGTC
>JARROD010000350.1:0-3781 GCA_037384225.1 Exilibacterium sp.
TTGTGGGTTGGCAAGTCCATGATTGCGAAAGCAGCGATTACGCGGCCAATTTGATGGAAGATATTTGTTATCGAGAAGGCATAGAGAGAAATCAAGTGACGATACATACTGATAACGGCAGCCCAATGAAAGGAGCAACGTTGCTAGCGACATTTCAGCAGTTAGGCATTGTTCCTTCATTTAGCCGTCCCAGCGTAAGTAATCCCTATCGTTGTATAAATTTTCGAGCTCAGGACCTTTTAGAGCGGTATTTTCAGGGGCGCGCGCAGATTTTTCTAACCGGAGCATAGCTATCCCTATGCGAGGATTAGAAAAATTGAGCACGGTCCTGAAAATGCTGTTATAGAAGGAGCGAAGCGGTCCTGGGCCGAAAATTTATGCAACGATAGGGTAATGATAACCCATATTCTGAATCATTGTTTAAAACGTTAAAGTATCGACCTGAATATCCGCTATCGCCTTTTCGAAGCCTGGAGCAGGCCAGAGATTGGGTTACTGGATTCGTTCATTGGTATAATGAAGAGCACCTTCATAGTGGGATAAAGGGCCGGTGGGGCGGCCCACATCGAGTGAAGTATCCGGCAGTAGTTTTTTTGATCGGGTTGAGCAAAAAGATCGTTTCAAGGGAGCGTGAAAGACTTGAAGAAAATACTGCTGGCCGATAAAAAAATCGATTGCTAGGCATCCCATATTGACCTAAGTTGCGCGGGATATTCTGAGATGATAAGCTTCATATATGGAGGTATGTAACACGGCCAGGTTTGTCATGTTGTTTTTGGTGCCGAATTTACATTTATTTGCTGGATGCACTCAGCAGTGATTTTTGCAACGACAGGCCAAAAATATAATCGTTTTATCACTTTTTCATTATTGTGAGATTTGTTACACTTAATAAACATCATCTTCAAGTCCAACTAGCCGTTATTTTTTATGTGAAAAAATCCATTACCATTAGACTGCGTAGGAGTAAAACGGGTTCGGTGCGAATATAAACTGCCGAAGACAAAAGCAGTATGTGGATGGAAGCTTGGGGAAAAACAGGCGATCGTTGATTTTTATTATAAAAACCCATTATCGGGATATCGTCGCCTGACCTACCAAATCATGGACTTCAAAAAAAGTGAGGCCATTCCCCAAAAGCAAATTAAAAAATTTTGAGCAGGCAGAAAAAGCGATCGTCGCCTTTGTGCAGCATTGCCATACCGAGTGCCTGTCTACACAGTGCGATCGGATATGTCACGCCACCGGATAAAATGGACGGGAAGGAGAAGGAAATCTTCGAAGCTCACGACGCAGAACGGGCTGCGGCGCGCGAGTTGAGGGAAAACAAGCGGCTAAAGGAACGTGATTCTCTGCCCCTTTCCCAAACCGCGGTAATGGGGCGATAATTCTTTTTGTTCTGACAGGGGGAGGTTCAGTCTAAGCTGAAGCAAAACAGATGGAACGAGGTTAACGTTTAAAAAATGGATACTAGAATAATGAAACAGTTAATCAGTATGATGAAAAAAGCATGTCGGTCAAAGCGGGCGCTATTGCCGATGTTTTCGGTAATGGCCATGCCTGCCAGTGCCCATGTCAAGTGGTTTGCGCCGTATGATATCGTTACCGCCCCAAAAGGCATTGAGATGGTGCTAACGCCCATTTTTTGTACCATTGGCGTTTTATCTGTTCTGGTTGTTTTTGTGTTGGCGTTGCTCGATAAAACCTTGGTTAGCGTAAATAGTCGCTTATCAAGCTATCGCTACCGCTTAACTAACCAAGTTGGTCCAGAGTATCCGTTCATGGTGATACGTTACGGGTTGCTAATATTTTTTGTATCAATATGGACCATTGGTGGTATTGTGTTGACCCCGGAACTGAAGCATCACAGTGTGTGGATTAGTGCTCTCCAACTGGTAATGATTTTCTCGCTACTTTTCAATCGTACCACATGGGTGGCAGGGGTTGGCATGTTTGTACTTTGGCTGTATGCCGCCTTTCACTATGGCTTTTTTCATTTGACAGACTATGCGATCTTCTTGGGAATTGGTTTTTTTATTATCTATCATTCTGCAAAAGTTGATCATTTAAATAAGGCCCAAAGCTTCAATATTTTGTATGCAGCAATTGCTTTTACATTACTGTGGGCCAGTATTGAAAAGTTTGTTTACTCTCAATGGACCTTCCCCATTTTAGAGAAGTTGCCACACATTAGAATGGGCTTCTCTAAAGAAGTTTTTATGGTTTTGGCGGGCTTTGTTGAGTTTGTGTTGGCTTTTTTATTGGTTTCTATGACAGGCATTGGATTTGTTGGTGGAGCTACCACATTATTATCAATGTTCATTGCTGCTATTTGGGACTTTGGTAAAATAGACGCGATTGGGCATTTAATGATCGTTGTTGCTTTGTTTATAATGATCGCCCATGGTCCATCCAGGCTTAATTACCGTTTGGCGAATCTCCATTCCCAACCTGTTATGAATGCTTTTTTTATTACCCTGATCTATAGTGTATCGTTGGTTTTCTTTTTTGTGATCTACTATTCGATCCACAATCTCTGGCTTGTTACCGCCATGCATTAATGCGGCTATAAATGTTAAATGATCTAAGATAGTAACTATTCAGGTGTCTGTTTTATCTCAGTTGAAATTGGATTTCCCCCTGACAGAACGACGAGAATTATTGCCCCATTACCGCGGTTTGGGAAAGGGGCAAAGAATCACTTTCCTTTAGCCGCTTGTTTTTCCTCAACTCACACGCAGCGAAAAAACACCACTCAAAAGAACCCGACGCAATCCGGCTGCCTTCGGGTGAGCTTTTGGCAATCCCCAAGGCGCAAAAATGGCCGCCGACTGGCGTACCTTTAAGCGTCTTCTCGAGGAGCCTTCTGCGCCGCCTTGCTGCAACAACATGTGAAAATGCACATTGAGATCGAGCGGTTTCCGGGAAGCGCCCGACCTCGTGAGCCCAATGACCGAATTCGGGAACTCGCCGCTATGGTTTGCCACTTATGCTGCAATTGCTACCTGGATCAAGAAATCTTATGTATCCCAAAGATGCCCGAATCTGGCTCATGAAAGCATTCTCACACGCGCGAACCGGCTTGGGGAGCTCGCTCGTCTTCGATACCCAGGGACAGGCTGTAATCCATACGCCGGAAGGCGTCAGTTGTTTGTTATGGATTCCCGACCAGGATGCCCGCTGGCACCTCTATGCCTCCCTGAAGGAAATCGACCCGAGAAGCGATGGCCAATTCCTGGCCATGGCGCTCGCGCTCAACCTGCAGCCCAACCAAATGCAGGGCACCCGGATCGGGCTTAATCCCGAGACCCGGCAACTGCTACTCCAGCGGGTCGTGGCGATCGAAACGGCCACGCTGGACGCCCCTGAGACCTTGCGGCATTTCATCGGTCGTTGCCTGCACCTGCGCCGGGAACTGAACAGAGCCATAATGGCGAGTAGCCGGGTTTCGAAGCCAGAGCCGCCGCACGCATTTCACCCCTCACTCTCGTTTCGCCCACGTCTGGGTTGAGCACAGGAGTCGTGTTCGATGAATACCCCCTCCATTTCGCCGAGTGTTTCCAGTTCGTCTCAAACCTCCGAATCGAGTTCAGATGGCTTTCAATGGCAGGCAGGGGCCAGGTCCCGGCACTTCAGCTGCCTGCCGGCTTGCATGATCGTGTGTGACAAAGTGGATGATGGATCTTTCGCCCGAGCAATTGCACAAATGGCAACAACTGGGAACGGAAAGCCGAGCCGACCATTTCAATACCTGGCTGGAATTCATGGACCAGACCGCGGA
>JARROD010000351.1:0-5138 GCA_037384225.1 Exilibacterium sp.
ATATTGATTTTTTCTTGCTGAGAGTTTTCTGGATTATTCATGCTTATCAATCCTCAAGCATCCAGGCGGCACGTTTCTACTGTATTCAGCACATAGATTCTTAAAAATACATTGATGCTTTCGCATCACTTATAACTAATTTCAACAACGACGCACAACACAACTTTATTCAGGCCAAGGCGTAATTAGCGTTCAACCGTAAGCACTAGAGGCGTGGATAAAAACATTTACACAAGTTACTGCATCAGTACATTACCCGTCACAACATGAAACATGCACCAGTCAAATAATGACCACCACTTTATGTAAGTATAATAAAAAATATTTAATATCCAGGGATAATTCCATCGATAATTCAGCTTATAAATACCTTATTTTTATATACAAAAGAGCGGCTTGTAACAATTATTTTCAGGGCTCTCTTTTTGCTGCAATACAGCGATTTAAAAAATGTTTTTAGTTACTAATAGTTTGTATTTTTTTCCGACAAATCAATACTAGCGCTACGACCAATATTTTTTTATTTCCAATTTTCAACGTGGTTCTACCCAAGCCCGGCCCAGCCGGTAAGGATGTTGGATTAAGTAACTCAAGGTCAGGGGGCACTAAAAATTCATCTGTCGAGCAGCTAAGTGATGCCGGAAATTACCACGTAGGCCCTCCAGGCCAGGGGATTGGATTGGGGGTGAACATCAAGCGACATCGATGGCACCCAACGGCGGGTACCACAGAAGGTAGACTGTTCGCCCCCAATCCAATCCCCTGGCCTGGAGGGCCGATCTCGACGCATAACAGGATCAGATAAAAAAGTATTGTTCGCAACGCTAGTATTGTGCCTCAACAAGAGAAGCTTGATTACGTTACACTAAAAAATAACTTTATAGTATGAATTTACCATTTAACATACTACAAAATACTTATAACAAAACACTGAAAGGTAGCGCCATGAATTTAAACCGACTACCATGAAAAATAAGAATAGAATTTAATATCATATTTTTAATGTAAGCGGCATAGACCTAAGGAAAGTGCGCGAAATAACTGCATTATAGGATTATCTTTGATAAGAAAGGTATAACCATATGCACTTGTTAACCGTTAGAAGATGCGCGCTATATTTTCAATATTGATAGCACAAGAAAACCATTATGGGATCTAAGAAAATTACCGTTGGACTTTTGCTGGACGTAGATGAATTGCCAAACTGGCTCTATGAGTCCATTGGCCTCATACTTAAGTCTGATTGTGCTTCGTTCAATCTACTGATCTACAACGATAAATCTGAGGCATCTCCCCTTTATGCCGGGATAAAATCCAACCCGGAGAAATCCGCTTATTTATTACTTGAGCACCTGGATGAATACTTATTTCGTAGAAAAGCTCAACCCAATGCGTTTAAAAAATAAAAATACGCTCTCAACAATCGGGGAATAACCAGTCTATTGATGCGGACCATATTGAAAAGATTAAAATGTACAACCTGGACATACTCATAAAAGCTGGTTTTGGCCACTTGCAGGGCGAGATTCTCAATACAGCAAAATACGGCATTTGGGCTCATTATCATGCTGATACACAACGTTTTAGAGGATCCCCATTTTGTTTTTGGGAAGTGATGGAAGGCGAGCCTGCCACCGGTGCCGTATTGGAAATTTTGTCTAACAGACCAGGAGCTGGGCAGGTACTGTGCCGCTCCTGGACGACAACCCACGAACAATCGCCTTACATTAACCGCAATTATTGTCATTGGCTAGCTACCGCTTTTTTATCAAGGCAGATAGAACGTCTACACACCGTGGGCGAAGAGCTGTTTTTCCGCGAAGTAGCAGCGACCAACGCAACCAACGGCACCTACTGCCACAGACATTATCAAACACCCAATACGGTCCAAACGATAGCCCTTGCAACAAAGTATTGTTATAAATTCTTTAAATCTTCCCTAACCGAAAGACTCTATTGGGATCAATGGTATTTGTTGTACAACATAGATAAAGAAAACGAATGTGATATCGGTCGCTATAAGAAAATACCTCTTCCCAAATACGAATTCTGGGCCGACCCACACATTATAGAAAGGAACGGAAAATATTATATTTTCTTTGAAAAGTATATAAAAAGCGTTAGAAAAGGACATTTGGAGGTATTGCAAATAGACCGACAAGGGAACATTTCTGCACCAGCAACCGTTTTACGAAAAAACTACCATCTCTCCTACCCTCTACTGGTGGAATATAGAGATAACCTCTATATGATTCCTGAAACAAAGGAAAACAGCACAGTTGAAATTTACCGCTGCAAAGAATTCCCCCACAAGTGGGAGTTCACAATGAATTTAATGAATAATGTAAAGGCAGTTGATACAACCCCCCTATTCCATAATGATAAATGGTGGCTGTTTACGGTAATGGTGGATACAATAGGAACAAGGTGCAGAGAAAATTTATATATCTTTTACGCTGATGATTTACTGACACACGAGTGGCAACCCCACCCCATGAACCCCGTCAAAACAGACACGCGTTCAGCACGGCCAGCCGGAAGGTTTTTCAGGAAAAACAACAAGCTCTATCGCCCTTCGCAGGACTGTTCCAAGCGCTATGGGTTTGGTATTCATTTTAATGAAATAGTTCGCCTGTCTGAGACTGAATTTGAAGAAAGAGTAACGTGGTCAATTCTACCTAACTGGGAAAAGGGGGTTGTCGGCGTTCATAGTTTCGCCCAAGAAGGTGACCTTACCGTTGTTGACGCTATAAAAAGGAGAAGCAATTTTTAGAACATCACATATAGGGTCTGTTTACCCCAACGCTGCATAAATTTTCGAATTCAGAAACGCATTACTGTCTTTGTAGCAGCCATGCGCTCCTGAGCTCGAAAAGGTATACAACTGGGTTTAGGGATACAAGCGAAATCAGGCGCAAGTCATTTCGTGCATGTCCCTTATGTATGTTCTTAAACTATTGCTTTAATATGGAGGCGACATGAATGTATCGGGTAGAAAATGTGGTGACGTTATTAATGAGTTGAATAAAGTTATAAAAAAAGCACTCCCCCCGGCTGGGGCTAACATTCTTGAGGCCGGATGCGGATCACTGAGCCTTGTCGAATTTTCCAAGGACAGTCATATCACGGGGGTTGACATTTCGCAGGAGCAACTTGACAAGAACACGATTCTCAATGAAAAAATTTTGGCGGATATCCAAACTTATCAATTTAAACCAAACACTTACGATATGATCGTATGCTGGGATGTGTTAGAGCACCTGACCAACCCAAAGGCCGCACTTGACAATATGTTGCCCGCGTTAAAACCCAACGGAATCATTGTTGTTGCTGTTCCCAACATTGATTCGCTGAAGGGGCTAATTACCAAATGCAGCCCACACGGGTTCCACGTGTTTGTCTATAAGCATATTTTGGGTAAACGCGATGCAGGTCAACCCGGTTGTGCTCCTTTTCCGACTGTAATGGAAAAGATTATATCCCCACCGACTCTGGCACATTACTTTACATCGAGAGGGTACAAAGAACTAAAGTCCGAACTGTACGATGCATTACCGGCTGTCATCCGGGATAAAAAGATTTACCTGAAATTTTTTTACTACTTCTTTGCCGTACTGTTAAGCGTTGTGAGTGGAAATCGTCTCGGGGGTAGAGATAATACCGATTATGCTTGCATTTATCACAAACCCGAATGTAGGCAATCCTCACTAAAATGATTTATTTCTCAAATAAGGACCGTGCCGGAAATAACTTTCGCCCCCCGTTATTGCTAATAAAGGGGCCGGAAGTTATTTCCGGCACGATCTTAAGGTTTGAAGCCGTGTCCTCATTCACTATCTCGCTAGATTTAGAGTTGAGCGAGAGTTGAGCGAGAGTTTTGTGATAAATTTGTTATCAATTTGCGAAGTTTTGGTGATATTACCTGCTTATACTAGTACCCTGCATTAGCGCGCACGGAGTACACAGGATGAACCAACACGACCCTAGCAAAAGCCAATTGAATTTCAGGTTTCAAACGACCTGTCGCACACTTCGGCTGTTAACCACTCTGGTTTTTATTGCCCTCACCCATGTTATTGTCTCCGCCAAAGCTCAGTCAACCATTACCCTCGAAAGTCCGTCCACCCCCCTCACCCTGCTCGAGCTGTACACCTCAGAGGGATGCAGCAGTTGCCCGCGGGCTGACCGCTGGCTCAGCGGGTTGAAAGACGATCCGCGCCTGTGGCGCGAGTTGGTTCCGGTCGCCTTTCATGTGAACTATTGGGACTATCTCGGCTGGAAAGACCGCTTTGCGCGTCCTCAGTATAGCGAACGTCAACGTCGCTACGCCCGTCAAGGTTATGCCGGTGGTGTCTACACCCCCGGTTTCTTCGTCAACGGCGGGGAATGGCGCGGCTGGTTCTCCCGTCCGAGCCTCGACACATCGACAAAACAACCAACCGTGGGAGTACTGACCGTCACCGTCGACGCCGATCAATTTACAGCGACATTCAAACCGGAATCAGACATACCCGCGCTGCAGCTGCACATCGCCGTGCTCGGATTTAATCTGCAATCTGACGTGCGCAGCGGCGAGAATGCCGGAACCAAACTGCGCCACGACTTCGTCGCCCTGGGCTACGATCACATACCGCTGACTGCCACTGGCGGCCAGTTTCAAACCCGTTCATCGCTGCCGGCAACAAACATACACGGGGGAAGGCAGGCAATTGTCGCCTGGGTAACCGCCGCGGATAAACTTCGCCCTCTGCAATCGGTAGGTGGATGGTTATTGGAATCCGCCCCCAAACATCCGACTGAATTACAATAACAAAATACTCCCCCCTCCCGGCCCGGCTGCGGGCGCATTTAACCCTATCGTTGTATAAATTTTCGAGTTCAGGAACTCGAAAATTTATACAACGATAGAGATTACCCACGTCGGTTTTAAACCAGCCTTATCGCTAAAAATACGCTTGTGCGTGTTGGACAGCCAAATGAGCGTTAACTACACTTTTATTTAAGCAATAGTATACCCAAAGCGTTTGAGATTTAGGTATATCGAAAGGACAGCAGTGTGTAGCTGCTAAATAGTAAGGACGTTGTTTTACCCTCAGTAAAAAATCTATGCCTTTGTAAATGATTCAACTAAGGCATTT
>JARROD010000351.1:5187-10669 GCA_037384225.1 Exilibacterium sp.
AAATTATCCGTAGAGGTATATTTTATAAGAAAATATCCTGTTCCGATTACGAAAGCCTGGAAGAAAATTTGTGCAGACTCAAGCCGGACGTCATAGCAGCCTTTAATTTGGGAATAATACCGTCCCACCTACTGACAGTGCCCAAACACGGTATCCTAAACCTGCATCCGTCGCTACTACCTCGCTATCGAGGGGGAGATCCGATCCAGTGGATGGCTAATCGTTTTGATCTGCAAGGCGGGGTGACAATCCACTTTATGTCGGAAAAGTTAGACCAGGGAGATATTGTCGTGCAGGAACCGTTTAAGGTTACCCCCGGTAGCAGTGGGCGCCAGGTTGCACAAAGGGTAATTTATGACCGGGGTGTAAATCTGATGATAAACAGCATATTGGCCATTCAGAACAACACCATCACGCGCACTCCACAACCCACCACCAGTCCGACACCTTATGCAAAACGTTTATCCCATCGAGATCTGTGGGAATTCATCGATTGGCATAACTGGTCTTTGGATCACACTTGGCATATGTTGTGTTGTACGCCTTTCTGGGTTCATTATTTACCTGTCGGTAAAGGTTGGCGACGCTTGTGTGAATGGGAAATAGCGGGTAGAAAACCGGTTTCACACAATTTTGACAGCGGAGAAATCAGGCGGACGTTATCAGGGTTTTTAATCGCTCACAAAGATGGCATTATTCAAGTCAGGCCGAAGCTCTGCATCGCAAAAATCGCTAAGGCCATGTTTAAGGCTAAGGGCCTGTAAACAGGGCGTGATATGGCTCCAGCGATCCTGATCGCGTTGCGGCGCAAGCCTCTGGGGCCATTCCATATTGCCGCCGAATTCGCCGACCAGCACAGCGTAACCCTGATCCTTCAAATAGCCGAAATACTCTTCCCAACCCGCTTCGAGCCTGGCTGCATCTATGACAATATTACAATTGGCGTTACCGGCTTCGTCACCTTCAAGCCCCTTACACTCCGGCGGCGCGGGATCCATAAATTGACTCTGCACAAACACCGTCTGCGGCCGCCCCGCAGGCATAATCCTCCCTCGTATACTCGTAATCTTCCCGAGTGGCATCGACATAAGGCGGTGTGGCATCGAGCCGCCCGGCCAGAACGATGAAAACCTCCAGTGCCTGGCGAGCGTTTGCTTGCCTCACCGATTTGTCACTCATCTCACCGGACTTAACAGCTTTGAATACTCTTCTCTTTTGTTCGTCTATTGACAAATGGTCCGTGAGTGGAAATGATGGCGGCTTTGTCTGTGTATATCAGACACTTGGGACCTGCTGGGGTAACTTCTCAATAACCCGGGGTATTTGTGCCTTCGATCCGGCGGCCATCCGGAGGTAGCTGGCCCAGACACGCCGGCAAGTACGTCCCTGTAGGCTTGGCGCCGAATTAATTTAAATAAAAACTGCGGAAAGTCGGTTATATACCTGCTTTTTCGAAGTAATAGAAAGCAGAGGAGCTTCAAATAACAAATGATCTACATTATTGTAACCATTGCCTATCTTGTTTTTTTAACAGGTATCATCGCTTATAAAAGCCGCACAGTAAAAACCCAGGAGGACTTTGTGGTGGCAGGAAGGGGCGTGCCAGTATATTTGCTGGTGGGCACCCTGATCTGTACCTGGATTGGTTCCGGTAGTTTGTTTGGAACGGCGGGTTTAACCTTTAGATCCGGCTTTTCCGAAATATGGTTTTCAATGGGGGCCTGGATTGGTATCGCCGTCATATACTTGATAGCCGCCCGTGTTCGCAGTATCTCCAAATATACGCTTACCGACCTGCTGGAGACGAGGTACAACAAAACCGCAAGAATATTGGGCACCATCACTATTATTGTGGCCTACCTTGTCATAGCCGGGTATCAATTCAAGGGCGGAGGCAGATTTATCAGTATCCTCACCGAGGGAGCCATAAGCCCAGACACCGGAACCCTTATCACATGTGCCCTCATCATAGCTTTCACAGCCGTGGCTGGCATGGTCTCCATTGTCAGCATCGATATTTTTAACGGTATTATAATGACCGTGGCGGTCGTCCTCGCCTTACCTCTGGCGATAAGCAGTCACGGGGGTTGGGGGCAAGTCGTAAACACCATACAGCAGACCAACCCCGACTATTTGTCATTGACAGAGGGCCATAGCTTTAGCTGGGCCCTGGGCGTAATGCTCCCTACCCTGCTGCTGTTATTAAGTGAAAGCAGCATTTACCAAAAATTTTCATCGGCCAAGGACGCACAATCGGCTAAAAAAGCGGTTATAGGCATGCTTACCGGCGTGGTGATAATCGAAGTGCTGATGTGTACACTGGCCGTCGTGGGCTATGCTATTTACGCTCACGACCAACGATTCTTTTTGAGCGACGGATCCATTAATCGCACCATGTCCGAAGAAATCATCCTCCGCATTGGTTACGAGCAATTGCCAGCCTATGCAGGTTCTCTCATATTCGCCGCCGGTGTGGCGATTATTCTCTCTACCGGCAATACCTTTCTAATGGTTGCTTCAACCAATGTTACACGCGACCTGTTGCAGGGCCTATTTGGAAAAATTGTCGAGGAAAAGTTCATTCTGATCCAGAGAATATCAATAGTGGTGCTCGGGGTGTTGGGCTATGCTCTGGTATCGCAGTTCACCACTATTCTGGAAATGGCCTTTATATCTTATACCATGATCGGCGCCGCCATCGCCCCCGTGCTCATGGCAGCCTTCTTCTGGAAACGCGTCACACCCGCCGGCGGGGTGACCGCCATTATAGTGGGTATGATGGTGCCTGTTATCAACAAGGTTTTGGAGTCTCTTGAGGTCAGCTTTTGGATATTCCCCATGGATACAGACTACATATCCATACCTTCTCTGGCTGCCTCATCCGCCTTATTGATATTGGTAAGCTTAATGACCAAACCTTCTGAAGAAAGCAAGTGGAAGCCTTTTTTTGAGTAGCTGCTTCTATACCCAAAGCGTTTGAGCTTTTAGGTATAAAAGCTTCTGAGCTCGAAAAATTATGCAACGATGGGGTAAACCCTATCGTTGCATAAATTTTATAAATTTGCAGAAAAGGGCTCTGCCGGTAGTCCATCTGCATCGGCAAGATTGGCTTTCTCGGGGTTGTCGTCCCACGCGTATCGAATGACCGCGTTGCTGCGAATCAACGCCGACTTGATAACCACCGAGTTGCCCGCTAATTCTCCATCCACCGGATAAAAAATGCCATCGGGGCCCGATATCTCCAGGCTTTTCACTTTATCATCGCCATCAACCGTTCGCAGCCTGGAAAGTGTCGAAAAGCCCAGGATAAGTTTTCCTTGTTTTACCTTGTGAGAGGTTAATACCGGCCCGCGAAAGCTACATCAAGCGTAATCGCCTGCCCAGTATTGGGAAGTGCCAGCGCCGCGGTTTGCGATGCCCGCAATATAGCCCAGGGGCTGGCAGTTTCTGTATCATTGCCGGAATTGAAACTCGCCAGTTGTACCCAGTAAAAAGGCAGTTCAGGATTGCGCCAGTGCGCCCGCCAATCATTGATTAAGGATTGAAACTGCTGTTTATACCGCGTGGCCCGCGCCGCCGTTTCTGCATTGGATTCCCCCTGGTACCACAACACACCTTTAACAGGAATTTTAAAAAGCGGATGCAACATTTTATTGTAGAGCGCTGTCTCGACGTAATTCATTTCGCCCTCGGGCGATATAACCACCTTTTCCGCTTTGAATTTCCACTCACCCGCCAGGGAGCGGCGCGCACCCTCTTTTGTTTGCAGATAAAGTAATTGCTCGCCGGAATAAATGCCACCACCGCCACCGGTATCTTCCACACGGATGGCAATTTGATTTTTTCCCTTGTGTAAATAGTCAGCTGGCGCACGGTATTGCCTGATTTTATCGTGGGCCCGGGTTTCGCCGATTTTTTTGCCATTGAGCCAACTGGTATCATTGTCGTCTATTCGGCCCAACCCCAATATCAGGTCACTTTTCACCTGCTCGGCATTCAAATAAAAACTTTTGCGATACCAAATGACGCCGTCGACACCATTATAAGTCTGCTTTTCCCAGAGCAAGGGGGCATACAAAGGCAGCCAGTCACTCTCGTCGATATCCTCACCGCTCCAGTCAGCATTAACAACCCGGGTATCCGCCAGTTCCCTGACCACAGCACCGGGCCAGCGTGCAAAGGTGCGACTAATCTTTTCAGCGCGCATGCCAGCGTCGGCAACAACCCTGGCAATGGATTTGGCGGTATCCGACTGGGATTTGTTGAGCGCGCCTGAGCTCATCCAGGATTCGATGGTACTGCCGCCCCAGGAGGTATTGATCAAGCCGATGGGTATATTCGTTTCCGCTTGAACTTTTTTTGCAAAGTAATAGCCCACACCCGTAAAATTACCCACAAATTGGGAAGTGGCGGGATGCCAACTCCCCCCCGCCAGCTCATCGGCTGGCGTGGCCGACCAACTGAGTGGGACCTTAAATTGTCTTATGTGAACATTTTTCGCAGCCTGAATTTCTTTTTCAGCACCACGGGTATTGACTAATTCCCATTCCATATTGGATTGGCCCGAGCAGACCCAGACATCACCCAGCCAGATATCCCTGACGACAACGGAGTGGTCGCCACTGGAGACAGTCAGCCGAAATGGCCCTCCCGCGTCACGCGCACTGAATTGCGTATGCCAGTTGCCATCGCTGTCACTTCGAACTATCAGTTGGCGACCGGCCGCGGCCTTGCCCCATACCGGTACGGTTTCATTGCGTTGCAAGACGGCTCCATCCGAAAAAAGAAACGGCAACTCTACAGTCGCAAATACCTCACTCATCATGAATGTAGACAGCAGGAACACAACGGGCAAAAGCTTGACGTTCATAGGTGATTCACGTCCTTTGTAATGGGGCCCTGTACATCGTTTCGTCCACCAGAGGAGCCAATCGATCCTCTGACCTAACACTTGGCTAAACAATGAACGAAGCCTGTAATGATTATTATCTAATTACAACATCAGCTCATCAGCTCATCTGGCGTCATACTTTTCGAGATTGATTAGCGCGACAAAAAACAACCCCCTCCACCGCCGATAGCGCTGATAACCCAACGAATGATAGCGCTATCAATCCACTGAGCGCAAGCGAGCTCCTCGCAGTTTTGGCTCCCCTTTACCGCAACGTCGCATTATCGAAAAGGCAGCGGGTAAGCTCATTTGCAAACGTCTTTTTGTTATTTTCACAGGCCAGAGAAATAACATGTTCACCCGCATCCAGATTCAAGCGCAAATTGAAATTTCGAAAACCAGTGTTTTTAGTAAATATGACTAGCCGGTACACTATACCCAAAGCGTTTGAGATTTAGGTGTGCGGAGTGCATCAATTTTTGTTCCCCCTTCTTTTAATAGCAGGGGGCGCGACGACGCTGCATGGCAGGCCCCATGTGAGGGCGCTAGCGCCGCGAATGCCTGGAGCGGCTGGACGGAGCAACGCGGCCA
>JARROD010000352.1:0-6551 GCA_037384225.1 Exilibacterium sp.
ACCACCCGCCCCAGTTGCCGATCGCAGTCGGCGGCGAGAACCTGCAGCGACTCCCGCAAAATATCCATACCGTCAAGCGTTACCCCCAGCCGTTCCTTTACGCTGGCAATCAGTTCCATGGCCAGCAGTGAATCGCCGCCGATGACTAAAAAATTATCGCGTCGATCGACATGCTGCTTCCGCAATAGCTGGCACCAGATATCTGCTAGTTCTCTTTCCGAAGCGGTTTGTGGCGCTTGCACCTGCTCCTGCGCCGACCCTTCCGGCGCAGGCGGCGCACTCTTAAGCCCGGGTAGCGCGTTGCGATCGACTTTTAAATTGTGGTTGAGTGGCAGCGCTTCCAGTTCCCGATAAAATCCAGGCACCATATAGTCCGGCAAATACTGTTGTAAATGCTCGCGCAGCCCGCGGGCACCCACCGTGCCAAGTTTGTCGGCGACGAAATAAGCAATCAGACTGTCGCCGGCGGGCCCGCTGTTGCCGGCCATTACCACGCCGTCGCGCACACCCGGCGCCTGGCGCAGGTGGTATTCGATCTCCCCGAGTTCAATTCGCATACCCCGCAACTGAACCTGAAAATCCCTGCGTCCAAGCAGTTCGAGATTGCCTTCGGGGTTGATGCGTCCGCGATCGCCGGTGCGGTAGAAGCGCACACCATCGCGGCAGAAAAATTTCTCCGCGGTTAATTCCGGGCGCCGCAAATACCCTTTCACCACCCCGTCGCCGCCTATGCACACATCGCCCGCGACACCGATTGGAACAATGTTTCCATCTTCGTCCAGCACGGCGACGCTGACATTGGCGAAGGGTTTACCTACATAGGTTTTCACCACCGGGGTATCCGGATCGATAAACCAGGTACACCCCATACAGCTCACTTCGCTGCAGCCGTAAATGACATACAGTTCAGCACCGGAAAACAACTGCTGCAGTTTGCCCAGTAACTCCGGCGGTATCATATCGCCGCCGGAGGAAAGGTGGCGGATACCGGAAAACGTGCACGGATCCATTTCCCGCGCTTCGATATAGGCAACCAGTTTTTTCAGCAAACTCGGACCGGCGTGAATGAAACTGATCTCCTTTAAGGTTTCCACCATCAATTGCGGATCGAGAATATGCCCGCGATCGAGTAGCAACAGAGTTCCCCCCGCTACCAGGGGCGACAATAGCTCGAACATGCTGATACTGAACGTGAAGCTGGCCATCGCCGGCATCACATCGCTGCTGTTAAAACCGTAGCGCTCCTGTGATACGCGAATATAATTGATCAGATTGGCGTGGCTTGCCATCACGCCCTTGGGTTTTCCCGTGGTGCCGGAGGTGTAGTAAATATAAGCGGTCTGAGACGGGTCTATCTCAACTTCCGGCGTGTGGTCAGGTTGCTCGCGGAGCGCGGCTTGTTCCTGGTCCAGACACAGTAAAGGCCGCTCACCAAAGTCGAGTCTGCTGATTAGTTCGGTTTGGGTGATTATCAGTTCCGGTGCGGTATCTTCAAGGATTGCCTCTACGCGGTAACGCGGATACGCCGGATTGAGCGGAACATAAACAGCGCCGGCCTTGAATATCGCCAGCAGCGCCACGGCGATATCCAGCGAAGGTTCAACGCAGACAATAACCTGTTTGTCCGCACCAATGCCCCGCGCCAACAGGTAGTGCGCCAGTTGGTTGGCACAGCGATTAAGATCCCCATAGCTCAACGATTGCTGTTGAAAACGCACCGCTGTTTTAGCCGGCTGCAACAGCGCCTGTCGTTCGACCTCCCGGAATACCGGCTCGGGGGAAAAATCGCGGGAAGCGCCCGCACCATTGCGGTGCAACCAGTCCAGCTCTTCTTCTCTAAACAAGGATAGCTCGGCCAATGAAGATTGCGGGTTGGCGACAGCCGAAAAAATCAGCCCCTGTAGATGTCCGGCCAGGCGTTTGATCGTGGTGGCCTCAAACAGCAGTGCGTTATAGACAAAAACCGCTGTCAACGTTACACCGTCGCGGGTCAATATCAGCTGCAAATCGTAGCCATTACCGGTGCCTTGGGACACTGAATCCCACTCTGAATCCTTCTGCTGGGCACTACCTTCACCGAGTGCAACAGCCAGTGCTCGGTCGGCAGCTTGCGAGCCTTCGCAGGTACCAGCCAGAGACTGGGAATCTGTGTGTTCCAACAAGTGCTCAGTGTGGACGAGTAGATCCAGAAACCTTGTCTCTCCGCTCACAGACAGCGCCAATGGTCGGTCGAGCCATTCCCGATCAGGCAAAGTGACACTGAATAGGGTTAAAGGAATAGTCGCTTGACCGGAATAGCGATAAAACAGGGCTCCGCAAACAGCGAGTAAAAACGCGCTGTGTTGCGCTGTAGAAATTTTCCCCGTGGCGATCAGCTGCTCCACTGGATTGTTGTTTAAAACAAATCCGTGCCGCGATACACGGTAAGCCAACGCGGGGGTTTTTAATCGATCATAGGGAAGCTGGAGCGAGCCTGCTTCCCTGCTACCGGCGAAATCAGCTTCGGCTATTTTCATGTGTTATCTGCTACATTAAGTGATTTCTAAATAAAGATCGAATTTAATTGTATTTGCACAACTAAAACAGCAACAAATTATCAACGCCAAAACTACTACAGATTTTTACAGCACAGACCGACTGACTACGGTTTCCAACTGACTACGGTTTAGTATAGCCTTCTCTCTACATTGTTGTTTCCCATCAATGTAGAGAGAAGGCTACACTAAGTTTAATTTAATAGCTAATGACGGATTCCGCCAGTTTCATCCCCAGCAATCTGACCGCTGGCACCGCCCCCGTTAACTCACGCGGCAAACCACAAACAAAACCAATTGGTCACACACCCTTCGCACTACCCTGTGTAGAAAAGCAGGAGACCCTCTATCACCGGCAACGGCTGTTTGCCAAGCTAACTAATAGTAAATATATCCTCAGGTGATAAGTCAATTGCGGTATATAAGAATAAAATCATTCCCAATGGCCCGTTGTTTTTGCTTTACTGGGGGTTGATGTCTGTAGTGATTTATCATCGTGATAGTAGTCCAACTCGAATTAACATTTAGAATCAATAAGCCTAACATTCGAAATGCCTAACATTCGAAACGTCTAACATTAGAAACAATTCGAAACAAAGAGGTACTCCCAACTATGAAACGCCAAAAACGTAACCAACCAGAACGCGCATTCAGTAGAGGCTACCAGGCAGGGGTGGAAGGCAGGTCGCGAAGCCTGTGCCCCCACGACAATGGCTTTACGCGACAAAACTGGTTAAACGGCTGGCGTGAAGGACGAGAAGACCATTGGAATGGTTATAACCGTGCGGCGCAGGCGCAAAAAATCACCAGCCTGTAAGCTGAAACCGAGCCACTTTCATCACTGCCCAACCGTCCGTCACCCGCGGACGCAAGCCGCTAAGCCGAATGGTTAAAGGACGCAATAGCGTCCGCCACTTCGGCGATGAGATCCGGGCCACGGTAAATAAAACCCGTGTACAGCTGCACCAGCCGTGCGCCCGCGGCTATCTTGGCTGCAGCGTCAGCCCCGCTGACGATGCCACCGACACCGATAATCGGCACCTTGTCACCCAGGTGAGAGTATAAATTGGCGATAATCGCGGTCGACTTCTCCGCAAGCGGCGCCCCGCTCAACCCACCCGTTTGTTCGGCAAAATGCAACCCCTCAACCCCCTCGCGAGTGATCGTTGTATTGGTGGCGATCACGCCGTCTATGCCCTGCTCCAGCACCACGCCGGCCACGGCGGCGATTTCCGTATCGCTCATATCAGGCGCAATTTTCACTGCCACCGGCACATAGCGTCCACTGGCATGCTGCAGACTGCCCTGCTCTCTTTTGATCCCCTCCAGCAGTGATTTTAACGCGTCGCCGAACTGTAAATTGCGCAAACCCGGCGTATTGGGTGAGGAGATGTTGATGGTGATATAGTCGGCCAGGGCATAAACTTTGCGCATACCTATCTGGTAATCCCGCAGTGCCTGGGATTCCGGCGTGTCCTTATTTTTACCCAAATTGATACCCAGCACACCTTGATATCGACGCCGTTTCACCCGATCTATTAAATAGTCCACCCCTTTGTTGTTGAATCCCATACGATTGATAATCGCCTCCCGCTGCGGCAGACGGAACAAGCGGGGCCTGGGATTACCGGGCTGCGGGCGCGGAGTGACCGTGCCGATCTCCACAAATCCGAACCCGAGTTCCCCGAAGGCATTGAAACAGTCGCCATTTTTATCCAGCCCCGCGGCCAATCCAACGGGGTTGGGAAACTGTAGCCCCATCACCTGCATAGGATTCATCGGCACAGCGGTGGCAAAATACCTGAGCAACCGCAGTCTTTCGGCGGCTCCCAGTAGATCCAGGGTCAACTCATGGGAAAGTTCGGGGTCGAGATGAAACAGCGCGCGGCGGGCGAGTTTATACATAGGCGGCTATCTTTCCTTATACATGCAATACCCAAAGCGTTTGAGATTTAGGTAAATCGGGGCGCAAGGATAAAGGAAAGCTCGGGTTCAATCTAATTTTTTTATATGGGTGAAACGGTGGTTCTGATCAAACTCCACGCAAAAACTGCCCCGAACCCCCTCGTGAGTAACAAACGGGCGCAGGATTTGCGCGGGAAATCGTATCCGGCGCCCGTCCCTGGCCCGCACCAGCACAGAGCGCGCTGTACCCGTGTACAGACGCTGAAACTGCTCTGGTGAAATGCACAGATCAACAACAATCGATGTCACCTGCCAAGGTTCTCCGCGCTATCGCCTGTGGGTGCTCCCAAACATCCGGAATCGGTGTCCGTCACCCATTCAGGTGCCCGTGAGGCACACGTCAGCACCGCCATCATCCAACGCTTTACAGAGCTGGCTGTTCTGAGCCAGATCCAACAACTCTCTGAGCGCCACGGAGAACATGGCGAAGTCGGTGCCCGAGGCCCCCTGCAGTTCGTTGATCATGGCTTTCCAGCGCTCCACCAGTCCCCGCTGCTGCTCCACCCAATGTTCGATCACCTCTTCTATGGGCTGATCCGGGCGCGCCAAACGCATCAGGCACACCGCCAGCGAACGCATCTGGGATTCGAGATCGTCCATAAACGCTTCCCGGGCCTGTGCCTGCCAATAGCTACCCACTTTGACCTCGGAAATCTGGTTAGCAAACCAGTAGAGTCCCAATCGTTCCCCCAGCAGAATATACACCTCGGCCACCTTGACAGGGTCAGCGCCACTTTGGCGCGCCGCTTCGACCATACCCAGTCCGGAATAAAGATTGGTGGGAATTGCCACATTCACCAGAAGATCCTCCGGGACACCGTATTCACGCAGACGGTTACATTCATTCTCCCACTCGACTCTGGGCGCACCGCGCATAATCTCGGGCAGAGCCGCAATAACCTGTTGAATGCAGGGCCCAAAGGCCGCTATTTCCTCCGCCGGCAATAGCTGGCTGCGCCGGTTGCGCAAGAACCAGCGGGTGCCGCGCCGCACCCGGCGCATAATATAGCTGATCAATTGAATCTGCAGCTCCGCCGGCACCTTGAAGTCCAGCGCTTCGACCTGGCGCCAGCAAGGGTCCAGCATATAAATATCCCGCGCCGTAACATAAGCTTTACCCACCTGTGCGGCGCTGGCGCCTGTGGTATCCATAAGCCGGTGACAGAAGGTGATTCCCATATTGTTGACCATATCGTTGGCCACCTGAGTGGCGACGATTTCCCGCAGCAGGTGATGCTGGTAGATCTGTTTTTTATACTGCTTACGCAACACTGGCGGGAAGGGTATTTCCACCGCTTTAACCATATAAGGATCATTGATCAGGTCATCGGAGGCGGCCAGTTTTTCTTTCAATGCCACCTTGGCATAGGACACCATCACCGCCAGTTCGGGCCGGGTGAGGGATTTGCCCTGGGTCTGACGCTCCAGCAGTACATCGTCTTCGGGAATGAATTCCAGCGCCCGGTTGAGGCGCCCTTCCGCCTCCATAGTCGTGATAAAACGCCGGTATTCACCGATTCTGGGCACCACCTGGTATTCAGCCAGACTAATTGCCTGGGTCTGGCGATAGTTATTGGTCAACACCAGTTCGGCCACGGTATCGGTCATTTCCGCCAGCAGCTTATTGCGCTGTTTTTCGGTCATATCGCCGTTGGCGATAATGCTGTTGAGCAGAATTTTAATATTCACTTCGTGGTCGGAGCAGTCCACACCGGCGGAATTGTCAATAAAGTCGGTATTACAGGCGCCGCCGTTAAGGCTGTATTCTATCCGCCCCAACTGTGAAAGCCCGAGGTTGCCCCCTTCACCAAAGACCCGGCAGCGCAGCTCATTGCCATTGATCCGCAAAGCATCATTTGATTTATCACCCACATCGGCGTGAGTTTCGGTGCTGGCTTTTACATAGGTACCGATACCACCGTTCCAGATCAGATCCACCGGCGCCTTCAACAGCCGGTTAATAAGGTCGTTGGGGGTCAAACGGTCTTCTTTACTGTCAAAACAGGCTTTCATTTCCGGCGTTATCGTGATCGATTTCAGTTTGCGGGAAAA
>JARROD010000353.1:0-2932 GCA_037384225.1 Exilibacterium sp.
AACAGGCCTTGGAGCGAGTTTTGGCATTTATCGAGGAAAATATAGATCAGGATATAGGGCTGGAGGAAATGGGAGAGATCGTATGCCTCAGTAAATATCATTTTTTAAGGTGTTTCAGACATACAATTGGCCTGACTCCATACGCTTATCTGACTCAAAGGCGTATTGAGAAAGCCAAACGCCTGCTAATCGGCACGAAAAGCTCGATAATCAATGTCGCCGTCTCCTGTGGATTTTCTTCCAGCAGTCATTTTTCATCCACGTTCAAGCGCTGTATGGGGATAACCCCCAAAGTATTTCGATCGGAATCGCAGCGTTAACGCTGTTCCTTAGGGCGCCTCTAACGGAAAGATGTTGTCAGACTGACATTGCGGCGGTATTCACTGGGAGTAAATTTCACTATGTTTTTGAAAGATGTACTGAAATAGCGTTGATTTTTAAACCCTACGGCCTCGGCAATGTCAGCGATATTCAAATCTTGTGTTTCCAGTAAATGTTTTGCCTTGAAGATGCGGTACTCTATTAGCAGTTTCTTGGGGCCCTTGCCAATCAAGGTTTTTAACCTGTTTAACAAGTGACCTGAACTGATATGCATTTGTCTGGCCAGATTTTCTACATTCATATTGGAATCTGAATAGTATTGCGCCAATACAATTTCCAGTTTTGAAATGAACTTTTTGTTCTTTGGAGTCAACTTAAAGTTCGATGGAAGTCTGGATAATAGAAAACTTGTATTTGAGTGGTATTGGCTCAGCCTCTTTTGCAGCAGCTTTTCCTGTTGTTGGGTCGAATGAACAGCCGATTTAAATTTATCGGTATCAGCGTATTCGAGAAAATGGCCAAAATCCAATTGGCTGGAATCCGATAGGTGAGTCGACTTGTCATCTGAAGCAGATCGCGGGATCAATGCCGGAATATGAATTTGGAATTCACTGCCAAGTTCCGCCTCACTGGTAACATGGATTTTCCAGTGGTGTATTTTTACCAGATACTTTACCAGGGTTAAGCCCACTCCAATTTCCCTGCTATTGCCTTTGCTTGTGTCGATTGGCCGGGAAAGAAACTCAAGAATTTTTTTAAGCTTATCCTGATGCAATCCTTTACCGCTATCTATTATCTTTATCAAAACTGTATTGTTTTTGGTGATGACGACTAAAGTAACTGTTTTATTGGAAGGCGTGTTCTTAAAAGCGTTGGATATCAAATTAATCAAGATAAGTTCAATTGAGTAATTCAATGCCAAAACCCGGATTTCTGGCTCGATGTCAAAAACAAATTTAATTTTGTTTTTCGTAGTAAAATCAAGAATCGTCGCGCAAAGCTGGCTCACCATGTCACTTAAATTATGAATGTTTAATATTTTCATTAGAACTATCACTAAAAGGAGGGTCTTATCCGTTTTCTCAGCGTCTGAAACAATGATGGATTTTAAATAACTTCCCAATTATTGTTTTGTTCAGTATAAAGTACGAGGTGAAAGTAATAGCGCACGAAGCAGGTCTTGCCTCCCGTAATTTTAATAGCAGCTGTAATAACAGCTTGAATAATTGTTGGCCCTGTTCGTCGTATCGTCCACCAAAGGGGCTAACCGAGCCGGCCCGAGGAGGCAAGTTCCTTCAGAGACACACTGTCAATCCCCTCTGAGTCCATGCGGGTGTTCGGCTGCGCGCAAAGCAGTGCTTTGCAAACACTTGCTTCACCCCTTGGGGCTCGCATGCGGCACCCCTGCCGAAAACGCTCTCTGGAGGGGCTTCGCCTCATTGAATCTCACACTAAACGAAATGATGAACAAGCGGCCGTAGTTAAAATTGTAGTTAAAATTGTAGTTAAAATTGTCGTTAAAACTGTTGTACTAGAGAAATACCATCACCAGATAAGGTGATCCGGATTGGGAAGAATGTATTTCAATTATTGAATTTTATATATTCTTGCTCTATATGAAAGATATTTTTGAAAAATTTTAATTTTATCTATAGATATATTTACGGGCGTTTAAAAAAAGCGACGCACTACATGGCAGGCCCCATGTGAGAAGGGGGTAGATTGGCGTGATTGGAGTGAAGCAACTCAGGCAGAGAAAACTGCAGGCCTGAATCTCAAACGCTTTGGGGGTAATTGCGCGGGGGCTTTCCTTCATAGACAATATTTGTACAGCGCAAAGGAAAAAAGCTGCCTTCCGGGTGCCGGGCGGCATCGGCAGCACAGAATGAAATGCCGGCACTAAAACATAATATCCATAAATAATATTGTTCCCGTGCACTAAAGCCCTGATCACAAAAGAGAGCGGCCATAAAGCCGGCTATGTTCAAAAACATTTTTGCATGTCCGGCGTCGAGCAGCACGCTTTCCATTTCAAGGGCGAGCTGAATCATGGGCAAACCGGCAAAACCCAGTTCTTTGACCAGGTTCATTAACGGTGGTATGCGTTCATCCCGGCTGGAAACCGGTCGCCCAAACCCTGGTATCCTGGCAATTTTCCGATTTCTGCCTTTGGCCGGGCGGGCATCATCCGGATGGCTGCTCATTTTTTCATTCAGTATTGAGACCAGCGTTTCGCCCTTGTCACGGCGTTGTTTTATCTCCTGTAACAGGTGTATTGCGCCCAAAACCGGCTGATTGCCGTAGACAATCGCCTCCGATACCGCGATGCCCGCGCTAATGCCCAGCGCACCGCTGCTGCGCGCGGCTCCCGCCAGGGTACCTATGCGATTGTTCCACAGGCGCGGATCCGGATAACTGGCTCCGAGTGACCAAATTGCGTTGAATAGACGTACTTGTTGTTTTGAAGGCATGCGCCGGGTAATACCAAACATGAGCAGTCCCATCCAGTCCAGATGCTGAAGTTCGTTAAACAGGTCTTTTCCGTTTAATACAACTCGCTCACCGGGAAAATAGGCGCCGAGGTCAGTCGTCCACTGTTGTTCGTAAAATG
>JARROD010000353.1:2969-10082 GCA_037384225.1 Exilibacterium sp.
AAGAGAGTGGTCTGGAAATATTGTATTCATGGTGTATCGGCCTGTGGTTCAGCAGGCGGGCCGGGGTCATTTGTGAGGCGAATTCCCTCGCGGTAAAAGGGGAAATCGCGACTGCCTCGCCAGTGTTGTTCAATGCTGTGGGCAGCGGCTCCGGGTAGGCGTAATAACAGATAAAGCAATTCTCCCTGCTGTGAACTAAAACCCAGGTCAGTGAGCGCGGCGGCGGCGACTCCACTCAGGGCAAGTGGTTGTCGCGTCAAGGCTTCCAAGGCACGGCGGTGTTGTTGAAGCCAGTATAAATTGCCTTCGGTCTGGATTTGTGCCAGGTAGTCGAGTGTCTGCCGAACCGGTGTCGAGCAGCTTTTTCCGTAGGGGGCAAAACCCGGCGGGTGCTCCATAGCAGGCCAGATATCGGTCATATCAGTATCCGTTGCGCACGTATCTTCCCATTTCCGCAGGTGCAATCGCCACTGTGGGAGGTCACGTTTACACTGCTCCCAGAAGGTTATGGCCTGATACACTTCGCGGGCGCCGGCAAAGTTGCCGGCGCCCACGGCCAGCGCGGCCATCAGGCAGGAGGCAGCTGTCGACCCGCCGGCACCGGCGGCCATTGCAGCCTGTACGCTGTAATCCCTTGGTCCAGGGTTGGCAAGCGCTACAGCCAGGCCGTTCAAACACTGTGTCTGCCGGGGGCTGGGCAGTTCACCGTGAAAAAGCAAAAACAGGTTTTCGGCCCATGTCACCTTGTCCAGTAAATCACCGTAGACATCATATCCGCCACAGCGGCAAATAGCGGCACTAAAAGGGTTATCGCCTTCTGGAATTTCCTGCCAAAAGGACGAGTGAATAGCATTGTCTGGGTTTTGCCTGTTACTCATATCGCTTTCCGAGAGTCTCGATTCGATTGGTTAAAGGTGGGGGCGCGTCGGGATTGATATGTACATCCAGGAGCGTTGGTCCCTCAGCGTCAAACAGTGTCCTGGCGTCGAATTGAAGAAAGTCCATAGGCGATTTTATTGTGTATGCCTGGGCTCCCAGGCTTTGGGCAAATTCAGCAAAGTGGGATACCGGCATTTCATAACCAATCGGCTCCGCGCCATTCAATCGTTGTCCGTGTTTCACCATTCCCAGCCCCTGATCGTTTAAAACGATGTAAACGACGGCGAGTTTCTCTTGAATGGCGACGGTTATCTCCTGACCGCTCATTAAAAAACTGCCATCACCGGTAATACAGACGATGGGGGTGTGCCTGTTGCCCAGTGCGGCACCTGTGGCAGCACCGATTGCCCAGCCCATGGATGTGAATTCGATGGCTGCGTGAAACCAGCATCGTTGAGCGGCAGCTCCATTCGAGGGATAGCGGCGTGGATGTAAATAATGGAGCGCCCAGGCGAGACCGGAACCAGAATCGATCAGGTAACAGGTGTCGCTTGGAAACAGATTTGGCAGTTCACGCATCAGGCGTTGGGGTTCGATTGGCGTACTGTTACGGAGATAACTTAATTCATCGTCCAGTGCGAAGTGCAACTTTGATTTCTGGCACTGGGTTGTTGTTTCAGCCGTGTGTTTAAAATTCGTGGGTATGGAGCTTGAGTATTTAGAATCTGACTTTTTGAATTCGGTCTTTTCCAAACGCAGGGAAAGTTGAGAAAAAATCGCTGAAATGTTTCCCCTTATATGCATATTCGACATAGGTGTAAAAGGGAAGTGGGTCTCCTTAGAATCTATATGAATTAACCTTTGTCTCGGTCCAAGTTTGTTCAGCCATTTGAAGCCCGACCTTTCACTGATCAGGGTGCCGATGCAGACTATAAGTTTGTCCGTATTTTTTTGCAGGGCATCGCGGGCACTGTTGTGGCCGCCGTAGCCAAAAATTCCGCGAAACCGCGGGTGATAAGGGTCGACATCCCCTTTGGCATGCGGGGTGGCGACTATGGCGGCGTCCACCCGTTCAGCGACAGTGATAATCGTGTCCATGGCTTCACTGGCGCCTTTCCCAAGGATAAACAATGTAGAAGGGCGGGACTCAAGTTCTCGAGCCAGTATTTCAATGTCACCGGGATCGAAAAGGCTTGGTTTATGAAAGAGTAATTCGGGGTTAAAGCGAAATTGCCGGCGGGCGGGCGCACGTAAAATGTTGACAGGAATGCTCAGGTGTACCGGCCCCGGGTGTGGACCAAGGGCGATCATCACGGCTGTAAATAGCTTTTGCTCCAACTGGTTGGGGTGAGAAACCAGAGTGCTGTAGCGGGTGCAGTGTTTGAAAAGCCCGACTGAGTCTATACCTGCACAGGAGGAGTCCTGAAAAGCCCGGCATCCAATGTCAGGCAATGCTGTTTGGGCGGTAATCAACAGTAGCGGCACATCGTTTTCATAAGCAGAGGCAACTCCTGTAACAAGATTGGTTGTTCCGGGGCCTGTTGTTGCACAACAGACACCGAGCCTGCCGGTTTGAAAGGTGTAGCCGTCGGCCATAAAAACCGCACCTGTTTCGTGGCGTGACACAATGGCTGTGGGACCGCCGCGACGGGCGCTACGGGCCAGGGCATTGTAAAGAGGTTCAATAGCGCCTCCGGGAATGCCAAACACATACTCTATTCCCAGTTGTTGCAGACAAGATACCAGCAAATCACCCAGTTCCCAGCGTATATCCGTTTCTTCTAATGTCAGGAATTCGAGATTATTACTATTCATTTTTTTAGGCCCCATGCGTTTATAACATAATGGCTCTGGCAGAAAAGAGCCCGAAATACGTTCAAACCGGTAGACACTAGTGGGTTCGGACGTTTTGATTTGACACAAACTCAAGGGTTTTTATTAGACAGTGGCTGATTAAGGGACGAGCGCGCCCCTAACGGGAGCGCAGCTTAAAATTTCACAATTGCTGCTGGAGATACACCATATATATTTAATCTTTTAAGTGTTACCAGAATTTCGAGGAAAAAATTCAAAAAACCATGTATTGACCAAATTATTTCGTGTACGCCCCTAAGCCAGCAAGAATCTAAAAGTTTAAATAGATAAATCGAAAACTTTAGTAAAAACGTTTGAGGTTTAGGTCTGCGGAGTGCTTCAATTTTTGTTCCTGGAAAAATCGGTCATGCAGCATGGCCGATTCTGTGTGAAGGGCGGGATAACCTCAGGAAAATCAATCTGAGCAATTTTTTGAAACTTGTCAGCAGCATCTTAGTATTTTTCCAACACTAAATATGGACAATAGTTTTATAGCCGGTTGCATCGATAAATCATCACAACTACCTAAAGTTCGAGCAATGTCGTGCATGTCTCTGAATGTGTCTCCAAAGCGTGGGTTACACCACATAAATGCAGGTTGGACCTTAGGAGGTCAAAATGCTTGGAAAGGTATATGACTTTAAGACGAAAAAGTTGAAAGTCAATGCATTGGAATACGCCGAAAATTTATTCGACATCAATGTTGCCATCGTTGGCGGTGGTTGGGCCAGCTCGCAGGAAGGGCCCTGGGTACACCGGGTCGGAACGCTTTATTCCAGTCCACTGTTAATTTCCCCGGAAGCTTTATCGGTCAATGCAAAAATCACCCGGGTAAGCTGGAGTTGGGAGGTCGAAAACTATCGACCCGATTTGAAAGTGTATTTGGTGGATGTCAATGAGTCTCCCGGTTGTCTGAATATTTCAAGGTGGGGAAAAGGAGACACCAGTGTCTTTAATGGCCGCTGTGCGAATCATCAATTTAAATTGTACTTTTAAATGTGTCGAAGTCACGGTGTCATTAAACAGATACACCTGGAGCGTCCCTGCTGCCTGTTCTTATTCCACCCCTTATTCCACTAACCCGCGACGTTTTAGCAGGGCGTCGGTGGAGGGTTTTTGACCGCGGAACTTGATGTAACTCTGCATCAGATCCCGACTGTTACCCATAGAGAGAATTTCCCGGCGGAATTTATCGCCATTGGCTCGGGTCAGACCACCGTTTTTCTTTAGATAAGCAAAGGCATCGGCGGCGAAAACTTCGGTCCACAGATAGGAATAGTAACCGGCGGAGTAACCGCCGGCGAAAACGTGGCTAAAATAGGCGGATCTGTAACGCGGTGGAACTGGCGCATAGTCAATGCCGTGCTCGGCCAGTGCCGTTTTCTCGAAAGCGTTGATATCGTCGATCTCCTGCGTTGACGCCGGGATCGAGTGCCATTCCATATCCAGCAGAGCCGCCGCCAGATATTCGGTGGTATCGAAGCCCTGATTGAACTTACGGGATTTGAGCACTTTGTCCAGCAGCGCTTTTGGAATCGGTTCTCCGGTTTGATAGTGTTTGGCGTAGTGGGTGATCACTTCAGGTTCGATACACCAGTCTTCGTTGAACTGGGAAGGAAACTCGACAAAATCGCGGGCAGTGGCGGTGCCGGCAAGGCTCGGATATTTCACCTGGGAAAACAGGCCGTGGGCTGCGTGACCGAATTCGTGAAACAGGGTGTTGAGTTCATCAAACGTTATCAGGGTCGGTTGTCCTTCGGCGGGCTTGGGAATGTTCAATACGTTGAAGACCACCGGTTTGGTGCCCAGAAGATGGCTTTGGGTCACATACTCGCCCATCCAGGCACCGCCCCTTTTGCCCTCCCGGGCATAGGGATCGAAGTAATACAACCCGATAGTGCTGCCATCCTCGTCGAACACTTCAAAGGCGCTCACATCGGGGTGATAAACGGGCAGATCGCCACGGGCTTTGAAGGTGATACCGTAGAGTTTTTGCATGGCGTAGAAGAGGCCGTCGCGCAATACAGTATCCAGCTCAAAATAGGGTTTGATCAGGTTTTCGTCCAGGTCGTACTTGGCCTTGCGTACTTTTTCGGCGTAAAAGGCCCAGTCCCAGGGCTGGAGGGTAAAATCACCCCCATTACGGCGTATTTCAGCCTGTATGTCTGCCGCCTCGGCCTGAGCCTTGGCGACTGCTTTAGGGGCCAGATCATCGAGAATGCCGTAAACCGCCTCGGGGTTCAGGGCCATCTGATCTGCTGTCACATAGGATGCCCAATCGGGGTAATCCAGCAGTTTCGCTTTTTCGGCCCGCAGCCGGGCCTGCTTGACCAACAGGGAGCCGTTGCTGCTCTGAGTGCGGTGAGCTGAAGTCTCCCAGATTTTTCGGCGCAGCTCGCGGTTCTCCAGGCTGCGCAGTAACGGCTGTCGGGTGGTGTTTACCAGGGTAATCTGGTAGCCCTTTTTACCAGCGGACTTTGCGGCGGCTGCCAGAGTGTCTATCTCGGCGTCAGACAGGCCGGCCAACAGGGCCTTGTCTGTCACAACAATCACATCTTCTTTGAATGATTTCAGAATATTCTGGGAAAAGTCCGTGGAGAGGCTGGACAGCTCGGTGTTGATTTCGCGCATCCGCGCCTTGCCGACCTCGCTCAGGATAGCGCCAGCGCGCACGAACTGTTTGTAGTAGAAGTCAATCAGGCGCTGGTCTTCGGCGTTCAGGTCGGCTTTTTTCTCATGCAGAACCGCAATCCGTGCAAACAGTTTGGGGTTGAGGTAAATACTGTCCTGGTGGGCCGACAATTTGGGAGCCATCTCCGATTCAATGCGCTGAAACTCGGCATCGGAAATGACACCGGACAGACCGAAAAAAACATTGGCTACACGGTTCAGCAAAGCGCCGCTTTTTTCCATCGCGACGATGGTGTTGTCAAAGGTCGTTGCTTCATCGTTGTTGGCGATGGAGCTGATTTCTGCGCTGTGCTGCTTCAGACCTTCGGCAAACGCGGGTTCGTAATGGCTGGTGTCGATTTTGTCGAATTGAGGCGCTAGATAGGGCAGGGGGCTTTTGGTCAACAATACACTGTCTGACTTTTTGGTCATTTCAATTGCCTTTACAGCGTCGGAGAGCGTGGCTGATTTAGGTTGATTGTCGGGCGATCCGGTGGAGCAGCCAGTGACAGCCAAAACCGCGCCTATGGCGCCAGCGATAAGGGATGTGCGCATATTGTGTATGTTCCTAAGTGCTTAAGAAAAATAACTTTTTATGTTTACACTGTGTAGCGTCTCAATAACCTGTGGTAGACATAATGTCAGGCGGACGTCCGCAGGTAGTTGGCCGTCGGATCGAAGGCACAAATACCCCGGGTTATTGAGGAGTTACTACACTTTTACAGTGATTGCCGCTTGAATCGAGTACGCGTAAGACTTCGTCCTTTAGAGCGGAGTCTTACGGCTCGGGTTGCGCAGCAACGATGGGGTTAAGTATAACCTTTTCTTGTACACTTCTCACTTGGCAATACACGTAGAAGCAGAAACCTGAAATATCAGTGTGGAAGTGGAATCCGGTAGCTTTCTAACCTGGAATTCCTCTTCCTACAGGAAAAAATGGAGTATTAATGGCGTGCGATAGGCAAAGCGTTGCACCTACGCCTTTTTTACGAACTCGGATTTTAACTGCATAGCGCCGATACCCTCTATTTTACAGTCGATATCATGGTCGCCATCTATCAGCCGGATGTTTTTTACCTTGGTTCCCATCTTCACCACCAGTGACGATCCCTTCACTTTTAAATCCTTGATAACTGTCACCGAATCTCCGTCCTGTAATAGGTTGCCGTGGGCATCGCGGACGGCTTTTTCGCTTTCCATCTGAGGCAGCGTTTCGTCGACGGCCCATTCGTTGCCGCACTCGGGACAAACAAACATAATGCCGTCTTTATAGGTATACGCTGAACCGCATTTTTTACAATTGGGTAATTCACTCATTTTTAACCTCATCTGAGTTAACGCCAATGTCGCATGAGTTTTTGGCTCGAAGTAAAACTTAGGACCGTGCACGGTCCTTATATACCTAAATCTCAAAAGCTTTGGGTATAGTGATTTCTTGATATCATCTCATTGTAGCCTGAGAATGGCAGCGCAGCTTACAGGAAATTGTGGTTAAATGCTATGCAAATTTTACTTCACTCGATACCGGGGAATCCCCCAGCTTTTCCAGGCTTTATCAACCTCACATTGCCTGCTCGGTGCAGGATCTCGAAGTAAGGAACGGGCACGGAATAACTTCCCCTTTTTGTTTTATAGAGAGTCGCTTCCGATGCATCCCGCCTGGCGTCGTTGCAAAAACTCGACGTAGGCCCACCAAGCCTAAAGTTTTTG
>JARROD010000354.1:0-3676 GCA_037384225.1 Exilibacterium sp.
CCCGCGGTGGTTAAAATCAACACGGTTGAACACGTGCGCAGGTCAAGTCAGTTCGAAGTGCCTGAAAACCAGAATATTCCTGATATATTCCGCTATTTGTTTGAACCTCGGCGTATGCCGGAACGCAATGTGCATTCCATGGGGTCGGGTTTTATTATTTCCGAAGATGGTTACATTCTCACCAATAATCACGTTATTGAGGGTGCCGATGAAATTGTCGTGCGGCTAATAGACCGGCGCGAATTCGAAGCTGAAGTAGTGGGTAATGATGGCCGTTCGGACCTGGCGTTATTGAAGATCGAGGCCGATGATTTGCCGGTATTAGACTTTGCCAAACCCGATGATCTGAAAGTTGGGGAATGGGTATTGGCCATCGGATCACCATTTGGGCTCGACTATTCTGCAAGCGCGGGCATTGTCAGTGCTATTGGACGCAGTATTCCCACCGAAAAAAACGAAAACTACGTGCCCTTTATTCAGACGGATGTCGCTATCAACCCTGGTAATTCCGGTGGACCGCTATTCAATTTGGATGGTGATGTGGTGGGCATCAATTCCCAGATTTATACTCGTTCAGGGGGGTCTATCGGGTTATCGTTCGCCATTCCTATCAGCGTTGCCCAAGAAGTCGTCGAACAGCTCAAATCGACAGGCCATGTGGAGCGTGGCTGGCTCGGCGTGGTCATCCAGGAAGTGGATAGGAAGTTGGCTGATTCATTTGGTTTGAAAAAACCAATGGGCGCGTTGGTGGCATCGCTGGAACCCGAAGGGCCCGCCGATAAAGCCGGTGTGCGCGTCGGTGATGTGATTGTCAAGTTTGGCGAAGCGGAAATTGAAAACACAGGCGATCTACCTCATGCCGTGGGGCGTGCCGAGCCCGGCAGTAAGGTGCCGGTTGAGCTTATTCGCGAAGGCAAGAAAAAAACCATCAGCGTGGCCGTGGGCACCTTGTCGGACAGCGAAGAGAAGCGTGCGGCTGGAGGTAAAAATATCTCTGGAGGCCGTTTAGGTTTGGTTGTTGACGAAGTTGAAGAAGGCCTTAAAAAGTCCTGGGGTATTTCCGGAGGGGTGATTGTCAAGCAGGTTATGGCCGACGGGCCCGGGGCCCAGGCCGGTTTGCGGCCCGGTGATGTTGTTGCACAACTGGCGTTTAAGGATATCGATGGCGTTAACGGATACGAGGACATTGTAGAGCATCTGCCAGCCAATCAGCTGCTGCCGATCCGGTTTTTCCGTCGCGGTCGCCCGGCGTTCAGAACTATTATGATCAAGGAATAGTTGCCGCCTGGGACGGTAACTTCTCAATATCCCCGGGTTATTGAGAAATTCTTTGGGTGGCGTCTGTCAACGGCCATAAGCCGTGTATGAAGCTTATCAGCCATTATTCTGCCGGGGGCCTTTCCCCGGCGGTCGCTGCCCACTACACAGTCCACTCTACATTTCATAGCGCCCTATGGGCAAATACGGTAAACTTGCCGGTTTGCAACCGACCGATTCCCATCGCGGTGTACAACAACTTAATAGTCTGAAAAATAACGTGACCGACCTAAGCCATATTCGCAATTTCTCTATCATCGCCCATATTGACCACGGTAAATCCACGCTCGCGGACCGTTTCATCCAGGATTGTGTTGGTTTGTCGGATAGGGAAATGGCTGAACAAGTGCTCGATTCCATGGATTTGGAGCGTGAACGGGGTATTACCATTAAAGCCCAGAGCGTAACCCTCAACTACACCGCTCGGGATGGGAAAACCTACCAGCTGAACTTCATCGATACCCCCGGTCATGTGGATTTCTCTTACGAGGTATCCCGCTCGCTGGCAGCCTGTGAAGGGGCGCTATTGGTGGTGGATGCTGCGCAGGGGGTGGAAGCCCAGTCTGTCGCTAACTGTTACACAGCCATAGAACAGGGTCTGGAGGTGATCCCCGTTCTCAACAAGATGGATTTGCCACAGGCTGAGCCAGAGCGGGTGTGCCAGGAGATAGAAGACATTATCGGTATTGACGCGACTGAAGCTGTTCAATGCAGTGCTAAATCCGGCCTTGGCGTAGAGGATGTGCTGGAGGATATCGTGCGCTTGGTGCCACCGCCCGTGGGGGATGCCGACGCACCTTTACAGGCGTTGATTATCGATTCCTGGTTTGACAATTACCAGGGAGTCGTCTCTCTGGTGAGAGTAACCCATGGTTGTTTGAAAGTTAAAGATAAGATTGTCACCAAATCAATCGGCAAGGCGCATATTGTCGACAATGTCGGCGTGTTTACCCCCAAGCCACTGCAAACCGGGGAGCTTAAAGCGGGTGAAGTGGGTTTTGTGGTGGCGGGAATTAAAGATATTCAGGGGGCGCCAGTGGGTGATACCCTGACGCACGCCCGCACCGCGGATGTAGCCTCTCTGCCCGGTTTCAAAAAGGTTAAACCGCAAGTATACGCCGGGATGTTTCCGGTGAGTTCAGATGACTATGAGTCATTTCGCGAAGCGCTTGCCAAACTGACACTGAATGATGCATCTCTTTTCTACGAGCCGGAAAGTTCCGATGCGCTGGGTTTTGGTTTTCGCTGCGGATTTCTGGGTATGCTTCATATGGAGATTGTTCAGGAACGCCTGGAGCGGGAGTACAACCTGGACCTCATCACTACAGCGCCGACGGTGGTTTACCAAGTCGAAAAAAACAGTGGAGAGGTGGTGTACGTCGATAACCCTTCCAAATTACCTGACCCCGGCGCCATTGGGGAAATGCGTGAACCGATTGTGGAAGCCAATATACTGGTACCGCAATCGCATCTTGGCTCGGTCATTACACTGTGTATTGAGAAGCGCGGTGTACAGAAGGACATGCAATACCTGGGGGGGCAGGTTTCTCTGCGTTATGAACTGCCGATGAACGAGGTTGTATTGGACTTTTTTGATCGACTGAAGTCGGTCAGCCGGGGGTTTGCGTCTCTGGACTACAGCTTTAAACGCTTCGAGACTGCGCGCCTGGTACGGTTGGATGTGTTGATCAACGGCGAAAAAGTCGATGCGCTGGCATTGATTGTCCACCGCGATAATGCCCATGCCAGAGGGCGCACATTGACGGAGAAAATGAAAGAGCTGATACCCAGACAGATGTATGATGTGGCCATTCAAGCGGCTATTGGCGGGCAGATTATCGCGCGTACTACAGTGAAGGCATTACGAAAGAATGTTACCGCCAAATGCTACGGTGGTGATGTCACCCGCAAGAAAAAACTGTTGGAAAAACAGAAAGCCGGGAAAAAACGCATGAAACAGGTCGGGCGTGTGGAAATACCTCAGGAAGCGTTTCTCGCTGTGCTAAAAGTAGACAGTTAAACGTAGGCAGTGAACGGGTTAAACTGGTGTAGGGCAAATAGAAATCTTGAAGGAATAGTAAAAATATATGGGTAATTTAATCTTTACATTGTTGGAAATATTGGTGTTGGGGGCTGCGGGTGCGTTATTGTTCGACCTGCTTTTCCTCACCAATAAACGAATGTCTGCGCTGTTGAAGCTGGCAGGTGAGTTCGGCGCACTGGCTCCCGATGATCAGGGACAACTGCTCGCTTACCGCAAAGCCCAGGAAGCGGTGATGATACCGCCGGCGGCTGTTGGGTATGCCAGATCTTTTTTTCTACCGTTACTGGTATTGCTGGTTTGTTACCTTATTTTTTT
>JARROD010000355.1:0-3672 GCA_037384225.1 Exilibacterium sp.
GCGCCAGAAACGCCTTGGGATCGTCTATGGCGAATTGTCGAATTTCGGGTGTTTCCAGGTTGCTGTAATCGTAGGGCTCGAGGGTTTTGGGTCTACTATTGATCAATTCCCTGGCCAGCGTTGTTTTTCCCGCCTGCCTTGGACCCAGTAAAGTCACTACCGGATATTCACCCAGGAGATGTGTCAGTTCGTCTGCTATATGGCGTTTAATCATTATGAAATTCTAAAGTGTGCAAAATAGGACTTCAAGTACTGTTTTGCACGATTTTAATGATGTCTCGACCCTCTATATGCCGCAGGCAGACGGTCGATGGAAGGCCACTGATAATGACATCATCGAGCACCATCCGCACGAACCCGCTACTGGCACCTTTAACAACCCACCCTTAAAGCAACATCCAATGACCTGCATTGGAAATATTATGCGTTTTATTTCATTGTTGTCTGCTGTATTATACTTGACGCTAACGTAAGGTGCAATATAATGCATGCCAAAAGTTAAGAGATCCTTGACGCCCCCTCAAACGAAGGTGATAGCAAAGCATGATTGATTTTCAGACCCGCCCTGATAACTACAAGCACTGGAAACTGACCTTCGACGGTCCTGTGGCGACTCTGAGCATGGATGTAAACCCCACCGCAACCCTGTTTGACGGCTACGAATTAAAACTGAATTCCTAAACCCACGACGATAACAACTATGTCGTCGATGTGGGAAAGTGCAATTTCTGCATGGATTGCATCTCGCCATGCCCGACAGGCTCTATCGATAACTGGCGCATAGTGACTACAGCTTACAGCCTGGACGAACAGCTTTCCTGGGACGAACTGCCCGAGGAAATTGACCACGGCGATGATGGCACGCTCGGCCTGGTGCAGTATGAGGCCAGTGAGCAGGATGCCAGTGCCATTCTTGAAGTCGCACACGCGGGCCAGAGTGGAAAGGTTATGCCCCCTCCTTCGGCGTCCTGCCCTTATATCAATATTTTCAATCGCGAGTGGCCGATCGTAGCGTGGGTGGCGGGAAATTTCCGCATTACCGACGTCGATTCGGAGTCGGATATTCACCATGTGGTTCTGGACTTTGGCGAGCGTACCTTCCCGGTTCTTGAAGGGCAATTTCCCGAGTGCCCGGTAAGGCAAAGGAATATGTACAGGACCGTATGCTCAGTCAGTCGGACACACTGGCAAAACTGATAGACGTGGATGAAACCTACGTTTACATCTGTGGCTTGAAAGGGATGGAGCAGGGCGTCGAGGCGGAGTTTGAGAAAATCTGCACTGATCATCGTTTGGATTGGTCAACATTAAAAACGAAAATGCAGCAATCCGGTCGCTATACCCAAAGCGTTTGAGATTAACCTCGGCATTATACCAGGGGCTGGCGGCACGCAACGCTTGATTCGCACCGTTGGTAAGCCCCTGGCCATGAAAATGGTGCTCGCGGGTGAATTTATCACGGCCCGGAACCCGTGATAGAAACAACGGTATTGCGGCTTTTTTCGAAAAGCGCAAACCCGATTTTAAAGGGTGCTAAAGTGGGCGTCTTATTAAAGGCCAAGAGGGAATGTGAATAATGTCTGAACTCATACAATCGGTGCCGGTTGCGGTGTTGGGCGCGGGAACCATGGGCGCGGGTATTGCTCAGGTTGCCGCCGCGGCGGGTCACCTTGTTTATCTCTACGATATTGATGCCAAGGCGATAGAGACGGGCATACAGAAGCTGCGTCGCGGGCTGGAAAAACCGGTGGCGAGGGGAAAAATGACGGCCGCCGATGCCGAAGCGCTGATTAGCCGTATTGAACCCCGCACCGAGTTGTCGCAGCTTGCCGGTGCGGGATTGATTATCGAAGCCATCGTCGAAAAGCTCGAGGTCAAACGAGCCGTCTTTTCCGAACTGGAGAGTATTTGTGCCGCCGATACGATTTTTGCGTCGAATACCTCCTCGATTTCCATCACCGCAATAGGTGCTGCATTGCAACATCCGGAACGATTGCTGGGCATGCACTTTTTTAACCCTGCGCCGATTCTGAAACTGGTCGAAGTGGTCAGCGGAGTGGCGACGGATAGTAAAATCGCTGAAGTTGTTTACGCGACCGCGCAGCGCTGGGGCAAAACCCCGGTGTTCGCGCAATCCACTCCGGGCTTTATCGTCAACCGTGTAGCCCGCCCCTTTTACGCCGAAGGATTACGGATACTGGAAGAGGGGGCGGCCGAGGTGGCTACCATCGATAGGCTGATGCGCGAGGCGGGCGGATTTCGAATGGGGCCGTTTGAGCTGATGGATTTGATTGGTCAGGACGTCAACTATGCGGTGACCGCCTCGGTCTTTAACGCCTACTATCAGGACCCCCGCTTCAAACCTTCACTGGCGCAGCTTGAACTGGTTAACGCCGGCTTTTTCGGGCGCAAGAGCGGGCGGGGTTTCTACGATTATCAAACTGATGAACAGATTGAGACAGCAGCAGACGCTGCGCCGGGTGCAACGCCCGCACAAATCACTGTCTGGGGAGACCTGGGGCCGGCGCAGCCGCTGCTCGACCTGGCGCAAACGGCGGGTATCGACATAGAACAGCGCGTGAGCAACGGCATCGGGGCTTCCATTCAAGTGGATGGTGTGACACTGGCGTTGACAGATGGCCGCAGTGCAACCGAAAGAGCCGCCGTTGATAATCAGCCAGAGCTTGTGGTTTTTGATTTGGCTCTGGATTACCGCGATACCGCGCGCGTGGCGGTGGCCAAAGCGGACCAGGCCAGCGACGCGGCGCTGGAGACTGTCTGCGGTTTTTTTCAGGCGCTGAACAAACGGGTTACCGTGATCGATGACATCCCCGGCATGGTGGTCATGCGCAGCGTTTGCATGCTGGCCAATGAGGCCGCCGATGCCGTCAACCAGGGGGTGGCGACAGTGTCCGATGTGGATGTCGCCATGTGTCTTGGCGTCAACTACCCCCGGGGGCCGCTGGCCTGGGGCGATGCTATCGGTGTGAAAAATCTGTTTGCGGTGTTGCAGAACCTGCAGACCTGCTACGGAGAGGACCGCTATCGCCCGTCGCCGCTGCTGCGGCGAAAAGCGTTTACCAATATGCCCTTTTACCCTTGAGAAATAGTAATTGTGAATTCGCGACAACCCGAAAAGTTTCAGCCTTCAAGCCTCAGTTACGGTGAACAGGGATACCTGAACGTGTTCGGTGTCAGGCTGGAAGTGGAAAAATATCAAGGCGCTGTTCACAAGGCTCCCACACTGATTTTTTTGCACGAGGGGCTCGGCTGTATCGACATGTGGCGCGACTTTCCAGAAAAACTCGCGCAGTTAACAGGTTGTCCCGCCCTGGTCTACAGTCGCAGGGGGTATGGTCGCTCGCAGCCCTGCGAGCTGCCGCGGCCGCTGAATTATATGCATATCGAAGCCATGGACGTTTTGCCACAGCTGCTTGCTGCCGCCGCTATTGAAGACTATATCTTGGTAGGGCATTACGACGGCGGTTCAATATTGCTGATCCATGCCGGCAGCTGCGCCGGAGACGGGCTGCGGGGGATTGTGACCATGGCGCCGCACGTATTCTGTGAAACCTTGTCGGTGCGGTCGATCGCGCAGGCCAGGCAGGCGTTTCTGGATAACGGCCTGCGTGAACGCCTGGCGAAATATCACGGGGAGAATACCGATGGTGC
>JARROD010000356.1:0-3668 GCA_037384225.1 Exilibacterium sp.
GCCTCGAAACCGAAAACCGGAAGTTATATCCTGCACGTTCCTTATCGCCGGGGCAGGATTGGTGACCCTATCGTTGCATAAATTATCGAGCTCAGGACCTATTAGAGCGGTATTTTCAGGGGCGCGCGCAGATTTTTCTAACCGGAGCATAGCTATCCCTATGTGAGGATTAGAAAAATTGAGCACGGCCCTGAAAATGCTGCTTTAGAAGGAGCGAAGGGGTCCTGGGCCGAAAATTTATGCAACGTTAGGGTTGATTATTACGGAATCAGCTTCCTGTTTCAGAAGCGTTAAAGATAAAAGTGTGCAACCGGGAATAACCTTGAGTTCTTTGCCTTCGGTTGCCCATTGCAAAGTGCCGTTTTTGGTGATCATACAGAGCAGAACAACTTGCGACTGCTGGTTGTCCGTTTGCCAGTCTGCATAACTGTACTCCTCAGTAATGCTGGTTTTACGAATTGTCGCACCGCGGCTGATCATACCCGCGAGCAGTCCGTAGCTGATTTTCCTGCCGAACAGGGTCCGCCCCCTGTAGTGATCACCCAAATAATGTTTTTCTTCCGTCTGCCCGGAACCCGAGTATTGCGATAGGGTAAAAACGTTTTGTGGACCAAACTCCTCGCGAAAGCGCAAGGCCGCTGTTGAGTTTCGCTCCCTGTCGTAGGAGAGACCGAGGGCGGCACCAAGCCCGGATTTATCGAGGTACAATTCAGCGTGATTGGACATGGGATTGCCGTAGTAAGTGTCCAGGCCTTCCATACGTGCGGGCGCCAGGCTGTCCCAATAGGTGTCGCAAATCACTGCGTGTATATTGAGTTCTTTCAAGGCTCGGGCAATAGCAATGGAAACCGGATTACTGCCGATAATCAGTATACCCTTATTATCTGGTTCAGCCACCTGCAGGAGTCTGCCGAAAGCACGCGCCGTTGTTCCCTGAATCAGCACCGTACCGATAATGACGGTAAACGACAGCGGCACCAAAAGGTTCGCATTGCTTACTCCAAAAAGTTCGAGACGCAAGGCAAAGGCGGCACACACCGCCGCGGCGACGATTCCTCGCGGCCCCACCCAGGCCAGCAGCGTGCGCTCTGTCATTTTGAAGTCCGAGCGCATGGTGCAGGCAAACACCTTAAGAGGCCGCGCGATAAACTGCATGGCCAGCAACACGCCAAGCGCACCAAAACCCAACTGATACAGAGCCTTAAAATCGATGCGTGCCGCGAGGATGATAAACAGCACGGATACCAGTACCGTTGTCAGATTTTCCTTAAAGTGCAATATGCTGCGGATGTGTACACCGGGCATATTGACGAGCACTATCCCCAACACCGTCACCGCGATCAAACCCGATTCGTGCATCAGGCTGTTGGTAAGCGCAAAGGTTACTGAGACAAAAGCCAGCGCTGCGTAGTTTTGCAAATACTCGGGTATCCAGTGTTTGCGCAACAGAAAACCGAACAGCAAGGCCACAATGCCGCCGGCCAGGGCACCGGTAAAAACCGTAGCGGCAAAAACCCCGAGGATATGCAAAAAGCCGGCGCCCGACTGCTGTGAAACAATAAATTCGAATACCAGTACCGCGAGCAAGGCACCCACTGGATCGATAATAATGCCCTCCCAGCGCAGGGTTCGCGATATGCGGCTATTCAAGCGGGTTGCCTTGAGCATGGGCACAATCACGGTCGGACCGGTGACGACCATAATCGAGCCGAACAGCAAGGCCAGCGACCAATCGAGATCCGTCAACAAACGCACAGCCAGAGTCGTGACCAGCGCATTAATGAAGATACCATAAGTAACCATGTTGCGTACGGTGCGGCCGATGTCGTGCAACTCGGAAATTTTGAGTGTCAGGCTACCCTCGAAAAGTATGACAGCAACCGCGAGCGAAACCAGGGGCAACAAGAGCTCGCCAAACATCTCATCGGGATTAAAAAAGCCAAATACCGGACCGATAACAACTCCGGACAACAATAAAAACAATATTGCCGGCAGCTTCATTCGCCAACCCAACCACTGGCACAAAAAGCCGAGAGCTCCAATCAATCCCAATTTTAATAATATCAACGCGTTCATAGCTTTTGTGGCCCTCCCGGAATCCTGTATTGATCTTAGCATGGTATGCCAGTCAATCTCTCTATTCCTGCTCAAGACCGCACTGACGGATTAGCGACACGGCGGCGGATCTCGCACAGTACCCGGTAGTGTTCGGCGCTGAAGTACGCGCGACGGGGCATAGCCAAAAAAGGCGTTCACACTCGAGCCTATCGTTGCATACATTTTCGAGCTCAGGTATTTTCAGCGATCCCCATGTTTTATTTAGCCCAATCCCTCAAGCGTAAGGTCTGGAACACGCGAAAACTCTCTAGTATTGCTTGCCACTAAAACTAGTTGTTGCCCAGGTCGCATTGAGCATTGTTCTGCCCAACATGGAAAGGGCGGTTATAGAGCGGGCATTCACATATAACTTCCATTTCTCCCTGCTCGTTTTGCCGTTGGTAGCAGGGGGCGGTCATGCACCCGGCGTAAACACCGATGCACTGAGTACAGCCCATAACAAATTCTTTCAATTCAAACAACAAAAAAATGAATAGTACAGCGTTATAGTGCGCAAAACTAAATCGCGACTACAATGTCATTACAGTAATGTCTGAATGAAATTTGAAAGCGTTTTTTCGCTAGTTGGGATGCTTTTATGGATCAAATGTTAGAATCCTCTTCGACAATGAAGACGCACATCATTTTGATATACAGATTAATGCCACAAAGAGACACCCTCTTCCAGCAGTTATCAAGCAAGTTCAAATCACGAAAGATTTAATCAAAAAAGGAGAGTAACCGTGAGACTATCCGAAATTGTACAACGAGGTTGGGAAGCCGTCGGCAATGGAGATTTCGACACATTAGTGAAAGATTACGTTGAAAACATGACATTCATTATGCCTGGACAAACTAATATTCTTAAGGGTCGACATTCATTCCGTCAAGCACTGGATGGACTGGGAAATATTCTCCCCCCAGGCTTCGAGATCACAGGGCTTCGTCATTTAGAAGGAGAAGATGAAGTCGTGTCGGTCCTTGAGTGGAAATCGGAGAAAGTTTCAGACTCTCAGCTATCGGTTCTTTTCAAATTTGAAGGCGATAAAATTTATGAAGAACGTTGGTTTATAGATACTGAACAATGGAAAGGTGCATTTTGAAATATCTGACCGGATCGACTGACACCTTTGATAAGGAACGATGAACATGGCCGAAATGGCGTATTGATCGACTATCGATTAAGGAGCGAGCATGAAAGATAGTTTATGGTCCATTGGGCGTTAATTCAATATCGACAATACGCACAACCGCTGCCTGTTGTGCGTTCACATGAACATCAGTTTCAATAATGGGTTATTCCCGATGATGAGCAGCTTCGCCAGGAACCGATACAAATTGTTCCCGCGTTGTGCAAACGACTGTTGTTTGCCGAACCCACAACAGGCCAACGGCACCGCCGTCATCATCTGCCCCGGCGGTGGGTACACCGAGCGATCGGCATATGACCAACAAAGCCGAACAACTTACCACGTAGGCCCTCCAGGTCAGGGGATAACGCTTAACGCGGCCGTTTGCAGAACCCTTGGGCCGGTACATCCAACGCCGCGTTAAATTTACTCGCCATATTC
>JARROD010000357.1:0-3660 GCA_037384225.1 Exilibacterium sp.
CCCCTTCGTTATTTGTCGCTTTTTTAGGGGTTTTACAAGTTGGTGCCATACCTATTCCGCTGAATCCAAAATCAACAAAGTCTTCGATGTCATACTACGTTAGCGATAGTGGGGCTAGTGCTGTAATTGGCGAGAGTGAAAGTCTTTGCGTGTTGTTATCCGCAACTGAAATAAATCAATCCGGTCTATGTTTGATCGTCGAAGATATATACAGTCAGAGTATTCCAGGCGATTTTTTGTCGTTGCGAAAGCTTGTATCTAATGAACGCTCTGATGAATACGCTGTGCTACGAGATTCTGATATTACCTTTATGCAATATACTTCGGGCACGACGGGAAATCCTAAAGCTGTTATGCACAACGGCGCCGGGATGCTGGCGCATGCGAACACATATGGGAACAGCATTCTCAACATTGCGGAGAATGACATTGTATATAGTGTGGCTAAAGTTTTCTTTGGTTTCGGACTGGGCAATAGTCTCTTTCTACCGTTCTACCACAATCTTTCTGCTGTAATAGATTCACGCTGGCCAACGGTAGAGCTAATTGTTGAAAACTTAAAAAGTTATCGACCCAGTGTGTTTTTTTCAGTACCTAAAATATATAGTGAATTATTAGAGTTTAGCGAAGAACTTGAGCATTTTCTCAATAACAATCTCCGCATTATTTCTGGGGGTTCTCCATTGCCGAGTAGTTTACACACAAGCTGGAAGCAACAATTTGGATTGACAATTTATGATGGTGTTGGAACCACGGAAATGGGGCATATTTTCTTGACAACGTTATATCAACACTCTAAAGGCATTTGTGTTCCCGGGTACGAAGTCAAACTAGTAGACATAAAATATGACAACAAGAGCCGCTCAAAACGAGGTGTATCACTCGTTAAAGGTCCAAGTCAATCACTTGGGTACTATAAAAATAAAGAAAGAACGATGGAGAAATTCGACAGTGATGGTTGGTATCGTACTGGTGATATTTTTAGTCAGGATGAAAAGGGATTCTACAAATTTGAAAGTAGAGAAGATGATTTATTCAAAGTTAAAGGTCGTTGGGTTTGTCCCAACGAAATGGAGAGCTTTGTGTTAAGTAATTTTAAAACTATTGTCGACACGGCCTTGATAAAGACTAATCAAAGCTTAACTGACGAAGAGTTAGGACCGTGCACGAAATAACTTCCGGTTTTCGGTTTCGAGGCGCCCGCCTGGTGTCGTTGCGAAAACGCCGGCATAGTGGGCCTACGTCAAGTTTTCGCAGCGGCGCCAGGCGGGATGGATCGGAGGCGAAAACCGGAAGTTATTTCGTGCACGGTCCTAAGCCATTTCCGTAACGAAATTGTTGCCGCGATAGACTTTGCTATCACTGGCATTTAGCCTTTCCTGAGCCAAACACTGGTGTCGTGAAACGCTGCACCGCCAGCCGGATAACCCGGTTCGGCGGATGTCAGCGTATTGATTCCCCGGCCACCGATAAACGCTCCATTGGGCCAAAGCCCTTCCACCACAATAGTGTCCGGATGTTGATTGTGGGCGACCTCCACCACCAGTTGCACAACGCCCCGATCATTGCCGATGCTGACGACTTCGCCACGAGTAAGGCCGAGTTTTTCCACCACTTGCGCATGGATCAGGGCTTTCGGTTGTTGTTCCTGCGCTTGGGAAAAGGGGGTTTCATTGAAACTTGAATTCAAATAATTCTGCGCCGGTGCCGTGACCAGGCGATAGGGTCTGGCTGCGTTGACTTCGTCGATTACCGCCCAGTGATCGGGGAAATCCGGCATACCGTCACCGGGCTTGCCCAGCGCGTTCCAATCGGCTTTGAAATGAAATTTCCCATCGCCGTGGGCAAAGCCATTTAGGAAGTGTGCCTCTTCGAACGAAGGAGTGAGATCGAGCCCCTTGTTGCGGTGAACCTCCGCCGCCGAAGGATAACCGGAACTGCGCAGGGTTTGATCAATAATCTCCCAGGCACTCATCTCAAAGCCCCGGTGCCGGGCACCCAGGCGTCGAGCCAGTTCGATAATCACTTCATGATTGGAACGGCATTCGCCGGGCGCATTGATCACTTTTTTGGCCACCTGCAAAGCGCAGTGGCCGCTGGCCTTATAGATATCGTCGTGCTCCAGAAACATGGTGGCCGGAAGGACTATATCGGCCAGTTGCGCTGTCTCCGTCATAAACTGTTCATGCACACAGACAAACAGATCTTCGCGCTGAAACCCCTCGCGCACCTTGCCGGTGTCCGGTGCGACGGTAATCGGGTTGGTGTTCTGGATCAGCATGGCTTTTACCGGCCCGCCGCCGCACAGCGCATCTTCATCACCGGTGAGAATATCACCAATACGAGACATATCCAGCGTACGCACCGAAGCGGTGTCCGCGTCGAGTCCATTGATTAGCGTGCAATCAAGTTTTGCCAGGCCACTCTGGGAAAACATCGCACCGCCGCCTTCGACTGACCAGGCGCCGGTAACGGCGGGCAGACAGGAAGCCGCGTGGACATTGGCCGCGCCATTGCGACTGCGCGACATGCCGTAGCCGAGACGCAGAAAAGATTTTTTAGTGCTGCCATACAAGTGGGCGAAAGATTCGATGGATGCCTCCGTCAAACCAGTGATGCGCGCCGCCCACTGGGGGGTTTTTGTCCGCAGGTGCCGCTCCAGTTCCCGGGGGTAGTCAGTATAGCGTTGCAGATAATCGCGATCGGCGTAACCATCCCTGAACAGAATATGCATAACGGCACAGGCCAGCGCCGCGTCGGTGCCTGGCCTGATGGGTAAGTGCAGGTCGGCACGCTGGGCGGTTTTGTTGTGGTAGGGGTCCACGACAATGAGTTTGGCGCCGTTTTTAACCGCTTTCAAGGCGTGGGTCATGACATGGACCTGGGTGGAAACCGCGTTGGTGCCCCAGATCACAATGACCTCCGACTGCGCCATCTCCATAGCATCCACACCGCGCATGGCGCCGGTTCCCACCAACCAGCCAGGATGCGCCAGACCGACACAGATTGTCTCCGCCATTTTTGAATAGCCTTTGGCATGGCGCAGTCGATTGATGCCGTCGCGCATCACCAGCCCCATGGTGCCGGCGTAGAAATAGGGCCAGACGGATTGCGCGCCGTATTTCTCTTCCGCCTGTAAAAAAGCCTGCGCTACCCGGTCCAATGCCTGCTCCCAGGTGATACGCTGAAACTGTCCGGAGCCTTTAGGGCCAACTCTTTGCAGGGGGTGCAACAGGCGCTCAGGGTGGTGTACCCGCTCGCGATAGCGCGCCACCTTGCCGCAGACCACACCGGCTGTGTAAGGCAGGTCTTTGGAGCCCTTCACCTTGCCGATGCGGTTGGCATCGAGGCGCTCGACCTCCAGGGCGCAAACGCTGGGACAGTCATGGGGACAGACAGTGTAGACCTTACCTTGGGACATAGTTACCAACCTGCAAAATGTATTGGGCAATATGCGTATTATCAGTGGCAATCAAGGGTATCAGAAATCGGAAGGAAACTAGTGCTTCGGGCGATAATTCTTTATATCTCCAAGTCGGCCCGGCCCAATCAATTATGTGGTTCTGCCCAAGCCCGGCCCAGTCGATTATGTGGTTCTGCCCAAGCCCGGCCCAGTCGACTATGTGGTTCTGCCCTAGCCCGGCCCAGTCGACTATGTGG
>JARROD010000358.1:0-3651 GCA_037384225.1 Exilibacterium sp.
GCGGCCGCTTTCACAGGGTCTGCAGTCGCTCCAGAGGTCGCAGTTTCAGAAGTTGTAGTCGTGGACACAACCGCGAGCGTAAGGATGGCGTCGCCTTCCGAAACTTTGTCACCTTCGGCAACAGTCAGACGCAAAACCTTTCCACCCGCCGGAGAAGGCACTTCCATAGAGGCCTTGTCCGATTCCAGCACGATCAGCGAATCACCTTCACTGATTTCATCGCCTTCTGAAACACAGACTTCAATAACATCGACCGCCTCCGCCCCTCCTATATCGGGTACGGATACCGGTAGTTCGCTGGCTGTCAGCCCGGCTGACCCGGATTCGGAGGCCGCGGCCGGGTTTTCGGGCGCCGCCGACTCAGCGGCGGGTGCGGGCTGCTCCACCGGAGGCGCTGCAGCCGGGGATTTATCCGTTCCGGCCTCCCCCACTTCCAGCTCTACAATGACATCGCCCTCTGACACCTTGTCGCCTTCGTTAATTTTTAACGAGACCACTTTGCCGGATAACGGAGAGGGTACTTCCATCGAGGCCTTATCACTTTCCAATACGATAAGGGATTGTTCAGCTTCAATAGAGTCCCCGAGCGCCACGCAGATTTCGATCACATCCACGTCTTCTGCGCCACCTATGTCAGGGACCGGTATAACTTGAATCGCCACCGTTTCTCCTTGCAATCGCATCAGTCCGCTCACAGGCCCGGAGAGCCGGAGTCGGACGCTAAAAATAGAATACGCGGGTTCGGGTTTAAACACGCTTCACCCGCGCCGGTTAGCCCCCGTGCAGAATAACTATCGTTATGTCACTCGGGGGTTTTTCAAATGTCTACTGCCATCAGCAGCGCATCGGATCATTTTTTTCCGGGTCAATACCAAACTGCTGCATGGCTTTGGCGACCACCTTCGCTTCCAGTTTGCCCGCGTCGGCCAGGGATTTCAGCGCGGCGAGAACCACAAAATTGCGATCCACCTCGAAGAAATTGCGCAGCTTTGCACGGGTATCACTGCGGCCAAAACCATCTGTGCCCAGCACAAAAAGGGAATTTGGAATAAATCCGCGCAGTTGCTCCACATGATTTTTAACATAATCGGTGGCGGCAATCACAGGGCCTTCGCGTTTTTCCAGTTGCGCGGTAATATAGGGTATACGCGGATCTGCCTCCGGGTGCATCATATTCCAGCGCTTGCAGCTCTGGCCGTCGCGGGCCAGTTCGTTGATACTGGTCAGGCTCCAGACATCGGCCTCGATATCGAAGTCGTTGCGCAGCATGTCCGCCGCCGCGCGCACTTCACGCAGAATCGAGCCAGCCCCCATCAACTGGACGCGGTTTTGACCTTTTTTCTTCTTTTTGCCTTCGTCGAGCAGATAAATACCCTTGATAATTCCTTCTTCCACACCCACCGGCATATCCGGGTGAAGGTAGTTTTCATTCATGGTGGTAATGTAGTAGAAGCAGTTTTCCTTTTCCTGAAACATCCGCTTCATACCATCCTGAATAATGACCGCCAGTTCATAGCTGTAGGTGGGGTCGTAGCTGCGGCAATTGGGAATGGTATTGGCCAGCACGTGGCTGTGGCCATCCTGGTGTTGCAGCCCCTCGCCGTTGAGGGTAGTGCGCCCGGCGGTGGCACCAATCAGAAAACCCCGCCCCTGGCTGTCACCGGACGCCCAGGCCAGATCGCCGATACGCTGAAAACCGAACATGGAGTAAAAAATGTAAAAGGGAATCATCGGGCAGTTGCTGTTGCTGTAGGCGGTGGCACACGCGATCCAGGCCGACATGGCGCCGGACTCGGTAATGCCTTCCTCCAGAATCTGCCCTTTTTTGTCTTCCTTGTAATACATTATCTGATCGGCGTCGTGGGGCGTATATTTCTGGCCTTCCGAAGAGTAGATCCCCAACTGGCGGAACATACCCTCCATCCCGAAAGTACGCGCCTCATCCGGCACAATGGGTACTAATCTGGAGCCTATATTTTTATCTTTGACCAGCGAGGAAAGAATCCGGACAAAGGCCATAGTGGTGGAAATTTCCCGCTCACCACTGCTTTTAAGCTGCGCCTTGAAAGCCTCCAGGGACGGCGTTTCCAGGGCCTGGAAATCACTGCGGCGCGACGGCAGCATACCGTTGAGTTCCTCGCGACGCTTACGCATGTACACCATTTCCGGGCTGTCCGGCGCCGGGCGGTAGTAGGGCACATGCTCCAGTTCGGAATCAGAAATGGGTATGCCGAAGCGATCGCGGAAGGAACGCAGGCTTTCCTTGTCGAGCTTTTTCACCGAGTGGGTGATGTTGGCGGCCTCGCCGCCGGCGGCTCCCATGCCGTAACCTTTGACGGTCTGCGCCAGGATAACGGTGGGTTGCCCCTTGTGAGAAACCGCCTCGGCATAGGCAGCGTAAACTTTAAAGGGGTCGTGACCACCGCGGTTGAGGTACATGATGTCGTCGTCGCTGAGATCTTTTACCATCTCCAGGAGTTCGGGATCGGTACCGAAAAAGTGCTTGCGGGTATAGGCACCGCCATTGGCTTTAAAGTTCTGCAGTTCACCGTCACAAACCTCGTCCATCCGCTTTTGCAGTTTTCCGTTGACATCCTTTTCAAGCAGCGGGTCCCAGTGGCGACCCCAGATTACTTTGATCACATTCCAGCCGGCACCGCGGAAAACCCCTTCCAGCTCCTGAATGATCTTGCCGTTGCCCCGCACCGGGCCATCGAGACGCTGAAGGTTGCAGTTGATGACAAATATCAGGTTTTCCAGCTGTTCACGCCCCGCCAGGGAAATAGCGCCCAGCGTTTCCGGTTCGTCACACTCGCCATCACCCAGAAATGCCCAAACTTTGCGATCACCGCGCGGGGCCAGACCACGAGCCGACATGTAGCGCATCACATGCGCCTGATAAATGGCCTGGATCGGACCCAGACCCATGGAAACCGTGGGAAACTGCCAATAATTAGGCATCAACCAGGGGTGGGGGTAGGAGGACAGGCCATGGCCGTCCACTTCGCGGCGGAAGTTGTCCAGTTGTTCCTCGCTGAGGCGTCCTTCTAAGTAGGAGCGCGCATACATCCCCGGAGCGGAGTGCCCCTGAAAATAAATCAGGTCGCCGGGCTGGCCGTCGTCGCTGCCACGAAAGAAATAGTTGAAACCGATATCGTAGAGGGTTGCCGATGAGGCGAAGGAAGAAATATGACCACCAAGCCCGTCATTGTTGTCATTGGCCCGCATGACCATGGCCAGCGCATTCCAGCGTATTAATGACCGAATTCTACGTTCCATGAAAAGGTCACCCGGCATCCGCTTTTCGGCGGTTACGGGGATGGTGTTACTGTAGGGAGTCGTTATCGCGGCAGGCAGCTTCACCCCCGCGGCTGTCGCCCGGTCGGCGAGCTGTTTCAGCAGAAAAGCCGCCCTTTCTTTACCCCCGTAACGTACGACAGAGTGAAAGGCGTCCATCCATTCTCGGGTTTCGAGGGAATCAATGTCCTCTTGCATTTGCATCCGGGTCTCCTCGATCTTCAATCCCGCCACCACCGGGCAGGCTTTAATCGTGTGTGTGCTGTAATGGTAACTTGGCGTCGGCATCCATACCTCCGACAGCCTGGGCCAGCTTGCTCAGAACGTCCGCCTGACAGTGTACCAACCTCGGGT
>JARROD010000359.1:0-1674 GCA_037384225.1 Exilibacterium sp.
TTTGAATGGGTGGATGATGCTGCCGTGTCGCAAGCCCCATGTAAGGGAAGGGGTTATAGATATTACTATTCGGTGGTCACGCAATGCACTAGAAGTGTGGTTACACTCAAAAATCGGCTGGATTAATATAATTCCGCAATATATCTATATTCGTAATCGTGATATCTTTTCCCTCAATCGTTATAGCTGCCTGTCGTTGAAAGTCATGTAATACCGCATTGAGCGTTTCAACGCTAAGCGCGAGGTAGGTGCCGATTTTGGCCGGGGGCATCGGTAGCCGCATTGCGGTGGCTGACAGGTGCCGGCGGTAATTGCGAGCGGAAAGGTTTAACAATAGCGTGGCAATTTTCTCTACAGGTTCCTTATTATTCCTTTGCGCAATTAAGCGTTGGTCGTCGCTGATTTCCCGGCTAATCACATGAAAAAAATGCCGCAACAGGCTGGGGAATTCCAGACTGTGTTCTTCCAAGTGCAGTAGTGGAATTTCACATATATCGACGGGTTCTCCGGCGATGGCGGAATTTACGTAGTGGTTGGTTGCCACGCCATCGACACCGGCCACTTCACCTGCCAGATAGAAACCGTTGATCTGTTCACAACCGTTGTCAGCATTGACGGTTATTACTGTTCCGGTACACACGGCGTAGACGGACGTGAAGTGATCTCCCGCATGGTAGATATAGTCTCCTGCTGCGAGTGACTGGTTGGGTTGGAGAAGTTTTCTGAACTTTTCAGCTTCCTCGCTGTGTTCCGGCAAAATGGTGTTTAGAGGAAAAATTGCGCTTAAATAGTAGCTGTCGTGGAAAACCGGTGGGTTGTGATAGGAGTTAACTCCAGATGTAAAGATACGTCCACCTTGCTTGAACCCGTTCTGGAAGCGAGACGTTGGATACCGGGACATGCTTGACCCTACCTTATTCGTCGTTGGTGACTACATGGTGACTACAGACGTCTGGTATTTCTGTCAAAGGTTTGAGTTTAAATGACCCTTGCTTAATTGTCTCCGCCATTTTGACACAGGAGGTATCGGTTGAAAATACCTAGAATCGTTATAATCAAACTCACTTTAAGCGGGCTGTATGCTGCCGGTCTACACAGCGCATTCGGCAACTGGCATTAGCCGGAGAGTGCCCATTATTTTATTTCCGATGCTGATTTCCAGGGGTTTTTAAAGACGATTAACTTCTTTATAAAAAGTAATGAGTGATAGTGCTAGTAGAGCACCAGGTGAGCGTTCGATCAGACGCGAAAATTATACCGACTGTGGTTAAACGCGTTGTAATAAAAGACAGCTCTTTTTGATCCCGGTCATGACGGAGAAATGAGACAGGCATAACATTCGCGCTATACCTAAATCTCAAACGCTTTGGGTATATACCCAGATATGCCTTTACAAACAGCCTTATAAGGTAAGGAGTTGGTTATGTCCATGATCGCAGTATTGGTGGCAGACAAAACTCACGCAAGATTTTTTCTCAAATCCGCTCTCAATGGAAAACTGGAGGAAATAGAGGGTTGGGCCAACAGTCAGGGGCGGTTGCGCGACAGAGAACTGGTTAGCAGCCGGCCGGGACGATCCTTCGACAGCCTGGGCTGCGGCCGCCATGCAATGGAGCCCCGGACTCATGCTAAAAAGCACCTGGCCGATGAGTTTGCGCGATTTATTGCCACAGA
>JARROD010000359.1:1687-5295 GCA_037384225.1 Exilibacterium sp.
AATTCGAAAAACTGGTCATCATGGCGGGGCCTGAATTCTTAGGCCTGGTCCGCCAGCATTTAAGTCCCACTCTTAAACACAAATTGCTATCGGAAGTTGATAAGAATGCGATCCTCGATGATATCGATGCCCTCGATTTACGCGTGCGCAAGTTGATGCTGCCCTGACGGGGCCTCGCTGCGTCTGTCGTGGTAAAAGTTTATTCAGTCATATGTCTACAGATTATTTTAACGCCGCTGTATCACGCTCTATCTGGGATACAAAATACCGTCACCGCGAAGGCGGGCGGGTATGCGATGCGACTGTGGAAGATACCTGGCGCCGGGTGGCCCGCGCCCTTGCCAGCGTTGAACCTGTCGACGCCGGGGGCTGGGAGAAGCGTTTCTACCACCACTTGGTCGACTTTCGGTTTTTGCCCGGTGGACGCATTCTCGCCGGTGCCGGTACCCGGCACAGCGTTACTCTGTGCAACTGTTTTGTGATGGGTGTGATTGAAGATTCCATTCACGCCATCTTTGACCACCTCAAAGAGGCCGCTTTGACTCTGCAGCAGGGTGGGGGGATTGGCTGTGACTTTTCCACGTTGCGCCCGGCCGGCACTCGTGCTTGCACAACTGGAACCATCGCTTCGGGGCCGGTTTCGTTTATGCACATTTGGGACAGTATGTGCGCCACGCTTCTTTCCACCGGTGTCCGTCGTGGCGCTATGATGGCCACGCTACGCTGTGATCATCCCGATATCGAGCAGTTTATCGATGCCAAGCGCGACCCCGACAAACTACGCCATTTCAATGTCTCGGTACTCATCAGCGACGCCTTTATGGCTGCCGTTGCCGCGGACCGTGACTGGGCGCTGGTGTTTCCAGAGTGGCAACTGGAAAGCGGCAGCGGAGAGTGCATACAGCGGCGCTGGAGCGGCGGCCAGTCACTGGTGCCTTGCCGGGTAGTCAAGCGGATTAACGCCCGTGAACTCTGGAACAAAATCATGCGCGCAACCTACGATTGTGCTGAGCCGGGAGTGTTGTTTGTCGACCGTATCAACCGCGGCAACAATCTCTATTACCGGGAATACATCACTGCCACCAACCCGTGTGGCGAAATTCCGCTACCGTCCTACGGTGCCTGCAACCTGGGCTCGGTCAACCTGGTGCGGTTTGTGCGACAACCGTTTACACCGCAGGCGAGCCTGGATTGGACTGGCATTGGCGAGACGGTGGTGGCGGGGGTGCGTATGTTGGACAATGTTATCGACCTGTCGCGTTTCCCACTGCCGGCGCAGGCCCGTCAGGCGCAGGGCACACGGCGTATCGGTTTGGGGATCACCGGGCTCGCCGACGCCCTGGTCATGCTGGGCCTGCATTACGACAGTGATACGGGGCGGGAGCTGGCAGCGCGGGTAATGACAATACTACGTGATAACGCCTATCGCACTTCCATCTCCCTCGGTGCCGAAAAGGGCTGTTTTCCTTTCTTTGACGGCGAGGCCTATTTGCGCGGGGAATTTATTTGTGGGTTACCGCTGGCGTTGCGTGAAGGCATCGGCAAACGGGGTATACGCAACAGCCATCTGATCGCAATAGCCCCGACCGGCACTGTCAGTCTGCTCGCCAATGGTGTTTCCAGCGGTGTGGAGCCGGTGTTCGATTTTCTCCACCGTCGGCGGGTGCTGACCGCCGAGGGTGAATATCGCGATTTCGATATTGTCGACCCCGCGTTTCGTTTGTGGCAGGCGTGCGGTGGCGAAGGGAAGAAGTTGCCGTCGGCGTTTGTAACGGCGCGGAGTCTGCAGCCGCTCGCGCACCTGGAAATGGAGGCGATACTGCAACCTTACGTAGACAATGCCATTTCCAAAACCGTCAATGTGGATGCCGAGTGCTCTTTTCAGGATTTTGAGTCGCTGTATCGCGAGGCTTTTCGGCGTGGGCTGAAAGGCTGCACCACGTTTCGCCCCAACCCGGTGACGGAAGCGGTATTGACGGCAGCCGGTGATGAACCGCTCGCGAGTCACTGCTGCGATATCGAACGCGAAGGAGAGTAGCGCTGGGGTAGGATGCCAGCCTGAGCCGGACTTTACCGCGCATGGCTTGGCGTCCCAGAGACTCTATTCTGTGCCCGTTCCTAATGCAGGCACTTTAGAATAGTAACACCCTTGGCGTTGCGCCAGGGTGCTGCCGAGAGGTTGTCTTATTCAATCTTGTGCTGAGCCCCCCCTGAATTGTTTGTTTTTTGTTCCGCATATTTTGCGGAAGATGGCTAAAGCTATGCTTTCATTGTTTACAGAAAGCGCATTTCTTATGAAATTATCGATAAAGTGCCGGGCTTTTTCCTCACCGGTTTGGCGAACCAATATGTTATAGAGTTCCTGGCTGATAGTGATTTTATTATTAATGCCTCTGTGGGTTTTATATTCAAAACAGACCGCCATTTTTTCCTCCTTATATGCTTGCGCTAGTAATTTGTCAGTTATTATGTGACGAAGTATGATGATAATTAATAGGCGAATGCTAATAGTGTAAAGCAATTCACACATTATTCTTCGCAAAAAGAATAATGGAGGATTGTTTCGGGTGTTTTTGATGGTTTGCTGTTGCATCCAGGCCGGGTATGTCCTAATAAAACTGTGAAGAGGGCGATTTACGTCTATGTTGCGTTTAATCATTGCTATGTTATTGACCGGCGTCACGGCATTTGCCTGGGCATTGCCGGAAAGTCTGCTGAACGAACAGTCGCGGTTGAATACACTGCAAAAAGATATCAGTGATACGGAAACATCTTTGACTGAAGACAAGTTCATATTGGAGCAGCTCGCCTTAATGTTAAGCGGGGCGCGGGAACAACTGGCGCCATTGAGTGAATCGCGTAGCGACGTTATCAACAAACACCAGATCCGGTTGTTGACCATTCTTATCGATCGGCAACAGAGAAAGCTGAAACGTCTGGAGCAGGAGCGGGGTGAAACGCAGGCCCTTATCGCTGGGTTGGATAAAAAAGCGGCGGACCTGCATCGGGAGTATGGCCGGATACAAACCTACGCTAAGAATCTGGGCGCCGCAAAAAAGAAACAGAAAACCCGTATAACAAAGATACAGTTACCCTCCGGTGAGTCGGGCCCGGAGAGATTAGCCAGGGTACGGGAGGGGTGGCCTTATCTGTCTTCGGGCAGTCGGGAGTGCATCGACTTTGCGCGGCGAAAACTCGAGAATCTAAGTCTACGCCGAAAAAAAGGCGAAGTGGCGTCCAGCGTGTTGAGGGAAGTCGAATTGAACAGCCGTAAACACATTGGCCCTATCGATATGGAGTACCTGGGCGATGGCCTGTTCAGCACGATTGCAACAGTGAAGGCCGGGCGCCAGGCTTTTACCTTGTTTGGTGTCGACTATTGGCACACGATACCGGCGTGGGATAATAATGTCGATTATCGTATCATCTACGATATTTCCTCGATTTCCAATCCCAAGCTGTATTTATTTCGTGAGTCAGTGCTTGAAGAGATTATCCCCGCCTCCACCCGATAACGGAATCACAGACGCCCCCGGTAACCTCAGGTACTTCGGCGGGAGTATTGCTGCCTTTGGTGTCGAGCACGGTTCGTCACCATTTTTCGTTCG
>JARROD010000360.1:0-3344 GCA_037384225.1 Exilibacterium sp.
CGGACAGAGGTGACCGCTGGATCGTTTCCCTGGGGGTTATCGCACTATGGTCCACCAATCTGTGGTTACGGGAACCCCTGCTGACTCAGTTACATGCAGCCCGCCCGTTTGTGCAGCGGGCCGAACAGCTGCGAAGAGAGCAACCCGCTCCCATGGTATTTTACCGTCTGGGTAAAGATAATGCGGCTCTGCGCTACCGGGTAAACGCCGACATCATTGGATTCTACCCGCATTTTACCGATACCCCAGAGCCATTGAAACAACTTGTCACACCGTATTACCTCATGGTCTGTGACCGCGACATCGCCGCCATACAAAATACCAGTATCAAATTACCGTTACCGGCTATCACCGGTTTTTTTGACGGGGATGTCTGTTCTGTCTATTTTGTACAACGTATTTGATCGGGAAAGCATTTTATGTCTGAAAAATTTTTACCTTTCTGCACGCCTCAAATCAGCCAGGATGATATCGACGCAGTAGTGTCCGTATTGAAATCCGGCTGGATCACCACCGGCCCCCGGTGCGCGGCGCTGGAAACGGAGATTTGTCAGCGATTCGGCGCCCGCCATGCCGTAGCTATGTGCTCGGCCACCGCGGCCATGCACTGCTATCTGGTGGCTGCAGGCATCGGCCCCGGCGACGAAGTGATCACCCCGTCGCTGACCTGGGTTTCCACGGTCAATCTGATTACCCTGCTGGGCGCCACCCCCGTATTTGTGGATGTGGACCGCGACAATCTGATGGTAACCGCGGCGTCTGTCGAGCGGGCGATCACACCGCGAACGCGCCTGATCGTGCCGGTGCATTTCGCCGGCGCTGCGCTGGATCTGAACCCGATATACACGCTGGCCGCCCGCCACAAAATCGGTGTGCTCGAAGATGCCGCGCACGCGCTCGGCGCCGAATACAAAGGCCGCCCTATCGGCAGCCACGGGGACGCGATTTTCTCCCTGCAAGCCATCAAGAATATCACCGCTGCCGAGGGTGGTGTGTTTGTAACCGACGACGGCGAATTGGCAACGCGCATGCGGCAGATGCGATTCCACGGCCTCGGGGTGGACGCTTACGATCGCACCACCCAGAGCCGCCGCCCACAGACAGAAGTGCTGGAACCCGGCTTTAAATACAATCTGCCGGATATGTGCGCGGCGCTGGCGTTGAGCCAATTGCAGCGACTGGAAATGATCAACGGCAAACGCCGCGAAATTGCCGAATTCTACTTGCAGGCACTGCGGGATATCCCTCAGGTCACACCGTTGCAGACACCCCACTGGCCCCATACTCACGCCTGGCATTTGTTCGTTATCCGGCTCAATAAATCCGCAAAAGTATCACGGGATCAGTTTATCGAAGCCATGAAGGCGCAACAGATCGGGTGCGGCATCCATTTTCTCGCGGTTCATCACCAAAAATACTATCGCTTGATGCGCGGCGATAAACCATTACATCTACCCGATACCGAATGGAATTCCGAACGCATCTGTTCCATTCCCCTGTTTCCGGATATGACATTGGGCGATGCCGAACGCGTGATAAGCGCTATCCGGTCGATTGTCTGAATATGCTCGCCTGGTTCTTTCTTCTCGCCACTATTGTGCTCACCGTCAGCAGTCAGGTGTTGCAAAAGCAGGTGGCGCTGGCTGCCTGGCCAGTGTCCAGGGGCAACAGAGGTAGGCTCATTTTCTATCGACGCCAACCGCGTTTCTGGCTGGCACTGCTCTGTCTCGCCGCCGCCATGATGTGCTGGCTGGTGGTGCTCGACGTAATGGAGGTCAGCAGCGCCTATACCTGGCTGAGTGTAAACTACGTTTTGATGCTGCCGATTTCGCGCCTGCTGTTTGGCGAAAACATCCCCCCGACCCGATGGTTGGGCGTATTGATAATTGTCGCCGGCTTAAGCCTGTTGGCATGGAGTTGAGTACATAATGTCTGCGCAAAACAGACTTCGCCACGGCTGGGGTTGGGCACTGGGCAGCGTCGTATTGGTCTCCTGTGCCCAGTTGAGTCTGAAATACGGCATGCAACAATTACCGGGCAACCCCGGTTTTTCAACCTATACCGCCATGTTCGAATACCGTTACTGGGCGCCGGTTATCGCCCCCATCGCCGTAGGGCTGGTGTGTTATGCAACGTCGGTACTGTGCTGGCTTTCAGCGTTGGCCCGTTTGCCGTTGAGTCTCGCCTATCCCTTATTAAGCCTCAGCTATTTACTGGTGTACCTGGGGGCCATCCTATTGCCCGGCTTTAATGAAACCGCCAACGCAATGCGACTGACAGGTGTGGTCCTGGTTTGTATCGGCGCGGGACTTATCGCCTGGCCTTCGACACGAAAAGACCCTGAAAATGCCGGCCCCGGAACATAGGAGACCTCACAGATCAATCAATGAACACACCAACTATGAACCACTTTTTCACTCGAACGCGATGGGCAGTACCGGCACTGATTGCCTGGCCGGTATTGCTCGGCCTTGGGCTTGATGAACGGGCCCTGACAGGTTCAGAAAACCGCTGGGCAGAGATTGCGCGCAACATGATCGAAACCGGCGATGCCTTTCATCCCATCATCAACGGTATAATCTACTTCGACAAACCACTCGCCTCCTACGGGCTGGTGGTTGGGATGCAATGGGTAACCGGTAACGTCGACGAACTGACTGCGCGCCTGCCCAGCGTTTTGGCCGGCGTGTTGCTGCTGTGGTGTGTTTATCACCTGACAACACAGTTGTGGAACCGGCGAGCGGGCTGGCTGGCCCTGTGGTTGACGGTAACCTGTTACGGATTTCTGTTTTGGGCGCATACGGCCGCGGCGGACCTGGTCAATGCAGCCTTTACCCTGCTGGCCGTCACCTGTTTTTTCCAACGACGGAATAAATCCGATCTGCTGTCCTATACCCTGTTTCATGTTATCTGTGCTGTCGGCTCACAGATGAAAGGGCTTACAGCCTGGGTAGTGCCCTGTCTGATCATTGCGCCTTACCTGTTGCGTGATCGACGCTGGCGGGCTCACCTCAATATCAACCACTTGCTCGGCCTGCTTATAGGTTTAGCCGTTTATACAACACCTTACACGATTGCCGCCAGTACCCCCCTGCCGCCGAATACAATTCTGCCGCAACATGGCCTGGGCGGATTTGAGCTTGTTATCCGGGAAAACATCGTCCGCTTTCTACAGCCGTTCGATCACAAGGACCCGATCTACAGCTATATTTACCAGGTTCCGCGTATTCTCTTTCCCTGGTCGCTGCTTTTCATGGTCGGCTTTTATTCATTTGCGCGCCGCTATCGTGCCTTGAATAGCGCCGATCGCTGGCTGCTGGAAAGTATCATTCTGGTATTCATTT
>JARROD010000360.1:3366-6955 GCA_037384225.1 Exilibacterium sp.
GCGCCGCTGGTACTATATTCTGCCCATCATGCCCCTGTGCCTCATGCAGCTGGCGGTATATCTGACCGGCAACGAAACGCAAAACCAGCGCCTGCGGAGCGTCGCCACAGTCGCAACAACCGGTTTATTGATGTTGTTCGCGCTCGCCCTGGCGGGGTTGCCGGCAATCGCGTGGTTCAAGGAGATAGCGTTACCGGGAGGCATCGCGGTTGCCGCCGCCCTGGCCCTGTTCGGTTCCATCGGCCTTTGGGGTCTGCAGCGCTGGCAGCGTGAAAAACTTGACGCGTTGACAGGTCAACACAATCTGCCCTCTGCCCAATTGTTAACGGCTACCCTGTCTATGGTACTGCTGTTCGGAATCGTGCTGCCCGCGCTGGACAGCTTTCGCCAGGAAAAACCTTTTGCTCTGGCGCTTGCAAAACAAGTAAAAGAACGCGATAAGGTCGTGTTTTTCAATCACGCCAACGAAACCGTGGTGTTCTATCTGCATCACCCAGAGCCAATTCCGGTCGTTAACACACCGGATGAACTCGCTGCAGGGCCGCCACCTGGAGAAAATGTTGTCATTATCGCGGCCAGGCGGGATTTCCCGGCGTTGTGGAAGCGGTTTCCGTCATCGCGAAATGCCAAAATTCTGGCCGCTTACCAACCGCGACCATGGGATAAACAAAATAAAAAAGACGACCTTGTCGCCTATCGTTTGAACACACCGACCGCCGGAGATTTTCGTTGACCATGATATTGAAAGCACCGGGATACCCGGGCATTTCCCGTTTTTTTGTCAGCCATGGCATTGTGCCCTTTACCTTATTTATACTCGCGGCCGCATGGCTGGAAACCAGCACACTGGACCTGCGCCTGGCGGGTTATTTTTACGACCCGGTATCGGCATCCTGGCCCTGGCGGCATCACTGGCTGACGTCCGACTTACTTCACACCGACGCCCGCTACCTGACACTTCTGATCGCTCTTTTGATTTTGGGAACAGCCATTGCCAGCCAGCTCCATCCACCCTGGAAGCGCTTTCGCAAGGCCACCCTTTTTTTATGCTGCGGGTTATTGCTGGGGCCGGTGCTGGTTTTGCTGGCGAAGCACATTACCAACATCGACTGCCCCTGGCACCTAACCGACTTTGGTGGCACGCACACATACCTGCGCCTGCTGGAAACAAGGCCGTCCGGTTATGGTAGTGTTGAATGTTTTCCCGCCGGCCATGCATCCAGCGGTTACACCTTTCTGATAGTGTATTTTTTCAACCGCCGTTTCGCTTACCGGTTCCGTCATCTCGGTTTGCTGGCAGGCCTGGGGCCGGGCCTTGTGTTCGGTATTGCGCAACAGGCGCGCGGTGCGCACTTTCTTTCCCACGATCTCTGGAGCCTGGCCTGCTGTTGGTTTTCACAAATGAGTGTATACCTGCTGTTTTATCGAGACTACGAGCGGCATCTGGTCACCACCCGTGGAGTGTCTATACCCAAAGCGTTTGAGATTTAGGTATACATTCAGAAACTTTCCTTGATTGTAACCAACCATTGAAAGCCGTCCGCACCCTCGATATCGTCCAGCGGGTAGGCAAAATCCAGATGCACGACTCTTCCCGATTGCGCCTTACTGGAAGTCAGGCGCAATCCCACACCCACATCTTTCAAGTAACCATCCTCACCCTTTGGATCGCTGCCGCCATGCCAGATACGGCCAACATCAAAAAACATGGCCGATCCGATATAAATCAGGTTAAACAGATGAATGTTGTAGAACTGCCGCCGCTCCAGGCGAAACAACATACGCCTGTCGCCATCGCGCAGGTTTTTATCATAACCTCTCAAGCCGGAATTGCCGCCCAGTGTCATCTGATTATCAGAGGTGAGGTTTTTCGCGGCGCTCAGTGAGAATTCTGCAAACAAGCTGCGATCGTCGTGGGTTTTGTGGTGCAGCGAGATGCGATATTCGCCCAACAGATTTTCCGGCTCTTCAATGTCGGTATTCCAATACCCCCCCAAGCTAAAACTATGTTTGATAATGTCAGATTCCGTTGCCACCAACCGGTCCTCGCCACTACTATCAAAAACGAAATAGTTGGCAGTGGAACCCAAGCTTTTTGCAGCGTAACCCAATTTCATATTCAACCGCAGACCGACGTGAACATCCTCAGTGCGGTGCAGGGTATCGAGATTACTGTAAATGGAATAGTCGTTTTCCACCCGCTCAAAATTTACCCAGGGGTAGGCATAGGTTCTGTCGGCGGGCAGGGCATCGAGGAAACCGGAGTCAAACTCGATGTCCTCGAAAGTGTGGGCTTCTCTGGTAAAACCGAGCCTCCAGCGGGACGTATAATCGCGCACCAAGCCATTCGACCAACCGTAGTACACATCAAATCCTTCAATAAAGTGGGCAAATTGATCCGCTTTCTCACCCTTTGAGTAAAAGGTGTCTTCGCGATCTTCCTGGTTGAATCCGAAACCCGCCGCCCAGCGGGCATCCAGCGCATAGAACGGTCGGTTCAAACTAAGTTTCGCGATGTTTCCGTCGCTATTATTGCTGAAATGGGAACGAAGGTTGACGCGGCTTCCCAACAGGTTTTCCGTTTTATAGGCAAATGTGTAACCGCTGCGCTCGTCGTCGTTGTGATAGGAAAAATTGACTCTATTACCCGTACCGAGAATATTGTTGTCCTCCAGCCCTATGCCACTTTTATTTTCACCCCCACTCCTGGAAAAAGAGACCGAGGGATACAGCGTCCAGATATCGCGGGTTATCACCAGTATATCCACGCGCTGGCCGCAAACTCTGTAAGGCACTACGCGGGCATCATACAAATAATTACTTTTGCGCAGCAGTCGCGCCGACTCTTCCAGCAGACGCGGGGCATAGCTATCGCCCGGTTTAAACAGCAGTTGCTGCCGAACCACATAAAGCCGGGTATTAGTATGGTAATCGTTGGCCAGGCGGTAAAGAAAATGATTTTCGGCGGGGTTGGATTCATCGAACACGGAGCGAGAGCTAATCAGAACCTCACCAATGGTTAACTCGGTATCCAAAGACTCAAAATCCGGGTTAACATCCATGGCAATGGCCTCAATCGGCGTCGATTCATTCCCCTGGAGATAGAAACAACCTTGATCGCCTGAATTACCACTATCAACGTTTTCATCATTATTTGCCCAAGCCAGGCCATAGGGAATGCTTAAAACGATGATCACAACCGGGATAAGTTGTTGCACCCTTTCCATAGCGGGTTACCTTTAAGAGGCTGAAAACGGATAGCTTTGACTATTCATATTAGCCTTAGAGACCGAACGCAACCTAAATCAATCGCAACCGGTGCAAACGCAGAAGGACACTGGCACCACCTGAAAAACAATCACCAGTCCGAAAGACGCAGCTACCGTGCCGGCTCGACGTTTGCGTCCTGGACTTGCTGAAAAAGGGAAAATAGAGATCAAATCGAAATAACATTGTGCGCTATATCACAATACAATCGAACCCGGTGATCAGGCATACCAGCGCGGCACCCCGGAAAAACTTTTCCCTACATCGCGATTGATTTTTACCGCTATCGACCTCTAACCTACTAAATGACGGCCTTTGCGGC
>JARROD010000361.1:0-3576 GCA_037384225.1 Exilibacterium sp.
ACAACCAGCGCGGCGACGCCGGCGGTGATGTGCACAACAGTTCCACCGGCGAAGTCCAGCAGGCCCTTTTCAGCCAACCAACCACCGCCCCACACCATGTGGCAAATGGGCGCATACACCAGCAGAATCCACAGGAAGCTGAACACCAGCACTGAACTGAACTTCATGCGCTCCGCGAAAGCGCCGACTATAAGTGCTGGTGTAATAATCACAAAGGTCATCTGGAACATGGCAAACAGCGCTTCCGGTATATCACCGGACAGGGATGCGGCGTCTATGCCGGCGAAGAAAGCTTTACTCAGGTCGCCAACCAGCGAGTTGCCCTCGCCAAACGCCAGGCTGTAGCCGATAAGTAGCCAGGTAATAGAAGCCGTGCAAGCAATGGCAAAACACTGCATCAGCACAGAGAGTACGTTTTTGGTTCGCACCAGGCCTGCGTAAAACAGAGACAGGCCGGGCAGCGTCATAAACAGGACCAGCGCGGTCGCCGTCAGAATCCAGGCCGTGTTGCTGCCATTAAATTCATTTGCCGATGCCACTGCCGGAGTCAGCAGCCCCGGCAGGATAAGAGAGCGAAGGATTGGTTTCATTATTTGTTCCCGGTTTTATGCTTATTGTTGAGTGAGGCTTTACCACTTAGGAATATTTTGCTCCTGTTCAAGGTTTAATCCATTATGGCAAAGGGGCATCAATTTTTCAGTGCGCAAACCATAACACAGGTGGTCACTTTTGTGGCATTTCCCGTGAAAAACGACCACACAACTGATATCCGCAGGAGGATCACACAATGCAATACTTACACACAATGGTTCGGGTGAGCGATCTGAACGCTTCGCTCGATTTTTACTGCAATAAATTGGGGCTGGTGGAAATATCCCGCAAAGAAAGTGAAGCCGGCCGTTTTACGCTGGTCTTTTTGGCTGCCCCGGGTGATGAACAGCGCGCACACAGCGACCAGGCGCCAATGATAGAACTGACATACAATTGGGATCCTGAACGCTACAACGGTGGGCGCAACTTTGGCCACCTCGCGTTTAGGGTCGACAATATTTATCAGCTGTGTGAACAATTGATGCAGGCAGGCGTGACTATTAATCGCCCGCCGCGTGATGGTCATATGGCTTTTGTGCGTTCACCGGATAATATTTCCATTGAGCTGTTACAGCGCGGTGACTCACTGGCACCGCAAGAGCCCTGGCTGTCAATGGAAAATACTGGCGAGTGGTAACACTGCCGTCGCGGCCGGGCACCCGCAGGCGACCCGGTACAGGTTATTAGCCTATGGCCGAAGGTGCTCATCCACGAACTCCACCATGGCCTCCACCGCCTGCAGGCGGGTCCCGCCCCGCAACAAGTGGTGGTTTTCGTCGTCCAGCTTGATGAACTCAACCGGTTTTTTCGCACGCTTGAGCTTTTTGTACATGGTCTTTGACTGGGCGATCGGCACCGTCTTGTCCTTCTCACCGTGAATCAGTAGCACCGGTGCGCGGAAGTTTTCCGCGTGCTGCGCCGGCGACATGCCATTGAGCTTCTTTTTCGAGACCTCGCCACTGGCGATGGAGTGCTCCCAATAGGACAATAGCCAGTGGTCGCTGCCGTGCTCCATCCTCTCCTCCTTGAGCATATCGCGCAGGTCGGCCACACCGTTGATGGAGACCACGCAGCGGTAGAGTTCCGGCGTGAAAGCGCCGCCGGCAAGGGCCGCGTAACCGCCGTAGCTAGCGCCGGCGATACAGACCCGCCCGGGATCGACGATACCCTTGTCCGCGAGCACCTTCACAGCATCGGTGACGTCGTCCTGCATCTTGCGCCCCCACTCGCCCTGGCCCGCCTTGTAGTGCGCCAGGCCAAAGCCGCTCGAGCCGCGGAACTGCGGCTGGATCACCAGGTAGCCGCGGTTCGCCAGCGCCTGGGCCATCCAGTCAAAGCCGATATGGTCGTAGGCCGCCGGACCGCCGTGGGGCATCATCACGGCGGGCAGATTTTTCATGTCGTCGAGCTTATCCCGTGGAATGGTCAGCAAGGTGGGAATCTTCAGACCGTCACGGGCGCGGAAGGTGACCTTGCCGACGGGGTGGATATTCGCCTCGGTGATCTGCGGGCGCGCCGCCGCCAGTTGCACCGCCTTGGCCTCCCGGCTGAATTTGTAATAGTTGCCGGAAAAGCTTGATCCCTCCACGTAGACGACGAGATCTTTCCAGTCTTGGCTCCAATCGCTCAGCCACACCGATTGCTTGGGAAAAATCGCCAGTATCTCCGCCATGCGCTTGTCCAGTTCCGCGTCGAAGAACTTGTAGCTGGGCGAGAAGCCTGAATAGCGCACACCCCACACGACCCTGTCGATACCAGTGATCACCTGTTCGATATCCGCATCCGCGCGCCCGAAGCCGGCGTTGCGGATTTCGCCGTCCGCCAGCGACAGGGTGAAGTAGTCTTCACGCCCGGTATCGGCGTTGTAGCCCAGTATCACCAGGGACTGCCAATCCGGGGAAATCCCCACAATGGAAATTTCCCGCACCTCCGTGTCCTTGCGGTAGATTTCCTTCCAGTCGTCGCCCTGCCTGGCCAGTACTCTGTGCCTGTTTTTGCGATTGTTGAAAATCTCATGGGCGATGACTTCTCCCTGTCTGTCCACGAAAAAATCCAGGGAACTTTGGCGGCCCCTGAAATGCACTTTCGGCCGGCGCGGAGATTTCAGCTCCACGCGCAGCAGGTCCATATCGGGACTCGGGTCGCCCTTGGACTCCGGCACAAAGGCGGGCATGTACACGTACCTGTGGTCCGGCGACAGACCGACGATGTTCCCCATCCCGGTCTGGCCCTTGTAAATCACGTCACCGGGCTTTAACAACTGGCGCAGTTTATTACGGCGCAGGTTGTAGCCGTAGGCGGTGCTCAAATCCAGCTCTCCGCGATAACCGAGCAAGCGGCGCATCTGGGAAACCACCAGGATCAATTCATCCTCGGTGGCGAAATACAGGCGGTGTGGCGTGATCTCGCTGACATCCAGCGTCGCCACACGCTTTTTTTCTTTCAGGGAGACAACGACGACAAGATCGCGCTCGCCATCCCTATTGCGAAAGGCGACCATATCGCCGCTCGGGGAAACGCTCATCATGCTAACCGTGGGCAGGGCGCCGTAGTCGCGCACGCTGAGCGCCTTCTGCGCGGCGGCAACAGACGCGGAAGCGCAGTAAAAGCCCAGAAAGACAAGGCCGACCTTCAAGCATCGGATTACGGATTTGGACATCGGATAGTGTTCCTTATTGTTAATGCCGCGCCCCTTCACAAGCAAACGGCTTCCGGTCGACGATGATACCCAAACGGAATACCAATGTCCCGTCGAGTCAGGGAAAAAGAAGGAAACCCTGTATATACAGACAGCCTTTTTGTGCTATGCTGCCAGGAAGTCAATAATGATTTCTTAAAGGTGAAATATGATTAACGGAAGTTGTTGTTGCGGGGCTGTTCAATTCGAACTGACCGAAAAACCCGGCATGATGGGTACGTGTCATTGCAGCCGATGCCGCAAAGTGGGAGCAAGCACTTTAGTATTCGTAAAATCTGAATCCTTTC
>JARROD010000362.1:0-5468 GCA_037384225.1 Exilibacterium sp.
GCTAAAAGTGAGCGACCGGACAGCAAATGTCTGTAAAAATAAACTTAAGTGGTGATCACTAGGCAATTTTGATCCATATCTGCAGCGTTAGTGGGTAAAAAGGGAAAGCACTGCAGTAAAACCGGATGCCAAATTTCAATCTGCCGACAGTTGGTTTATTAAGAAATTCTTATAATCGACGTTCGAAACGTGGTCGCTGGAGGTGTATTAATCTGAGAAGTCCCGAAAGAGAGCTTCTTTAACTATGAAGAAACTGTTTACACAGTACTATGGCACTCTTATGAGTTTCTTCCATAAGCGCTCCTCAAACACCTGGGACGCTGAGGACTTGACTCAAGAAGTTTTTTGTAAGCTCCTGAACTGCAAGAGCATAGCGGCATCCAACGAATGTCCAGAGTCTTACCTGTTTACCGTGGCATGGAGTGTTTTGCGCGATAGGTCGCGACGTGACAAGGTCAGGCATAGAGACAAACACCTATCATTTACCGAGGATTACGCCAAAGAAGATTTGGATTCTCCAGAGCAGACCATCGGCAGCGCGGAACTTTACGAACGTTATCTCCAAGTATTGGACGAACTCAGTCCCAAAGCGCGTACTGTATTTATTCTACACAGGTACGAAGGGTTTGCCTATTCCCAAATTGCAGAACACTGCGGTATGAGTGTCAGTGCGGTAGAGAAACATATGATGAAAGCGCTGGCGCGTATGAAAGTATTTTTACAGGATCGGCGATGAGATGAACAGTAACGACAACTCAATGCGGGCCGATAAAACCAGTGTCGAAGACCAGGCCAATCATTGGTACGTGCGGTTGCATTCAGATAAATGCACCGAAGAGGATATTGAAAAGTGCAAAATCTGGCTTGAAACCAGCTTCGCACATAGAAAAGCCTACAAGTCTGTGGAAGACATGTGTCAGAGTGTCGGCGGTTTTGGCCGCAGGCCGGAGATAGCGGCTTATCGGGAGCAGGCGCTGCGCTTTCCCTGCACAGAGGGGGCGTCTGCCACTAGTGCAACGAAAAAGTCCACGCCGATGGCGATGCCCGCCACTGGGGGAAAAAAACAGACCGGTTTTTCGCGTTGGGTGCCAGCAGCCGTGGCTGCATCTCTGTTGATGTTTTTATTGGTTACCCGCCTTCAAGAGTACAACACTGCTGGTGATAGTATATACCAGACTCAAATCGGTGAGCAGAAAACCGTCACACTGACTGATGGTTCCACGGTGATACTGGATACCCAGACCAGAATATCCAAGGATTTTTCAAAACAGGCCCGCCGTATTGTATTGGAACAAGGTCAGGCTCGTTTTCATGTCGCTAAAGATGCTAATCGTCCTTTCATGGTTATTGCCGGTGAGGGAAAGATCACCGCGCTGGGTACTGATTTTGTTGTAAAAAAAGATAATGGCGATGTACTGGTTACTCTGATTGAAGGTGAAGTTGCTGTACAAAAGGAAAAGTTTGCGCCAAAAGTTTCCGATGTTAAAGCCCCACGCCTGCCTGATCAAAGTGGTGGAGAAAAAAACGCAAGACAAAATGCAGATTCGCAGCTGGTGCACCAATCCCACGGCAAAGGAAAAAAATACAAGATAAGCGAGGATCTCGAAAATCCGTTTAAAAACGAACTTCGTATGACGGCTGGGCAGCAGGTTGCTATTAACCGTGTGGGAATTTCTAGGACCAGTGATGTTAATGTGAAGCAGATTACTTCATGGCAGGAAGGTAAACTAGTTTTTGAAGACGATACTCTGGCGCAAGTCCTTAAAGACTTAAACCGCTATTCCAAAAGTAAGATTGTGCTGGGCGATGAATCACTCGCAAGCGTTAGAATTAGCGGAGTTTTTAAAACTGGAGACAATATCCGCATTGTACAGACGCTGAAAGCATTTTTTTCGATGCGTGTATCCAGTGATCGCTACGGTAATCTTATATTAGAACCGATAACAAAAACGCCTCCAGGTTGATCCACGTGATGCGGTATTTTTTCCTCTATTGACACCGGCTCTCCCCCAGTTGTTAGAATTGTTGTCATATTTTATTAAACGCGTTGGGTATATCCTAATGAAAGGATATGTATCGCGTTTAATGAACATTTTACTGTCCCCTTGGGAGTTGTGAATTGAAACGTTTCCAGGTTTACACAAATTCGAAAAACGACGATCAGGCGTGCAAATGGTTTTCGCTTATGTGTTCTGATCTGCGTACAGAAAACGACATTGTTGAATGTGATAAGTGGCTGAATTCTGATGGGAGGAATTATCGCGCATATCAACAGGTGGAAGCATTGTGGAGCCTGTTTGGCTCTTTCTCCGAACGAGCCGAAATATTAGCCATGGTCCAGCGGGTTAGATACGATTCAGGATTTTGATGCTGTGATTTAATAGATGCTTAAACCAGCCAATATCAGGGCTATTCCCTGCCAGCTATTTCCAAAATATATGCCTCTCCATTTTAAGAGTTAAAATCTATAATTCATCTATACCCAAAGCGTTTGAGATTTAGGTTCACAGAGCACGCCCCTTTTTGTCCCTGGCCGCGTTGCTCCGTCCAGCCGCTCCAAGCATTCGCGGCGCTAGCGCCCTCACATGGGGCCTGTTTTGCGCCTATCCAAGTGGGCGCCTCAAAACCGACTCTCTATAAAACAAAAAGGGGAAGTTATTCCGTGCCCGTTCCTAAAAAACAGTTCGTTGAAAAAATCTAGAGATAATTCATGGCAAAAGTTAATTGGTGTCAACGTGCCAGGGACGCAAATCTTAGTGTTTGCGATTTTATTGAAGGTCAATATAGAGGTGGCAAATCAATTGGAAAAAATACTTCGAGCGGCGCTTGCTTTTCCAAATATTCTCCAAGAGATGGCAGTTTGCTATACCAGTATGAGAGCGGAGGCGAAGAAAATATAGCTCAGGCCGTTGTCAGCGCAAGAGCGGCGTTTAACGATGGCCGCTGGCGGGAACAGCCCGTGCAGAAACGCCAGGCTGTATTGCGGAAACTGGCGGATTTAATCGAGGTGCACAGGGAAGAATTTGCGCTGTACGAGTGCCTGGACGTCGGTAAACCTATTAGTAAGGCATTGGAGCATGATATTCCCGATGCCGTGTCAACTATCCGCTTTAATGCCGAAGGCGCCGATAAGCTTTTGCCACCTTTTGGTCCAGATAGCAATTCTTTTTCTTACTATGTCCGTAAGCCGGTTGGCGTAGTGGGTGGCATTATTGGCTGGAATTACCCTTTATTGTTAGCAGCTGTCAAGGCAGGCCCGGCTCTGGCCATGGGGAACAGCTTAGTATTGAAGCCTTCCGAATTTACATCTTTATCGGCGTCCCGATTGGCGGAATTGGCGCTAGAAGCGGGCGTCCCGGCTGGGGTCTTTAATGTTGTACACGGTACCGGAGCTGAAAGCGGCGCCGCGCTGGCCCGCCATAAGGACGTGGATCTACTGACATTTACCGGCAGCAGCGCAACCGGCAGGCAAATGCTGGTCAGCAGCGGTGAATCCAATATGAAGCGGCTGATTCTGGAATGTGGTGGTAAATCCCCCTATTTGGTTTTTGAAGATTGCCGGGATGATCTTGACCGTGTTGCGGCGGATGTCGTGGCTCGGGCTTTCGAAAATCAAGGAGCGCTATGTGTCGCAGGCACAAGGGTGTTGGTTCAGCAAAGTATTAAAGAACGATTGGTGTCTAAAATACTGCAGCAGACTGCGAAAATCGTTCCCGGGGATCCATTGAACCCGGAAACGCGCTTCGGTGCTTTGATGAGTGAAACACAGTTGAATAAAGTGCTTTCCTATATTGATAGCGGTCGACAACAGGGAGCCAGATTGTTGTATGGTGGCAATCGCACTTCCATTGATGCCGGCGGTGGAAATGTTAACGGGACTGGTGGAGGCTATTATATAGAACCGGGAATATTCGATAGGGTAGACCCGCAGTACAAAATTGCCCGAGAAGAGATCTTTGGCCCGGTTTTATGTATTTTCACGTTTAGGGATGAAGCGGAAGCAGTCAGAATGGCCAATGATACCTGCTTTGGGTTGGCAGCTTACGCCGCCACAAAAGCTATCGACCGGGTAAAAAGGCTGGGAGAAAGTCTTAATGTCGGCGTATTAAAAGTTGTTGGTGCGTCGAATGGCCTTGGTGAAAATGTTGAATTAAGTGTCGAACCGCATAGGCAGTCTGGTTTAGGATTTGAGGGAGGGTTAGCCGGGCTGGCCGCCTATACTTGCGGTACGGGCGTTAGTGTTCTGGTTTGATTTCAATAGTCCGGAGGCTGTTTTGCTTCACCTTTCATATCAAGGGCGATAATGAGCGGAGCGCTGAACTCTTTACCCCATCGTTGCATAAACCCTATCGTTGCAGCTTCAGAAAGCGACTGGCTGAATCTAGTCTTGCGCTAACTTGTGTTTGAATGTTACGGCTTTCTTCGTGCACCAATGAATCTGGTGGAAGACGGATTTTTTTAAGTAGCTTGAAACTGTCTTGCGAAGACGGCTCCTTTGGTGGTGCACTCAGTGTGTGCTGAAAGTCTACGCGAATGACATAGTCTCGCAAGCAGGGGGTGAATAGTATTTTATTTACCTGATATTTTCCGCGCAGGATTTGCTCTTTGGTTTTGAATCGGCTCGAATACAACAGTAGTTCGATGGCATTTTTGTGTGTGTAAGGATTGATCTTATTCAGTAGCACAGCTATATCGAAGGCGTTGGACAGGGCTTCAGTGAGTTTATCCGCGGCACCACGGGTACTGGTGTGGAATATGCGGACATATAGAAACTGTACGCAATCTCCGCTGGGAAGCATTTGCAGCGCTTGATGGGTACCTCGGGAGAGTAAGACGGAAAATGTAGAGGGGGGCTCAACCCTATTGCTTCGCCCGGATTTGGTGAGGCAAATTTTTCCATTTTTTTCCTGAATAGATATTTCTGATTCAACGAAGAACAAAGCTACTTTCCTTTTGCTTTTTGTGGCGTATATAGGTCATTTTTATAGTTGAGCACATTTTTCATGCCGGCACTGTTTCAGACTAATAAATTGTTAATTTAGAGAACACCCCGATTTTAGATTGTTTTGAACAAGTTATCAGCGTTCTAAATAAATTTTTATGGTTTGATTGGCCTGAGGGTTGAATACCCTGTTGCTACTGTACACTGCTGTATTACCCGCGGCCGCAAGTGGCAAAAAGTTCGTAGCTGGTTTAGGCAGTTTTATTGTGTTCTGGCAGGGTGTGGTTAAATGGATAAATCTGCATGCAGAAAAAAGTGTATAGCAGTATTTGAGGGGATACCGCTACACACGTTCCGCATTATCGGATCAATCAGGATACAAATTTTGGGCCTCGTTCATCGTTTCGCCCGGTGTTAGGTCAGAGGAGATGCAGTCCCTCCAGAGACCGTTTGCGGCAGGGATGCCCAAAGCGTTTCGCGGGGCAGGCTCTGCCGCAAGCGAGCTCCCAGGGAAGGGTTTACGGCG
>JARROD010000363.1:0-3566 GCA_037384225.1 Exilibacterium sp.
GGGCATTGAGCAAGCAGGTTAATGGTATTGTTATTGTTGGGCTTGTAATTCGGCATATTATAAGTGGCAAAACCGGTACCACAAAGGGGGTTTAGGGAATAAAAATCGTCGCCGGCAGACGACGATTTAATTGATGAAGTGGTGTGCTATTCAATCTGGCCCAGATGGGTTTGTTCGCCGGTGGTGGAGAGAAAATAGCTTCTATTCAACGGGTTTTAAAAGTAGATGAAATTGTAAAAAAGCCTAAATGGTCAAAGTTCACAGCGGTAATTTGTTTTAATCTCCGTCTTTTCTTCTAGCGGTTTCAAACACTGTGTGTAAACAAGACGTAACGGGTCAGATAATGGGTATTGTGTCCATCGTTTGCAGGGCATTACTTTGTGTGGTTATCGTTGCCGCGCCGATGTTGGTGAATGCCAAGTCGAAGCGAGTGTCTGTCAAAATCGACCGGCGTGCAGTGAGCTTTTTGGGCGATTGTGCGGGTAAAGTGAGGTCGAAGCGCGATGGAAGTATAACCATCAACCTCAATGATGCGTTTTTGATCGAATCATTGGAAACCGCCCGGCAGCGAAAAATTTGCTTGATAAAACTGTCAATGTCGATTCCTGAAGGCTGGCAGATGGCGATCAGTGAAATAGAGTTTAGCGGTATAGCGGATATTCAGGAAAGTGGTAAAGGTGAACTGGCTTTGCGCCATCGTTTTACGGGCACAGCGGGGGCGGCGGCGGCAAAAGAGATAGGCCATACCGGCTCCATGGAGGATTTTCAGATAAAACGGTCGTTTAAAGTCATCGACAGCTCCTACTCGCCCTGCGGGGGCAAGGTGCAGTTCAAGACGTCGTTGACCGCACAGGTGGTGAAAGGCGCCATCGCCATTTCTGAAGGCGGCGGCGGGGCGGCCTCCATCGTGTATCACAGTACTTTCAGGGAGTGTCATCCCGACAGGTAGAGGCGAAGGTGGTGAGGTTGTCGCATTTTGAGATCTCGCTGGCAAAGATGTCGATAAAGTCCTTGGCCACCCTGGGCAGGGAGTTCCAGCGCCGCGAGGCCCAGCCGAATACGGCGGGGGGCACGCCTTCAATCGGAATCATGCGGACGTTATCCTGGTCGGCGAGTCGCTGCGCATGCAGGGCCGGGGTGATGGCGTAGCCGAGGCCCATCCCGGCAAAGAGGATGGCTGTGTCCCAGTCATCGACGAGTGTCGATGAACGCAGTTGAACGCCGGCTTCGGCCAGAGCCGATTCAAGTTTTCCCTGCGATGTGGAGCTGGTTTTGAGGCTTATGTAGGGAATCTGTTTGAGGTTTTGCAGGGGGATGGAACCGTAGTCCGCAAAGGGGGCTGATTCGGGCACTACCAGAACCCAGGGCATTGCCACCACGGGGTGCTGTTCCAGGCCGCGGGCGGCTGCGCCCATGGTGATAAATGCCAAGTCTGCCTGTTCGCTGCGCAAGGCGTCGATGCAGCGCTGATGGGAATTGGCGGAGTGGAACAACAGCTGCACATTGGGGTATTGTTCGCGAAATTGCGCCACGGCGTCTTTCATAAAGTGCCTGACAGTGGTGCCGCCGGTAGAGATACCCAGGGTTCCCGTTTCCCCTTCCCGCAGCTGTTTTACCTGGCGGATTGCCAGTTTGATGGCATCCATTCCTTCCAGTGCGTGTTCGTAAAAGAGGCGCCCGGCGCTGGTCATCATCACACCCCGGGCGCGCCGTTCCAGAAGCGCAATACCAAACTCCTTTTCAAGACGGGCTATGTGCTGGCTGATGGCGGGTTGCGTGCAGCCTATTTCCCGCGCTACCGCGCTGAGGTTTTCGCTCTGGCAGACGGCGATAAAGATTTCCAGGTCATCGAATGTCATGAGTTGCCCCTTCTACCGGCCCTTGTCCACTTACCTCAAGGTAACTTCTCAAGTTGTCCCCTACCGCTGGATGTGCGGAGACGCTCTGTTTCCATTAGGTATAAGTAATACCTAATGGAATCCTAATAAATACTATAATTGACTAGGGTGTAAGCATGCATCATTGTTGGCACTTCGTCTACATTTGAAGAGGGAGTGACCAGCTGATGCAAAAACAGAAACGGGTTATGGTTCCTGATGTGGTAAAACGCAAGGGCACGGAAAAACTGGTGATGCTGACTGCCTACGATTTCACGATGGCTCGGTTATTGGATGAGCAGGTGGATATGTTGCTGGTGGGGGATTCCCTGGGGTGTGTGGTTCAGGGTAATGACAATACGCTGGGCGTTACACTGGATCAAATGGTATACCACGCCACTATGGTGTCACGCGCGGCCCGGCATGCCCTGGTGGTGGGGGATCTGCCCTTTGGCAGCTACCAGGCCGGCGCCGAGGATGCTTTGCGTTCAGCGATGCGAATGGTCAAGGAAGCCGGCGTTGGGGCGGTAAAACTGGAGGGTGGCGGCCGGGTTTGCGAATCGATAGCCACTATTGTGGAGGCCGGTATTCCGGTCATGGCCCACCTGGGTTTAACGCCGCAGTCATTTCACGCCCTTGGCGGTAATCGGGTGCAAGGCAAAAACCTGGAGGATGCACAAAGGCTTATCGATGCAGCGCAGGCGGTGGAGCGGGCAGGGGCATTTGCGCTGGTATTGGAAGCCATTCCCGCCCCATTGGCCCGCGAGATCACGGCGTCGGTGGCAATTCCCACCATTGGAATCGGAGCCGGAGCCGATTGCGACGGTCAGGTTCTAGTGGCTAACGATATGCTCGGCCTCAATAGCAGCCGCGCGCCAATGCAGTTCAATAAGGAATATTGTGTACTGCGAGATATGATTGCCGGCGCGGTCAACCAATATGCCAAAGAAGTGCGTAAAGGCGCCTTCCCCGACGCGGAGCACAGCTACCTTGCAGAGAGGACGCGCCAGCCTCGTTTATCCCGTATATAATTCGTTACCCATTGTCTAATATGTGTATCGAACAAATAAACGGGATATTCTATGATAGATCAGGATTTGGGGGAGGCGATGAAAGAGGGGATGCGGCGGCTGGCTTCCGGCGTTTGTGTGCTCTCGACCAAGAATCACCTCGGCGACCGGTTTGCAATGACCGCTTCATCGGTTACTTCGGTCTCAGACTCCCCCGCCTCTTTATTGGTGTGTGTCAATAAAGAGACCTCTATGTATCGGGTTCTAGAAGAGGGAGGGGGCTTCTGTATCAATGTATTGGCGCACCATCATGAGCCCATTTCCAGCTGCTGTGCCAGCGGCGAGCAGGGTGAAAGTCGCTTTTTAAAGGGCCATTGGCGCAACGGCGGCGAGGCGGATCTGCCCTATTTACAGGGTGCACTGGCGACATTTTTCTGTGTTCAGGATCAGAGTTTTCTCTACGGTACCCACAAAATTATTATCGGTCGCATCAGTGAAGTGCTGGTGGGGGCCGGTCCAGTAGAACCTTTGATTTACCTCAACGGCAGCTACCACCGGCTCTATACCCAAAGCGTTTGAGATTTAGGTGCACAGAGCACGCCCCTTTTTGTCCCTGGCCGCGTTGCTCCTCCTCACATGGGGCCTGCCATGCAGCGTCGTCGCGCCTTGCCAGGAACAA
>JARROD010000364.1:0-8805 GCA_037384225.1 Exilibacterium sp.
TTTGAAATTTAGGTATAAGTGGGTATTGGTGTGATAGATTGCAACAGAGAAGGAATAAAAACCCGGGGTAAGCCTTATTTAAGGCGCCTATATCTAAGAAATATTAGGGCGTGCAGACTGACAGGTTACCTCCGGATGGCCGCCGCATCGAAGGCACAAATACCACGTGTTATTGAGAAGGTACACTTCCAGAGCTAAAACCAGAAAGCATTTTCACCTTATTCGCTTAGGCCCTGTAAAGAAATAACTTCCGGTCCCTTTATCAATAAAAACGCTTTGGGAACAAGGTTGGTGATCGTCGGAATGTTTTACATCTTAAATAATGGATACATCCCTATTTTCCGCAACTTTTTGTTTTGCAAATATTTTTAGTCGTTGGCGCAAGTATTGCCTTTTTAATTGTTGTGTGAAAATCCTGTTTATTGGGATGAGGATTTTTCCGATGTGCGCATTGTTACAGATTAAGGACAGCGGTATTATGAGTGTGCTGTTATGCTTGATGTCTCTATCTGCTGGGGCGGTTATTATCAATCAAACAGATACAGATGCAGTTATCACTGGTTCGGCACAAAATACAAGAACGTTTTCGGTGGAAGCTGTTGATGTAGAAACTCTTGATGTAGAAACTCTTGATATTGAATTCCGGCCCACCGCTGCCGACATAATTTCCACCGTTGACAACTCCCTAATCCATTCGGACACCGTCATTTCGATCGATCGCTACACCCGTGTTGATCCGAGCGAACCGAGAGACGAGAATGCAAAGGTGTTGTCGTTTGGGTTTGAAAGCTTGAGATTTCAGCTTCCCGCCAGATCGATGACAACACCGGAGCCGACCCTGTTCGTTCTGTTGGTATTTGGACTGATCGGGCTGGGTTTTTCGTATCGCGAATAAGCGTATGTTAATCAAATTAACATTGTTTACAAATGATATACAACTATAATACTGCTCTTATGGTCATCTTATACCCTTGGGGGCAGCGCATTTTATGTTTTCACCACGGAAGTACACCACTAACCTGCACGGAGACATTTTCGGTGGCATTACCGCTGCGATAGTGGCGCTGCCCTTAGCGCTGGCCTTTGGTATATCGTCCGGCGCAGGCCCTGTCGCCGGGCTTTACGGTGCCATTATCGTCGGTTTCTTTGCCTCGGTATTTGGCGGCACACCCTCACAGATTTCGGGTCCCACAGGCCCGATGACGGTGGTGATGACGGCGATGATCACTGAATTTGCAGCCCAGTACCCCGATCAGGGGCTAACACTGGCATTCAGTACCGTTTTTCTGGGAGGGTGTCTACAGGTCGCTTTGGGGGGGCTGCGCCTGGGAAAATATATCGTTATGGTCCCCTATCCGGTGATTTCCGGTTTTATGACGGGAATCGGTGCGATCATCATATTGCTCGAACTGGGCCCGCTGCTGGGCTTTTCCCCCGGCGGCAATATCATCGATGCCGTCGGCCAACTGCCGTCCCAGGTGGCAAATTACGATAGCCATGCGTTGTTGATCGGTTCCCTGACCCTTGCCATTATTTTTCTATGGCGCGGAAGAGCCGCGCGAGTGGTGCCTCCACCACTGTTGGCTTTGATCGTTGCCACCTTGACGATTGAACTGCTGTATCCCGACAGCCCTATTGAGCGTATCGGCGCTATTCCCAGTGCCCTGCCTTCGCTGCAGCTGCCAACCCTGGAGTTCGGCCTGTTGCAAAAAATGCTGACCAATGCGCTTATGCTGGCTGTGCTGGGCTCAATAGACTCGCTGTTGACATCGCTGGTGGCTGATAACGTCACCGGAACACAGCACCGCTCCGACCGAGAATTGATTGGTCAGGGTATAGGCAACGCGGTGTCGGGGCTTGTAGGCGGCCTGCCCGGGGCGGGCGCGACCATGCGCACCATGGTCAATGTTCGCGCCGGTGGCCGCGGGCCTTTATCGGGAATTACACACGCGCTGGTGCTGCTGGCCATCGTCGCCGGTATGGGCTTTCTTTTCGAGAATATCCCCCTCGCGGCCCTGGCCGGTATCCTCATCAAGGTGGGAATCGATATTATCGACTGGCCGTTTATCAAACGCCTGCACAGGCTGCCGCTGTTCCCGGTGGCGCTAATGGTGATTGTTTTTCTACTGACAGTTTTCGTTGATCTGATTACCGCGGTCTTTGTGGGTGTTTTTATCAAGAATATGGTAACCATCAGTAAACTGTCCGACCTTCAACTCGGTAGTGTCATCCTCAGCGACGGTACCCAGGAGATAGAGCGGCTGCCGGAGGATGAGCGCAGAGTGTTGACCCAGCACGCCGGTGAAGCCGTGCTGTTTAGAATCACCGGCCCGATCAGCTATGCCGTCGGGCGCGGGCTGACAACGAGATTTGAGCAGTTTAAAAACCGCAAGCTATTGCTGATCGATATCGCCGACGCCGCAATTATCGGTATATCGACGGCCATGGTGCTGGAGGAAGTGATTCGCAGCGCTTTGGCTAAAGGCACCGAGGTCAAGCTTATAGGGGCGCACGCGGATTCTCACCACGAGTTACAGCAACTCGGCCTGGTGGACCTGGTCGGCAAGGAAAACTGCAGCGAGTCGGTGGCGCAGGTTTTTCCTCCTCAAGCATTGTCCAGCGGCTAGTGCCCCACCCCGCCATTAAACGCCAATCGCTGAAAACCCTGGTTGACGTCGGGTTAGGCGGATTGGCGCGTTTACCTTTTAAAATTCGTATTCCAGCAGTGCTCTAAAAGTAACGTCGGGGCTTTTTTCGCTAACACCGGTCAAAGCCCCCGCCTCCCAGTGAATTTTTTTCGCAACGCCAAGGCTTTCCGTTCCCTGCAGTACGGCGCCTATACTCTGCCCTTCCTGCCCGGCATAAAATTCCAGCGCCGGTTCCAATGACCGGGACAGCCGATAGCGCAATTGCAGAGATATCCGGCTTTCCAGTTCGTTATTGATAGATTCGCCCCATTCGTAAATGGCAAAAAGGTTGGCGCTGCCCACCCACCTGCCCCACTCTTTGACACTGAGCAGCGCAGTGGAAAACTCCCAGGTATTTCTATCTCGTTCACTTTCGAGTTCGAACAGAAGTCCCCAATCGGCGTCGTATTCACCCTGCTCGGTAAGTTGCCATTTGGCCTCTAACTCGTAGCCCTCCAGGGAAAGGTTGTCATCGGAATTGCCTTCTTCATTTTTACTGGCGATCAGGTAACCTTCCACAAACCAGGTATCGGAAACCGAGCGCCCCAATCCCAGGCGCTGAAGCAGTCGCTGGTCCAGCGCGTCATCATCTTCATCCAGAGTGTAAACCGTGCGCCATTCCAACTCGGTCTCCAGGGGCTGAACATAGGGATCGTAAATTTTGTCAACCACATTGCCATCGGCCCGGGCCGGTTTGGCAGTTACTAGCGCCAGCACCAGTACCAGGCCGGCGCTACCCCGCCCAAGGGCACAAGCGGCCGGTTGCCGGGGGCGGTGATCTCTGTGTCGTAGCGCGATGCCGAGAACGATGACGATTTCCATAATGCCTATACTGGTGAGGTAAACGCCGACCTGGAGCGCGCTGGGTATCCCATAAGGGTATCTGCGACGGCAGCCAGTCGACCTGCATCAATAGCATGGTGGCCTGTGAACACATGCCGGCGCCGACCAGCGTCAGCAACAGCGAGGAAAGTATCAGTGCATAGCGATAACTGAGCGCCAGCAGTGAGTAATAAAACAGGGCGCCAATACTGAATCCCACACCCATACCCAGTGCCGCCCCGGTCAACACCCGGTTGATATTTTCCGGGTTGTGGGCGAACCCAGAGAGGTAAATCACAATTTCAAACCCTTCTCTGGCAATCGACAGTGCCACCACCACACTGGTGGCCAGGTTTATCCAAAATCCGCTCCGCCCGCCCCTGGCTAAAGAGGCATTGATGGCGAGCAACAGCAGGTAAATGGCTATTTGCATGCTGGCGTTGGTCACTTCCTGCCCGGCATCGTCAAACCACTCGGAAACCGTGCTGATCACTGACGCATGCAGAAAGGCTCCCACCAGTCCCAAGGTCAGCCCCAGGCTGATCCAGCGGTGGTCCCGCTGCAGTTTGCGGGTCATCGCCAGCAGGATGCTGATCATCAGCGCCGCTTCGAGGACCTCTCTCAAAACAATGATAACACTGGTCAAAAGCATAGTGGATCTCTATTACTCGGGTATTACCACGATGGTGCCAAGGGCCGTTTTGGGGTTGAACTCACCAAAAAACGGGTATTCTCCGGGCGCCAGCGGGCCGATAAACACCACACCTTTTCGGCCTCCTGTAATCACTTTTTCCCGGTTTAGCTCATAACTTTCAAACTCTTCAGGCGTCGGATCTCGGTTGTAGATCAGCAGTTTTACCTTGGTGTGGGCAGGAATCTCCAGTCGGGAGGGATAAAACAAATGGTTTTTTATCTCGATTTCAAATACCGGCGTAGCAGCGCGGGACGACGAGGGTAAATAGAATATAAATATAAACAACAGCCAAATCGTACCGGCAGGAGCCATTCTCGTCATACTTCAATCTCTGGTAGCGGGAAATTCAATGTTGACACGCAACCCCTGGCTGCCGTGGGACTTTCCCAGTGTTATGTGCGCATGGTGCAGGTCGGCTATGTGTTTGACAATGGAAAGTCCTAAACCGCAGCCGCTCACTGACGAACTGTGTCGATCGCCGCCAATGCGGTAGAAACGTTCGAACACGCGCGAAGCCTCCGACACACTGATTCCGGGGCCTGTGTCGCTGATGATCAGTTCCACCCTGTCCGGATTGTGATTGTCGTCAGGTTTGTGAACCTCCACTGTGATACAGCCACCTTCCGGTGTATATTTGTTGGCGTTACTGAGTAGGTTGTTGAACAATATTTGCAGCGAAAAGCGGTCACCTGCCATTTCGCAGTGTTCGCCGATCAGTTCAACGGTCTGGCGCTTTTGTTCAAACTGTGAGTATTGCTCGGCAATCGTCGCCTGGGCGACAGTGTATAAATCCAGAGGCTCGAAATGGCTTTTATAGTATTCCGGGTTGGTTTGGTACAGCGCCAGAATCTGTTCCACCAGGTGCCCCAGGCGCGATACTCCCTCGCTAAGTCGACGAAAAGTCGGGTCGCGGCTGTCGAATTGGTGGGATAAATTGTGCAGGTGAACCTTCAGGATACTGATTGGGGTTCGCAATTCGTGCGCGGCATCAGCGGAAAAGCGCCGCTCGCGTTCAAACGATGCGTCCAGACGGCTTAACAGTGTATTGACCGCGTCGATGACCGGCGCCAGTTCAGTCGGTGGTTCGACGATACTGAGCCGGCTCAGGTCGTCGTCACGCTTGCTGTGCAGCTCACGGGTCAGTTCCCGCAGCAACTTCAAACCGTGGCCGACAATAAACCAGATAATGAAGCCGATTAACGGCAGACTGGCGACAATGGGCACGACTGATTCCATAATGACCCGCTCGGCGATTTCATAGCGCAGGTCCAGACGCTCGGCCACCATTATCCAGTTGCCGCCGAGGGTGTTGTAGGTACAAAAGACCCGCCAGCGAAAACCGGAAAAATTGGTATCGTGAAACCCCTCCCGCAATGGCGCCATCGCCACTTCTGGCGCTCTTTGCGAGGCATTGATTACGGTTGTCGCATCGGCCAGCACCTGGAACACCAACTCGCCGGTGGAACTGCGCAAGCCGTTGTCCCCCGGGCCGCGGTTAAGTAGGGAAGCAATCAGACTGGCGGTATCCGTCAATTGTTTGTCGAACAGATTCTGCGCTTTGTCCATACTGGCGCGGTAACCCTGAATGGCGAGGACAAAATTCGTCAGGGTAATTGTCGATATAATCGCTACCACAAGGTAAATGCGAATGGATTTCACTGGCTTTTGATAGTGTATCCCACTCCACGTACAGTCTTTATTAAATCTGCACCGAGTTTTTTCCTGAGGTGGTGCACATGTACTTCAATGGCATTGCTGGCCACTTCCTCCCCCCAGCTGTAGAGTTTGTTTTCCAGATGTTCCCGGGTTTGAACCTTGCCGCAATTTTCCATCAACGATTTTAGCAGCATATACTCCCTTCTGGACAAATCAACAAATTCATTCCGACGGCTGACCAGGCGGGTGACCGTATCGAGCATAATGTCGCCACAGCGGATCTCACTGGTTTTCACCGCGCTCAGCCGTCTCTCCATTACCCGCAGTCTCGCCACCAGTTCCGGGGTTTCGAATGGTTTGGCCAGGTAATCGTCGGCGCCCCGGTCCAGCCCCGCCACCTTGTCGGAGAGGCTGGCGCGCGCCGTCAGCACCAGCACAGGCAGCTCCCGGTGTCGTTCCCGTATCGATCGTAGCACATCGAGTCCCTCCATATCGGGGAGCCCCAGATCGAGAATCACGATATCCGGCGTCTCCGTTTCCACCACCTGTAATGCTGCCTTGCCACGGTCGACATGGTTGACACTAAAACCCTCGTATTCCAGCGCCCGGCGCAAACCATCGGCGAGTGAAATATCGTCTTCAACCAAAAGTATTTGCATATTGTTGTTAGTTGTTGAGTTTGTCAGGTAACTTTTCAATAACCTCGGGTATCAGTTGTTTAACTTTTCCCTGACCTGGTGCAATGCCACACTGATTTCCTTCCTGCGTCCGGCATCCGCCAACGGTCGCTGCGGTCGAGGCGGCGCCTGTTCCGCCTTGAGCAGATAGCGTTCAGCTTCCTCATACTTGCCCTGATCGCGCAAAAATTCCGCGTAAAAATAGTTGCTGTCGATCCCGTCCGGGTTCAAGGTCAGGGCCTTTTTCAGCAGCTCTTCAGCCCGCTCCCGGTCGCCGAAGCCAAGCGGCCATCCCGGTACTTTGAAGTATAGCGTGCCCAGGCTCGTATACGCTGAACCACTCAGAGCGTTCGGGTTCAGGTCCATGGCCCGATCCAGATCCTTGCGCGAAGCCTTGGCCAGCGACAAGGCCCCCAGGCCGCCTTTGGCGCCGGCGTAGCTCGATTTGATAATGCCACTCCAGATCCAGGTTTCCGCCGCTTGGGGATAATCCACAGTAGCTTGTTCGGCTTGATTTATCAGCGCCTCAAAGGCCTGTTTCTGCGCCTTGTCCCTAAGCTGGTAATTGACCTCAGCCCAGCGTTTCTGCAGCGCCTTCACTGTTTCTTCCACATTGTCATTGGCGTTGGCTAGTGCGAAGGGTGCGAACAAAAGAGTGGTGACAATCGCTATTATTAAGCGTGACTGTTTGCTTGACCGTTGTAATGTAGTTGCCGCAGGCAATGCTACCGGCAGCCGTTTTGCAGACAGCGCATTGGCAAATAAAAGCATAATAAATTTCCTCGTTTAGCCCATTTCTTAGCTGTTGGTAAAATGCCGGATTATAGGTAACTGCTTTTTCAAGCTTCGGTCAACCAGCGCCGGAAGCATCGCGTTGATATAGACAAATAAACGCTCCGGCCAACCGATGTATCGACTGCTGCCGCGGCGGGCCAGTAGCTCAAGTAGCGCCTGCGCCACGACCTGTGGACTGTCCATTTGGTTGCCCAGTTTCTTGTTCATCGCCACCACCGCATCTGTGTTAAAGGCTGTTTTCGTCGCTCGGGGCGCCAGGTAATAGACATTGATCGATGTGTCGGCCAGCTCCCGGCGCAGCGCTTCGGTAAAACCCCGCAGGCCGAATTTGCTCGCACAATAATCGGTAAACCCGGCGTAACCAATACTGCCGAAGGTTGAACCAATATTGACGATCGCCGCCTGTTCGCGGGTTTTCAAAAGCGGAATAAAGCCCCGGCACAGAATCACCGGCGCAATAAGGTTTAAATGAAACAGCTGCTGAATTTTTTCCGGTGATCGCTGCTGCAGGAGTCCAAACTCGCTGACACCGGCGTTATTGATCAGCATATCCACACCGTCGCACAGCTCCGAGCAGACTTTGATCAGTGTCTCGCACCCTGCCCCCGAACTCAGATCTGCCTCCACTAGCATATGTTCGCCTGGCAGCCAGTTTTCCAGCGCTTTCAATTTCTTCATATTTCTCCCCGGAAGTATCAGCCGTGCTCCCTGTGAAGCCAGCGCCCTGGCCACCGCGCGGCCGATGCCGCCGGTGGCGCCGGTGAGAACGATGATTTTTTTATCCAGATCGATATGTTTATCGGAAGGGGTTTTCGAGCGCACGGAAATAGCCTCCTAGGCCGCGAGAGCCAATGCCTGGTTGGGGTTCAGACTGCGGAAAACATCGCCGTACAAGTGGTAAAAGCAACGGGCGCAATGCACAATCCGCTGTTGCTCAGCGCTGTTTTCTATCCTGTCCATTAATGTTTGAAAGAACTTGACGTGCTCCTGATCCAGTGCCCCGTGGGAGCGCAAATAGCTGAAAGCCTGATCCGGCAGGCCCAGTTTGTTTTGAATGATTTCGGCGGCGTTATCCGCCAATGTAATACTGGTGCCCTCCAGCACATGCACCATGCCGAAAAAACCCAACGGATCGACCCGGTTGATCGTATCGTAGGCGTAGGCCACCATCAGTTCCGTGGCCATATTCGGCGTTGCGCGGCGGGCCTTTTCCCGGTCGTAACCGCAGGCGACAATATCGTTCAGAATCCACTCCTGGTGGCCCAGTTCCTCCTCGATATATTCCGCCACCGCCTCCCGCAACCATTCTTTTTCCTCCGGCAGCCGCGCGCCCACCGCCATTAACAGCGGTGTGGTGTGTTTGACGTGTAGATAGGCCTGGGCCAGAAAAGCGACATAGTCTTCGATACAGATGTCGCCGCTCATACAGGCGTGGATTATCGGCGCGTCCAGTAGATATTGGCGTTCGTTTTCT
>JARROD010000365.1:0-3512 GCA_037384225.1 Exilibacterium sp.
GCGTCAATTTTTGTTCCCCCTTCCTTTAACAACAGGGGCGCGACGACGCTGCATGGCAGGCCCCAGGTGAGGAGGGGGTATTGAGACGTTACGCTAGAAACATTCAAACAGGAGTGAATAATTATGAGACCGAATACATTGTCACCATATGGACTTTTTACCTTTGCCTCCGGTCTGTTGGCGCTGTTCGTCAGTGTGGACATGGCGGCGGCCGATTTGAACGACGTCAATATCATTGTCGATAAAGCCAACCGCGCGGCGTTTTATGCCGGCGACGATGGGCGCGCGGAAACGCGCATGACCATCGTTGACGCACAGCAGCGCCGGCACCTGCGGCAGTTCACTATTCTGCGGCGCGATATCAGCGACGCTGGCGACCAGCAGTTTATGGTACTGTTCAGCCGCCCCTCCGATGTCCGGCGCACGGTGTTCAGAGTGGAAAAGCACGTTGACCGCGACGATGACCGCTGGCTGTACTTGCCTGGACTGGATCTGGTCAAACGCATCGCCGCCGGCGACAAGCGCACCAGTTTTGTCGGTTCCCATTTCTATTACGAAGACGTATCGGGTCGCAATCCGGCCGAGGACATTCACGAACTGATCGATACCACTGAACAATACTATGTGGTTCGCAACATACCCAAAGATAAAAACACGGTGGAATTTGCGCAGTATACCGTGTGGATCGACAAGCAAAACTTTATGCCGGTGAAAACCGAGTACCGGGATGACGCCGGTAATATCTACCGGCGGGTTGAGGCGCTGGCGATCGAAAACATACAGGGTCATGCCACCGCTACCAAAATGCGGGTCAGCGACCTGAACAGCGGTGGCTATACCATCAATGAAATGCGTTTTATCAAATACGATCTCGGTGTGCCGGCGGATGTTTTCAGCGAGCGCTCACTGCGCAATCCACCGCGGGAATGGTTTACCACGGGCAGGAAATAAATCGCTATGGAAACTTTACACAAGGTCTTTGCCGCGCTGGCACTGGCAGGTGCCGTTTCCCTGTGCGCTGCCCAGGCGCAGGATGAAGGCTGGGACAGTCGTAATTGGGAAAGTGATGATTGGGACAGCGGCAGCGAAAACTGGAATAGCGGCGGTTGGGAGCTGCACGGATTTGCTGAACTCGGTTACGGTGAGTTTACTGACAACAACGATGCTGTGGGCCGGGATGCCACCCTGCAGGAGTTTCGCGGTCGGCTTGAAACCTCACGCTATTTTGGCGATCTGTTTGCGAGCGTGAAGGTGGATCTGCTCAGTGACCGGGTACTCGACGACAATGAACTTGCCCTGCGCGAAGCGTATCTGCTTTACAGCGTCGGCGACATGGATCTGCGCGCCGGGCGGCAGATACTGACCTGGGGCACGGGCGATCTGGTTTTTCTCAACGATATGTTTCCCAAGGACTGGACGTCGTTTTTCAACGGTCGCGATCTCGAATATCTGAAAGCCCCTTCCGACGCCTTGAAAATAACCTGGTTTAATCAGCACTTAAATCTCGACGTCGTCTGGACACCGGAATTTGACCCGGACACTTATATTAATGGCGAGCGGTTCAGCTACTTTAATCCGGTGGTGGCCGACGTTGTCGCTGCCCCGCCGGTATTCAAAGGGCAGCGGCCCGGCAGCAGCCTCGGCGATGGTGAGTTTGCCCTGCGGCTGTTTAAAAATGTCGGCGCTTATGAACTGGCGCTGTATGGCTACCGCGGGTACTTCAAGCAGCCGCGCGGAGCCGACCCCGCCAGCGGCCGGCCCTATTTTCCCAGACTCAATGTTTACGGCGCCAGTGCCCGTGGCACTCTAGCCGGGGGGATTGCCAACCTGGAATTTGCCTGGCGCGATTCGCGCGAAGATTCCGATGGCGATGATCCACGGGTTTCCAATTCCGAATACCGTTTCCTGACCGGGTACGAGCGGGAATTGATCGCCAACCTGACACTCGGGCTGCAATATTATCTGGAATGGACGGCTGACTACGACCGGCTTATCGCCGCCTCCGCGGCGCCCCGGTTCGAACAGAGCGAACGCCGGCATACCCTTACCGCGCGCCTAACCTACAGAATGCTGAACGATAAATTGAAGTGGTCATTGTTCGCATTCCACTCACCGGATGAGAACGACACCCTGGCGATGCCGCAAGTCGAGTACCGACACAGTGACACCTTGTCCTTTGCCGCCGGGTTCAATATTTTCGATGCCGAACGCCCCTATACGTTTTTGGGCAAATTCGAGCAGGATAGTAACGTGTATGTGCGTATGCGTTACAGCTTTTAAAACAAATCTGTAGAGGAGAAAGCCAGCATGACAATCAATGAAGGTTTGCGACTGGTGGCGGGTGTTTTTGTACTGGCCAGTGTTGTTCTCGGCTATTACATCAATCCCTGGTTTTTTGCATTTACGGCGTTTGTCGCGCTCAACTTAATTCAATCAGCGTTTAGCCACTGGTGCCCGATGATGTGGCTGTTGGATAAGCTCGGCTTGAAAAAGGAATGCATTGTTTCAGATCGGGGCACAGAGCGGATTTCGGGATCTGGGCAAACGATTAGGAGCTAGGTTATGGCACACATTGTTATCGTTGGGGCCGGCACAGGAGGTATGGCCGGCCTACGAATACGCGCTGATATTGGACGCTGAGCTGCGAAAGCGCTGGATGCGCGATCGGGTGCCTATCACTTTTGCTACACTGGAGCCCTATATTGGCCACCTGGGACTGAGTGGCGTGGGCGACTCGAAAATGTTGTTGGAATCGGAGTTGCGCAGCCGTCATAATATTTACTCGGCGGGGGTGTGTATTGCGATTCCTCCCGTGGAGCAGACGCCGGTGCCGGTGGGAGCGCCGAAGACGGGTTATATGATTGAGTCGATGATCACGGCTATTGTCGGTAATATAGTGTATGATTTGGCGGGGAAAGCTTTGGTGCATAAGGGATCCTGGAGTGCAATTTGCCTGGCAGATATGGGGGATACGGGAGCCGCTTTTGTGGCGATTCCGCAGCTACCGCCGCGCAATGTTACTTGGTTCAAAAAAGGTAAGTGGGTGCATTATTCGAAACTGGCTTTTGAGAAGTATTTCCTTCGCAAGATGAAAAAGGGGTATACGGAGCCTGTGTACGAAAAATATATTCTCAGAGCGCTGGGGTTAAAAAGGCTGAAATCATAGGCGTTCAGGGTTGGTTGTAAAACGTGCAGGTAGCCGTCTCTATGAGACGATGGTCGTAGTCGAAAGTAGGAGTAGTCGTGATGAGTTGAGTCGGTAATAATAGCCTGGCAATAGTTAGTAACGGGCACGGAATAACTTCCCGTTTTCGGTTTTAAAGGGGAAGTTATTCCGTGCCCGTTCCTAAGCTCCATCGTTGCATAAATAGCCGGCCCTAACGTATCGTCTACCTGAACCGAATCGGTTGGCACTTTTTTAAAGTTAATCACCTATCATGGACGTGTGGTAATGAAATGGACTTCATTAAAAAAATGAAATGCAGTAATGAATAAGCTATTGAATTTTATCA
>JARROD010000366.1:0-1351 GCA_037384225.1 Exilibacterium sp.
CCCCTGAAAATTCAGACGCACGGAAAAAGAGAATGCCTCCAATAAAAATCGCCACATAAAAAGACAACTGCAGGTTTTTCACTGATTGTTTACGTAAATCCACCTTAATTCACCCTATCGTTGCATCCCGTCTGGCGTAGTTGCAAAATCTCGACCGGGCCTACCAAGCCTAAAGATTTTGCGTCTAGCCAGTCGGATGCCTCCCCTCCCCTTTTATAACTGCTACTGAACAGTAATCGTAAAACTTACACTGTTCTCTCCTCCACAGTCATTTACTTGTGTAGCGATATATGTACCTGACTGGGATGGCGAGATGTTACTGAGGCTTATTTCGCGAATCGATGCTGAGTAATTATTCGGCCCGACCCAACGCCACGAACCCGAATTGGGTCCCGGCCCCAACACCACGGTACCGCCCGGATTCAACGATGCCTTGTAGGTTTGCGCCCAACCTCCGTTGTTTACATTCACGTAGGGTGTCAGTTCACTAGGCGCACAATCCCCTTGTAAAGCGGTAAAGATGCCGTCGGTATATTGTTTTCTTACATTTCCCGCAAATACCATAATACCGGCTTTGTCAGGGCTTGGGTGCCACTGGGCATGGGCAACTGCACGGCTATAGCTGTCCATTTGGTGAGACATACCGATCATCACTTTGGCATTGCCTAAGGTGTTGGCCCAGTAATTAAAGCGGTAAGTATCATTCTGAAAGTAGGCTATATCCATTACAAAATTTAAGTATTGGCTTAATTCAGGCTCTCTAAAAATCGGGCCCGGCGCGCCTCTCGAATAAATAGCGCCGGTATAAATCATGGAGCTGGCATTGAAAGACAAGGGGCCAAAATAATTACCCAACTCTTTAATTAAATTCCTGTAATGGCTGTTATCTACAGCGCCGTGTTCTACGTCGAGTGAAACTCCATCAAAGCCCGCGGCGAGAACACTGTCATAGACAAATTTGGCAAATTGCTGGTAGTTATATTTGATTCCATCCCATGTGGTAAAAGGTGTCGCTGTGCTCCAAGCCCGCGTGTCATCCAGATTCATTAAAACCTTAACACCTCGTTGCCGCAATATTTGGATATCGTCCAAAATTTGCTCATACCGAGAATACGGCCCCCCATCGATATTAAGTATATAAGAATCAGGACTGCCATAGTGGGCCGGATCCGCCAGTTCCCACAGCGTTCCTTCAAACACGACCACTATATTTGCATTATCGGTAAAGTCAGTAAGGCGTAGCTTATCCTGACCTACCGTAGTGGCATCAAACGCATAATAGGCAACTCTATTATCGTTAGCCGCGGGCAAGTCAAACTGCCACGCATCCACCTTTTGTACGGTTCTCGCA
>JARROD010000366.1:1397-4906 GCA_037384225.1 Exilibacterium sp.
ACCCTTTTTATCTTATGTTTATAGTATTAAATAGTTATTTATGTTTTTTGGGAAAATCACAAAACACCCGGCAGAAAAACTCTCACTCATTAGAAAAATTGTCAACATATAGTGGGAAAATATTGTTTCAGAAAAGCACGATTAAACCATGAACACTATTGAATTCCGTGGCCTCGTTCATCGCTTTGCACGTAGCCGAACGCCCGCAATCTACAATTGCGGGCTGGCCCCCCGAGGGGGTTTACGGCGTACCTCTGGAGGGACTGCATCTCCTCTGACAGGATCGGTTGGCACCTTTGGAGGACGAAACGATGGACAAGGTCAAGTCCGTTTGCCAGGTGAGCGTTCTGGCAGGCAGAGTATACTCTATCGTTGCATAAATTTTCTATATTATTGCTAAAAAAGAAATATCTTTCCATTTGGCGCACAAAATAGGCACTCAAATAGCAAATCAATACGCTCTGATTTCGGTTATTCCGCATTTTGATACGATATTTGCAAACCCTGTGGGGGTATGTGGTTGGCCATACCTGGCGCGATTGTTGTTGAGCGCAAATGCTTAAAATCTATAGCTCAACCCCAAATAGAATGATTTGCCGCTGCTGGTGGTATTGTAAGCGCGATCACTGGAGTCGCTGTATTGCTCCTCTCTCTCGTCGGTGAGATTGATACCCTCCAGTGTCAATTTCACATTTTCACTCAACTGATAGAACGCTGAAAAATCCACATGTGTGGTGGAGTGGAAACCGCGCTCATCCTCATCGGCGAGTCCCCCCTCGACATTGGAGATATATTCGGAACGGTAGGCCGTCGCAATTCGGGCGCCCCAGTTATCGGATTCATAATAGAATGTGAGGTTGCCTGAGTGCTCCGACAGCCCCGGAAAACGCTTGACCTGATCTAAACCGCTGTTTTGCACATTGCGATACCGGGCTTCGCCGTCAGCGTAGGTATAATTGGCAATGATCCCCAAGGCGTTGAAGGGCACAGGCAGAAAATCGAAGTCGCGCTGAAATGACATTTCCAGTCCTTTAAACTTGGTTTTGTCGGTATTGACTGGAGCGATATATTCAAACAGCGTATTTTCGTCCTGTCCCGCCAACAGCAGATCCAGGGGGAACCCGGTTTCGCCATAGGGGACGATCTCGGTCTGGTTGATAATATAGTTTTCAATCTCCTTGTAGAAAACGCCGAGCGTGACAAAACCCACATGGTCAAAATACCATTCGAGCGAGGTTTCCATATTGAACGACTCAAAAGGTTTCAACGCCGGATTACCTGCGATTACGCGCGGCACGGTATTGGAAGCGTCGGTAAGCGGGAAAACCCGTCCGGCAATCGACAGCGAATTCAGGCTGGGACGGGTGAGGTTTTCACTGACGCTTGCCCGCCAGATGAATTCATCGGTCAGATCCCAGGCCAGATTCAGCGCCGGCAACACACCGTCGTAATCGTGGGTTTGTGAAATATTGCCGACGACCAGGGTGCCTTTGACGGCGATTTCGGTATCGTAATAGCGCAGGCCGAAATTGCCACGCAGCGGTTTGCCGGCCAGTTCCCTTTCCCATTCATATTGCAGATAGACGGCCCGGGTATCCTCCTCGATAAAATACTCCGTGCCGGCACTCAGATTGTCGTGGGTCAAATTACCGCTCAATCCGTAAAAGTCGTGGGCCGCATCAACATCCGCCACCAACCAGTCGGCGTCCGGGTGATCGCTGTAAACCGATGCGTAGTCGCCGATAGTGATCACGCCGTTGTTGAGCGGAGTGATCTGGCTGGGATCGCTGAGATAGTTGTCATCCAGCAAAATCCTGCCCGAGTTTTCAAAAACTTTATACGAGGCGCCGACTAAAAACCTGGACAGTTCATTGATCTCGACTTCGACATCGACTTTGATGTTGTCGAACTCACTGGTGATATAGTCCTCCCTGAAATCCAGTTCCCGCACCTGCCAGTTATCGATATCGGCGGGGTCGAAGCCGTAGGTGTTGACGGCGTAAAACGCATCGCCTTTGAAGTCGGTGATCAGGTTCACGTCAGCGGCGGTTTCGAAGTAGACTTTATCGCTGACGGGTTGCTCGTACTCCGACTTTTCCGTACCTATCAGCCCCTTTATATTAATACGCTTGTTCAGTTTCCAGGCACCGCTGAGAACGAGCTGCGTGAAAGTGGTATCGGCCTCGTCGAGGCGAGTTTCTGTCACCATGGGCGTATTGGAGAACTCACCGTAAACGGCCTGGTGATCGCCGTTATTGTTCACCACGTCGAGATCCTCGATAAATCCGAGGGCCGTGCTGCCGCTACCCTCGGTCGCCAGATGCAGTTCGCGGCGTGAATTGTTCAGTTCCCCGTAGAGCATATCGACATCAAACGACAGGCGACCGCTCGGGCGAAACTGCAGCGCGGTGGTAATGCCCAGACGTTCCTGCTCATTTTCCCACACGGAGTAGCGGTTACCGCGGGCGAACCACACTTCACCGTTTTCCAGCAACTGTTGCACGGAAGGGTCCAGGTCGGCGCTGTACTGTGGATTTAACGGGTCACTGTTGGTGGCTGTGCGCTGCCGCCAGCGGAAGGTGTTATAGCCGCGCTCGATGGTGTCGCGCTTGCTGTAGGCCACAGAGGCCAGGGCGCCAAAGCGATCGTCCCAGGTGTTGGAGATCAGGGCGGCGAGGCGGGGGCTGGCATCGTCAGTGTATTCGTTGCTTCCCAGTTGCGCGGTTAAGACAGCGTTAAATCTTTTATCGTCAAAGGGCTTGGCGGTAAAAAGTCTCACCGTACCGCCTATGCCTCCTTCATCGAGATTGGCGGAATAGGATTTATACACATCGACACGATTGAACAGTTCCGAGGCAAAAATATTGAAGTCGAAGGCGCGAGTGCGGCTGGCGCCATCGCGGCTGTCCATGGAAGAGGAAGAGTTGCCCAGCACCTGCATGCCATTGAGTTCGACGTTGGTGAAATCCGGTCCGAGACCACGCAGAGAAATCTGCCTGCCCTCGCCGCCTTCGCGGGTAATGGCCACACCCGGAATCCGTTGCAGGGATTCGGCAAGGTTCAGATCCGGGAAGTCCGCAATGTCTTCTGCGATGATACTATCGCGGGCACCGACCGCACTGAGCTTTAAATCCCTGGCTTGCATCAGAGAAGTGCGATAGCCCGGCTCGATAACGATCTCGCTGAGTGATGCCGACTGGGTCAAATCGCTCTCCTGGCACCACACAGGCGGGAGGTATAGAACCGCAATTACGGACAGACTGATCAAACTGAGTTTGTTGAGTCTGAATTGTTTAGTGACACTCATACATCAATTGCACCAAACTTATTGCTATAAAATTTAATTAACGATATAAATTTTATGTATTAAGAATATATGTATTAAGAATAATGGATGAAATAGCTCCCGCTGGTAACAAAATGGCGAAATCTTCAGGCTCCTGTGTGCGGGAGGCATACCGGTTAAGCACCGAAGCCGGTAGTACATTATAGAAGTTATTTGGCGCATA
>JARROD010000367.1:0-5993 GCA_037384225.1 Exilibacterium sp.
GGCCTTGCTTATCATTTCGTCCACCCAAGGAGCCAGTCGATCCGATCCCAATCGATCCGAGCGAAACGATGAACGAGGCCGAATTTTTAACACCTCAATTTTAATGTACTTTTCTTTTAAATTATATACCCAAAGCGTTTAAAAACTTAGGTATATACCCAAAGCGTTTGAGATTTAGGTATAGTTTGTTATAGCAATAAAAAATTACCTTGGATACATCTATTCTAAAAAACATTTCTCTATCTGCGACTCTCAACATAATTTTCTCTTATACTTTAACGTCGCGCATAAAAACCGAACGTTATTTCGTCCACGGCCCTTAATGACACTACACTAAACACCCAACCAATCCCATCTACTCAAACCCCACTAACATGCCTGTTTTTATTCCCGCTCAGTTTTTTAAATTAATCACCATGCTATTTTTTAACCATTTCACTAATTCTTTAGAAACAATCAGTGAAAACAGTATTGTGCAAAGTATCAGCGTAGCTGGAAACATCAGGTTAATTTTCCGGTGAATACCAATATGGATATGAACCGCTTTCTGCTTATTTAGGAAACCAATAATGGACCATTACTCCCAGAACGACGAGGCCACGGCTTCGAAAGCTGTTTGGCACAAACCACAACTCAAAGTACTTGCCATGCACGAGACTAGTGGAAAACCGAATAATACGCCTATTGAATTCGATCCCGACGCAACCCCCACTTCAGCGCCATCGTAGAAGCTTATTTTGATGTCTCGGATTGAAAAGCATTTTCAGGTAAAGGTTTTTTAGCTAAATACAAAAGTCTTTAACCTGGAATCAAATAATTTCTGTGAAAGTAGAAAAAGGGGTAATCTGTATGAGCGATCCTTTCCTGGGTGAAATCCGCCTCTTCGGTTTTAACTTTGCCCCCAGAGGTTGGGCCAACTGCAATGGAGCCCTGGTTGCAACTACACAAAACCCAGCGTTATTTGCGTTGCTTGGTACATCTTTCGGCGGCAATGGCAATACAAATTTTGCCCTTCCCGACTTTCGCGGCCGGGTGCCCGTACAAATTGGAAATTTGGGACAGGACCTGTATGAAGTAGGAAACAAGGGCGGCGTGGAGACTGTCACCCTTACCGCTCAGGAGTTGCCGCGACATAATCACGATTTTAAAGCATCCAATGAAAGCGCTGACCGTCCTTCGCCGGGATCTAAGGGCACCAGGAGTCTCGCCATCAGCGATGCCAATCTCTATGGAGATGCCACTAACCTCACACCCATGAATCAGAACACAAGTATAAATGCCGGGGGAGGAGAACCGCACAATAATATGCAACCCTACCTGGCGACCAACTTTTGTATTGCCACTGCGGGAGAATTCCCACCAAGAAACTAACGCTTTGCGAAAAGCAATAAAGGAGGCTGTATGGCAGACCCCTACATGGGCGAAATCAAAATTTTCGCCGGCAACTACGCGCCACACAACTGGGCATTTTGCGATGGACAATTGCTGGCTATCGCTTCCTATCAGGCATTGTATTCATTGCTGTCAACCTATTACGGCGGCGATGGCAGAACCACATTCGCACTGCCCGACCTGCGCGGGCGCCTGCCGATGCACTTTGGTGACGGGCCCGGACTTTCACCTCGCCCTCTCGGCCAGCGTAGCGGCCAGGAACTGGCTACCGTCACGGAAAAGCAAATGCCACCTCACAATCATATCATGCAGGCGACCCTTAACAATGCAATGAGTGAAACGCCGCTCAACAACCTGCCCGCACAAGCGGTTTCGCCTTTTTACAACAATGGCAGTGACACTACAGCATTGACTTCACTCCCGGATGATGTTGTCAGCAATACAGGAGGGAGCGAAAGCCATTACAATATGATGCCCTACCTGTGTCTCAATTTTATCATGTGCGTGACCGGCCCCTACCCGCCCCGCAGTTAACAAATAAGGAGTTACCCCATGGCTGAACCATTTATTGGTGAAATTCGCATGCTTCCCTATCAGTTCGCCCCGAGGAATTGGGCATACTGCGACGGGGAAATTCTTCCTATCGCTCAAAACCCGATGTTGTTTGCGATAATAAGCAATATCTATGGTGGCGACGGTGTCAATACAATGGCGGTACCCGATCTGCGGGGACGCAGCCCCATGCACAGCGGAAGAGGCCCCGGCTTGAGTTACCACCAATTGAGCGAGCAATCGGGGGTGAGCGGGATTGTATTGGAGCAACACAATCTGCCCAGCCACAACCACACAGCCACCGTTGTCAACAAAGCGGGCGAGCAGACAAAGGGCACCAATAATTTTATTGCCAACGCTCCCGGTATCAAGGAGTACAAAGAATCTCCCGATGCCACTAGTTTGGAGCCCCTGAATAGTAGTGCATTGAGCTATACGGGCGGCAATCAGGCACATGAAAACAGACAACCTTATTTGGCGGTTCCGTTTTGTATCGCCCTGGACGGACTGTTTCCGCCCCGCAGCTAAGGAACATGCACGCAATAACGCAGAGGGACAAGTTCCATGACAGTAAACGCAAAACAATTCGAGGAGCGGTTTGCCCTATTGTTCACGTCGGACGGTTCCGAAGACAAAAGCCAGCCCGTTCCCCAACAGACGTTATCCATGCGCAACGACACCCTGGGCCAGCTCAACATTTTTGTCGTTCCCGTCGCTCAGGAAGACGGAAAGTTTATCTATGAGGCGGTGTTTAACCGCCGCGAAGGTTAAAAAAATTTTCCGGTTCACATTCCATGTAGTGGTAAACCTGCCCAGGCATTTTTGTTCGAAAGCCCAGACGTTCAAACAAGCGCATAGCGGGATTAAAACACTCGACGTGAAGCGACAGGGTTTTGCCATTAGTATGGGCAATCTGGATTTCTCTTTGCAATAGGGATCTGCCAATGCCCCCACCGCGTTTATCCGGTAATAGTGTGATTTCCATGATACGAACGTCCTGTTCCGTTTCGTGCAGATAGTATCGGCCAATTGCCTGAGCGTTTAGTTCCACTATTTGAAAAAGCGCACCTTGATAATGGTTCCTGTAGTGGATGTCCTGGGCTCGAAACTGCATCTCTATAAATGCGTTAATTTGCCGCTCGTCCCAAGAGGTCTGCGACAGCTCCGATGCCCTGGTGGAAGCGTACAATTCCAGTAAAAAATCCCTGTCCGTATCCGTGACGGTCCGAAAGTGTAATTTCGACAGAGATAGGTTTTCCCCCATTGTTAACTACCCTTATTGACTCAAGGTCTCCACAAGATCGGCGACGGCTTCGATGCTGTTGCCACATTCGGGCCGCGTCAACTCGAAAACCCTGGCCCGTTCGGCGAGCCGCCGACATTGATGAAAGTAACGTTGTTTGCGGGCCGGGACATTGTAACGTTTTCGATAGATATTTTTCCGAATGGCTTGAAAACACGCACATCCCTTCAATTCCCGAACGGCCGCCGCGCCATTGCCATGCTTATTGAGCCAAAAAAAGGCCCGTACGGGTTTGGCGTCGATGTCAAAATCCTTCTCCAGCCGCACGGCGTGTTTGGCCACCCCCGGCCGCACCTGCTCATTGTCCCGGCAGGGCAACCGGAAGTATTCCATGGAATTTTGCCACAGTTTCATTTGCGGATAGCCGGGTGCAAGCAACACGTCCCGGTGGCGAATGCTGAGGGCCGAAATATCGTCCGCTAAAATCCCAAACCCCCGGGCCGCAAGCGCGGCGGCTGTCGTCGACTTGCCCGCACCGGAGCGACCGCAAACCACAATGGCGCCGGCGCCGCAACTGACAGCGCTCGCATGAAGCGGCGTAATCCCCCGCTGATGGAGAATGGCGCCCAGACAACTGCCCAATAAAAACAAACGCAGTTTCGTTTGCTCAACACCGGCTTCGGGCTGGATACGTATACGCCGGCCGCATTCAATCAGAAAACGCCCCACCCGGGGTACCCTCAGTAAAATCGCAGCTTCACCCGCATCGAAGTTGCTGCACGAGAAAATACAGTTTTGCAATTGCTCCGAAACAGGCTCAAATCTGACATCGATATCCGGGATGGGAAAAGACGCCCGCAATAGCTCGGGGCAATTCAACTCGGAACGCACTTTGAGCCCGTAGACTTGATAGCTGTGCACAGTGTTATTCCTTTAACGGATATTTTTAAGGGACGTTATTTCGTGCACGTCCCTAAGGGTAAACCTAGCACACATTTTTCAAAAAGAAAGTGTGCGACCGCGTATACGCCCCCGCCATGCCGACAAAAGCACCGCCACCACCACAATACCAAACGCCAGCCTGAGCGCCACATTTACCATCGACAACAATGAGCCATGCTGATCCGGCGTTATCTGCCGATCCCCCAGGTAATGATGTACCAACAGGTTTACCAGGCTGATCCCCACCAGATTACCGGAAACGCGGGCCAGATTGATCGTCGCGGCGGCAACCCCCACTTCCGTGGGACTGACCGAACTCATGACGGCGTTGTGGTTGGGAGAGGAAAACAATCCAAAGCCCATGCCGATAAAAAACAACGCAAAACCAATATATCCGGGCGATGTATCAAACCCGAGTTGACTCAGTAGCGCGAACCCCGTGGCGACCGCCAGACAGCCGGCGGTGGAGATAACCCGCGGTTCAATGCGATCGGAGAGTTTGCCGGCAAAGGGTGCAAGTAACGCCATGGCCACTGCCTGTACCAGAATCACCCGGCCGGCGTCCAGTGGACTCAGCCCCCTCACATATTGCAGGTACAGACTCAACAAAAACGCAAGCGGGTAATTGCTGGCGTACATCAGTGACGACGACGCCAGTGAAAATGAAAACGGCCGGTTGCCACGAAACAGCTGCACCCGAATCAAGGGTTCGCTGTGCCGCGATTGATGCCAGATGAACAATGCAAACAGGCCCAGCGCCAACAGCAGTATCAGAACATTGGGCCAGCGCGGCAACCCCGCGAGTCCGACCACCAGTGCCAGCGTCCAGCCGGCGAAGATAACCGCGCCGGTCCAGTCGAAGGGAGAGTAGGTATCCTTGCGCCATTCCCCCTTTAAACAATATAGAATCACACCCACCAATAGCGCAGCCAGGGGAATCGGCAGTAAAAATACCGATCGCCAGCCAAAGGTTTCCGTCATCAGACCGCCCAACGCCGGCGCGACGCTGAGGCCGATATAAACACTGGTCACATTCACCCCCAGAGGCAGGCCCCGTTTATCCGCGGGAAACACCGAGGTCAAAATGGCCAGGCCGGTGCCGAAATACATCGCCGAACCACCCCCTTGGATTAATCGAAAAAACAGAACCCACTCGATGCTGTTGGCAAAAAACGCCCCCAATGACGCGCAGGAACTGATGATCAAACCGAGCACATAAAGTCGTTTGCGACCAAAATTATCGGCCAGTTTACCGGCGGGAAGCATAAGCGCGACATTGCTCAACAGAAAGGCTGTCGGCATCCAGCTTACCAATACAGCGTCGGCCTGCAGCGCAGACGCCATACTGGGAACGGCGACATTCACCGCCGACAGGTTCAAAGGGGACAAAAACGATCCCATGCACACAACAAACAGGGCCAGGCGCTGGGTGGTACGCTCAGTGGTGGTACTGGATATCATCCTTTAAAAAACACATTGGAATTACGCTCGTTGCGATAAACAAAATCCACGTTGCCCAAGGGTGTCTCCGCGACTTCTCTGGCCAGCAATATCTGCTTGTGGTGAATAGAAAAGCCTTCGCTCAAGCGCCTTGCCAGACGGGCGATGGAACACCGAGAATGTAAAGTTATTTCTTTACAGGTCTCAATGAGTCGGGGCAGGCACAGTGTCAGACGGACGTCCGGCGGTAGTTGGCCCAGACTGTCGGAGGCATGGATGCCGAGCCCAAGCCTACACGGATGTACTTGCCGGCGTGTCTGGGCCAACTACCTCCGGATGGTCGCTGGATCGAAGGCACAAATACCCCGGCTTATTGAGAAGTTACCTTTACAGACCCCAATACTTCTTCTCTATTTATTTCTTA
>JARROD010000368.1:0-3483 GCA_037384225.1 Exilibacterium sp.
ATATACCAGGGGGAAGTCAAAGAGATTTCCATCTGATGTTGAATCGAGAGCGGCTCGGAAATTGGAGTATGTTGATTTGGCTGCAGAACTGAATGATTTGAAAGTCCCTCCAGGCAACCGGCTTCATGCCCTTTCGGGTGATCGTAAGGGGTAATATGCGATATCTATCAACGATCAGTGGCGTATTTGTTTCAGGTTTGAAGATGGTGATGCCTATGACGTTGAGGTCTGCGACTACCATTGAGAGAGGTAACGTACATGGCTATACCAAATACAACTGAAATGAAACGTAAACCCACACATCCGGGAGCGATGTTACGCGAAGATTTTTTACCGGATTACGGTTTAACGGTGACAGGATTGGCTGAAGCCTTGGGTGTATCCCGGCAGTCAGTGAATGAGTTGTTGAGAGAGTGTCGGGCTGTCAGTCCTGAGATGGCGTTGCGGCTCGCTCGCTTGTTTGGTAATTCTCCCGAGTTTTGGCTCAATGCACAGAGGTCGGTTGATCTTTGGGTCGCAGCTCAGTCAATTAAAGATGATGTCGCCCGTATCAAACCCCTGAGTGTTGCATAACCAAACGTGCAACTCGTGGCCAGGGGCAAAAAGGGGCATGCTCTGGAGGCCAAATAGAAAACAGGAAGAGCGTTCTATGAAAGAAATTTTAGGAAAATGGAAGATAATTGAAATGGAGCAATGGGATCAAGATTACATTGATCTCGTAGAACCGGGTTTCATCCAATTTGATAAAGATGATTTGGGTGATTTTGTGTTTGGTACAGTCAAGGGTGCAATTGATTATAGATTCTCAAATGAGCCAAATTCCAAAATTGAATTTTCGTGGGAAGGTGACAACGAAGATGACTCTGTTAGTGGGCGAGGCTGGGTTGTAATAGAAAGAAATAAAGAAATATACGGTATGCTCTACATTCACTGTGGCGATGAATCATGGTTCAAAGCGAAAAAGATGTAGTCACGCCATAACAAGCGCATGTTGTACGCCCAATACGTGGCCTGGGACCTCCGTTCAGGTGCTTCGCACCTACACTACGGTCCCAAATGCGGGCGACTAAAATTGGATACTTTCACTATAAATAATGAAATATTTATTGTCTTCCAAAAATTCCGTTCCTTAACACCATGGGTATAATGTAACCCTCTATCCGATATAAAGATATGCATCGGTAGATGACGATGCAATTTAGAGAATTGAATGCCATGTCAATCAAAGAAAAACCCATATGGCTGGAGGGTGAGCGAGAAATTACTGCCATACTGCACAGGCTTCTCGATAAGTTGAAGCAAAAAAGTGCCGCTCAGCGGCGGCGGCCTGCGAGTTTAAAACTCAATGCCAGGGATCATCCGTGTCTGTATCGCAATGATGAGGCGTCTTATCGGCAGTGGTATTTTATCCAATCGCTGCGCGATACAGTCTTGACCATCAAACTCAACCGTAGGCGCGGTATCTACGATCCCGAATACGCCGGCGCCAGACTGGAATTGGTGGACGACGCGGAAGCATTGCTGAGGCGGTGGCTGAACCGCCCCGCCGAGGAGCCCTATCACGAGGAGTGGGGCAGGGCGGTCGAGGCGCGGGTCACGTTGTTCGCAAATCAGGGCAGTGAACTGATACGGCGACCGCTGCGCGTCGAAGGTAAAACCGCCGCTCAAGTGGTGGAGGCGTTTGCGGGCATAGCGCGGTATGCCGACGAGGGTTTGACCCTACGGCAATTGAGCGCGCGCTGTTTCTGGGGACACTCGAAATTGCTGGATGCGCGTGAGGAATTGCTCCGGGCACTATATCCCGAACTGCGGTTAAGCGCCCGACCGGTGATTGTTCATGTTTACCTGCCGGCTGTTATTTCCGGTGTGCTGTTTATCGAAAATCAGGACACTTATTTAAGAGCAGTACAGGGTATGCCAGAATCTGCGCAATCCCTGGCGCTGGTTTTTTCCGCAGGTTTTCGCGGCAGCGCGCAGCGGATCAGAGACAGAGACGGCGCCAGTTTACACTATCACTCACTCAGCGATAAGGCGGCACAGCAAGGGTTTCAGCAGTGGTGGTTTACTGAATGCGCCGCACCGGGGCCGCTGTGGTTTTGGGGCGACCTGGACTTTGCCGGCATAGGGATATTGAAAGCACTGCGGCAGCGTTTTGCGGATATAGGTGCCTGGCCGCCGGGATATGCGCCTATGTTAACACTGCTGGGCGCAGGTGCGGGCCACAGTCCCTCTCTCAGTGCGCGCACGGAGCAGACGGATCCTGGCTGGACCGGCTGCGATTATGCCGACGCGGACCTGTTACCTGCGATTCGGCGCGAACAGCGATTTATAGACCAGGAAGTGGTGTAGGTATGCTGCAAGCGCTTATACTGAGTCATTGGCGGAAAACTCGATATCTCTCGACTCATCTCCTTCCAGCAGAGTACACTTAAACACTTGTTGAACCGAATCATCGCTTTAGATGCAAAAACTTAGGACAAACATTATCGGCGCCGGCGCAATGGGCCATTTGTGGGCGAGCTATCTAATCAGTCAAGACTCGCCGCTCAGGTTTTACACAAAAAAATCCCAAGTTCCGCGTCTATTGGAGTTGAAATCAGCGCAGTTTAATCGCTCTCTGGATTTTCGTTATTGCACATTCGGAGACTGGCAAGACTGCGATTTGATCTTAATTTGTGTTAAAGCTCACCAGCTAGCGCCAGCCTGTCAGGAATTGGTCAACACCAAGGCGAAAAAGTGTCCGATCATTCTAATGATGAATGGCATGGGACTCACAGACATTTGCGCCAAAATTTTACCCGGATGGCCGGTTTATCACGCCTATGTCACTCACGGTGTTTACCTTGAGGATAAGCAAATCATCCACGCTGGGCTCGGTATATGCCAAATTGGTGATGGCAGCCAGCTTCCCCCAGCCAATCTGGAGTCTGTGATTGGATTGCTCAATAGTGCGTTACCGCCGGTAACCTGGAATCCGTCACATCAGGCGCAGATGAACCTAAAGCTAATCGTCAACGCGATAATAAATCCCTTAACCGCCCTTTCAGGAAAAACCAATGGAAGCATTCTAAAGGGTAACAAGTTAACACCTGAAGCGCAGACCCTCTTTGATGAAATTTCACTATTGTTTCCCATGCTCCTGCCCGGGCTAACAAAAGATGCTATTCAGGAGAAAATTGAGCAAGTCGCCGACTTAACCAAAAACAACCGGTCTTCAATGTTGCAGGATGTCTTGAGAGACGCAGAAACAGAGATCGATTTTATCAATGGCTACCTGAATCAGCTTGCCCGACAAAATCGAATATCATTAAAACTGAACACCGCATTAATCAATAAAATTAAAGCCTTAGCTTAATTACTGCATACTATACCCAAAGCGTTTGAGATTTAGGTGTGCAGAGCACGCCCCTTTTTGTCCCTGGCCGTGTTGCTCCGTCCAGCCGCTCCAGGCATTCGCGGCGCTAGCGCCCTCACATGGGGCCT
>JARROD010000369.1:0-6691 GCA_037384225.1 Exilibacterium sp.
CTACTGATGTCGCTACGTGAGATATACCTCGCCACCGGTTCCCTTCGGCGGGGTCTTGAAATAGCGGATTTAAAAATAATAAGAGAAGAATAGCGCTTTTATACCCAAAGCGTTTAAGATTTAGGCCTTCAGAGCACGCCTCTTTTTGCCCCTGGCCGCGTCGCTCCGTCCAGCCGCTCCAGGCATTCGCGGCGCTAGCGCCCTTACATGGGGGGCCCACCATGCGGCGTCGTCGCTCTCCCTGTCCTTAAAAGAAAAGGGGGAACAAAAATTGACGCACTCTGAAGACCTAAATCTCAAACGCTTTGGGTATATATTCGGTTTATTGTTCGCCAATATTAAGTTAATAATCTCTGCCCAAGTAAAAATCACTTTTTAGGTACGAAAAGCTAAGGAGAGTTATGAAAAATATAAGCCGTCGTGATTTGTTGAGATATTCTGCTTTGGGTTTGGGTGTCGCAGTCGTTTCGACCGGAGTAGAGACTTTTGCCGAGAGTGAATTGAACAATGGGGAAAATGTCGCGTTTTTACATGGTGTGGCAAGTGGGGATCCTTTAACAGACTCTGTTATTCTTTGGACTCGCGTAACGCCTCAGGTGGAGGATGTTGATCAGGTGGCCGTGACATGGGAGGTGGCAACGGATGCCGACTTTGTCAACCTGACTCATTACGGTGTTATGACCGCTACCGCCGCAAGTGATTTTACCGTCAAATTAGATGTACAGAATTTAAACGCCAACAGCACCTATTACTACAGATTTAAATCCGGGGGTAGCTACTCCCCCGTGGGTATCACCAAAACCCTGTCCGAGGGTAGCCCGGAAAAGATAAAGTTCGCCGTTGTCACCTGCTCCAATTATCCCTCAGGCCATTTCAATGCCTATGCCGAGGCTGCCAAGATTGCCGATCTCGATGCAGTACTCCATCTGGGGGATTACATCTATGAATATGGCATGGGCGGGTTCGGGACCGAAAATGCCGAAGCCATAGGACGCGCTCTGCCCGATGACAACGACGAAGAGTGCTTGAACCTGACCGATTACCGCAAACGCTACGCCCTTTACCGCACCGATCAGGACCTACAGGCTCTCCATGCCCTGGCGCCATTTATTGCCGTGTGGGACGATCACGAAGTAGCCGACAACACCTACACAGACGGGGCGGCGAATCACAATGAAGGGGAGGGGGATTTCGAGCAGCGCAAAATGGCGGCGTTGCAGGCATACTTTGAATGGATGCCGGTCCGCCCCCTGGTTGAGGGCAGTGACATTATCTATCGCTCCTTTAAGTTTGGTGACCTGGTTGATTTACATATGCTGGACACGCGTATTATTGGCCGGAATCAGCAACTGGATTACGCTGATTTTACCGACCCGACCACAGGTGTGTTTGATTTCGAGGGGTTTACCGCAGCGCTGCTGGATACCAACCGCACCCTTTTGGGCGCTGAGCAATTGCAATGGTTGCAGGGGCAGCTGGCCGCATCTACCGCGCAGTGGCAAGTACTCGGACAGCAGGTTTTAATGAGCCCTATATTGCTGCCTGCGGAACTGCTGTTGCGGATTGGCAGTTCACCCGAGGACCTGGTGGTACTGCTGGCGGAATTGAGCAGTATTAAAATACGTATGTTGCAAGGCGATGACAGCCTGACCGAACAGGAGATAGCGCGGGTAACCACGGTCCTGCCACTGAATCTGGATGCCTGGGATGGCTATGTATACGAGCGTGAAGTGGTACTGGCAACGGCGACGTCGCTGGGGAAAAAACTGGTGGTGCTGGCCGGTGACAGCCACAATTCCTGGGGTAGTAACCTGAAAGACAGCGCCGGCAATCCCGTTGGCGTGGAATTTGCTGTAACATCGGTTTCCTCGCCTGGGTTGGAGTCTGTCTTAAGCCTCGATGAAGACACGGCCAGGAATATCGAAGCTTTTCTAACGTTAATGGTCGATGACCTACAGTATACAAATGTCTACCAGCGCGGTTTCATGCTAGTGACGTTCAGCGCAGACAAGGCCAGTGCCGAATGGGTTTATGTCGACAATGTCGATTCCAGGGACTATGTGATTGATGAAAGCAGGGGGTACACAATGGCGCTTTCCCGGGATATTGCATAACAAGGCCGCAGTGGTTACTGGGCCTCATTATCTATAATACGTTTTATATCCAGCAGTTGGGCGTGGAGGAGGTCCAGTTTGGCATTTTTGTGGCTATCGCTTTGCTGTTGTTTGTAGTGGGATAACAGACGATTATATTCGTTTTCCTTCTGCGCTAATTGTTGTTTGAGCGTGGACAACTGATTGACGGTGGCGTCGTGCTGCTCCTGCGCTTTTGCCGCCGACGCTGTCAATTTGGCATTTTCCTCCCGTAGAGCCTGGTGGCCCTCGCGCAGCTTGTGGAGTTGCTCTTCCCGCTGATAGAGGGCTTTCTTGGCTTCTGCGCGCTCCTTGTCGAGTAGCTTTAACAAACGGTTTTCCGAACGCTCATTGGAGTCGATCAGTTCGCGACGATAGTTCTGTAGTCTGTTTTCGTGTTGCTGCTGCAGGGTATTGATCTTCTCCAGGTGGCGTTTTTCCATCACCTTCATAGCGTTTTTTAGCTCCTGTTTTTCCTCCTGTAACCGATCAATCAGATTTTGTAGCTCGTTGTTGATGGCCTTCAATTTACCGGTTTCGGTATTTTTTTCCGCTATTGTAACTTCGTTAGACTTTTTGTCGCGCAGCAACCGCTCCTTATCCAGCAGTTCTGTCGCACGGTTATTCTCCAACGTCTCCAATTGCGATTCCAACTCGATAATAGCGTCGGACAGCTCATCGACGGCTGCTTCGAATACCGATTCTCGTTCCTTTACTCGCTTTTCCACTCCCTGGGTAAATCTATTCAAGTGCGCTTCAATACTCTCTGCCATAAAGTGCAGCACCTCCGACGGTGTAGTGGGGGCAACTTCTCGCAGTGGTTTAATTTTACGCCAGGCTTTAATTAGAGGGTCTATAACATTGAAGCCCCCACCACCTACAAGGTTTCTCACATCGTCCCGATTCCAGTGCTCTGCGGCTGAAAGCTCCAGGTGCTCGCAGGCGTTAAAGACGGCTGTTGCGGTGGCGATTTTGCGACTCATTAAATAACTCCAAATCTGTACAATTTCTACAGGCGGGCCTGAATATATGACGGGGCTAGCAAATAACCACTAAATTTAACCAGAAGTAAGGTTAAAAGTGTATCGTATACCTTACATCTGTTGCAAAGAAACCCAGTAAAATCACGATTATCCCCATAATTATGATTTTTTCCCGATTTGGGGGGCCCTTAACAGTAAATTGTTTCCGCTTTAAGCGAATAAATACTCTCTGGACTGCATTTCCACCAGGCGACTGAGCGCGCGTTTTATTTCAAAATTCAGGGTTCCCCCCTGGTAGAGCGAGGTTAGCGGAACCTGCGCCGATAGATAGAGCTTCACCCTCTGGTCGTAGAGTTCGTCCACCAGGGCGATAAAGCGCCGCGCGGGGTCGTCCAGACGTGCATAGCGAACCTGGCGCTCACCGGTTTCAGTAGTGCTGAATGCACCGTCTTCCGTGCCCCGGGCTTTTATCCAATCGAGGGTTTCGCCGCCCAGCCTGGGAAGTTCGCTCACCAGTATGCAGGCAAAGCGGCTGGCCAGTTCAATATAATCCAACTGTGAGCGCGGCCCTTTGCATAAGTCTTCAAAATGAAACCACGCGAGGTTGTCGCAATGGCGGATGGTTTTTATTGGGCGGCTACAGACTTGTATGGTGCCGCTGTGTTGTTTTTGTGAACCGGCAAGGCGATTGAAGAGGCCGACAAAATTCGCTTCGCCGGTTAGAAAGTAAGTCTGATAAGGCCGGGGTTGATGAAGGCGGTGATCTGTATTGCCCTTTAAATGCACCGCCTGCGTATGTTGTTTGAGCAGGGCCCTGGCGTTGTCAAACTTGTGGCGGTGTAATTCCACATCGTAAAGCTTCTCAATAGGGAGGTTAGAGGTGGCGACCAATACAACGCCATGCCGAAATAATGCCGTAAACAACTGCTCCAATAGCATAGCATCGCCAATGTCGGCGACGAAAAATTCATCGAAACATAAAACGCGGCACTTTCCGGCCAGATTTTTGGCTATGTGTTGCAGGGGGTTGCTTTTGCCGACGCAATGATGCATTTCTCTGTGGATTCTGGCCATGAATCGATGAAAATGTAGGCGCAGTTTTTGTTTTCCGGGCAGACTGTTGTAAAACAGGTCCATTAGCAGGGTTTTGCCACGCCCCACTTCCCCCCAAAGGTATAGGCCTTTGATGGGGCGGGATTTCAGGCGAATTGGGGAAAAACTATTTTTCCGGAGTTGCCAATATAACTGGTCGAGCTTTTCGATCGCCTCTCGCTGAGCCGGATCGGCAACAAGCGCATCGCGTTTTATTGTTTGCCGGTAGCGGGCCAGAGGGGATACAGACATCGGGATATACTCTTGTCTAACAGTCTAAAAATAATTAACTCGAGAACTTAGAACTCCGTAAACGCCTCAAACTCGAAAGCTGCATTATAATGCAAACAGACACATGTGCTTAGTCACAAGGGGTGTAGAGTTGAAATACGGTGATTTTGTGCATGTTCCTTATCAAAATTGTGAAGATGTGGATTTCCGGAAGGGAACAATGCACAGGTTGACGAAATGGCTGAAATGGTCGTTACTGGGTTTTGTGGTCACCAGTGTGGTGCTGGTAGTGGCGTTTCGCTGGCTGCCAGTACCGCTTTCGGGTGTTATGGTTGAACGGGTGGTTGAATACGGTATTTCGGCTGACCCTCACCGGGATAGACAGAAGCAGTGGGTTGCCTGGGATTCGATTTCGTCCGCCATGCCACTGGCTGTGATTGCCGCTGAGGATCAACGGTTTCCCGCGCATTTCGGCTTCGATTTTCAGCAGATCGAAAAGGCTCTGGATGAGAGCAAAAAGGGCAGGCGCCTGCGTGGGGCCAGTACCATCAGCCAACAGACTGCAAAAAATCTGTTTCTGTGGACCGGGAGGAGTTTTGTCCGCAAAGGGTTTGAGGCCTGGTTTACGGTGCTGATTGAGCTCTTTTGGCCGAAGCAGAGAATACTGGAAGTTTATTTGAATATAGTCGAGTTTGGCACCAATATTTACGGTGTTGAAGCCGCAAGCCACCATTACTTTAATAAACCGGCGAAATCCCTGAACGATTACGAAGCGGCACTGATGGCCGCTGTGTTGCCCAATCCACATCAAATGTATGTCAACGACCCTTCCCCCTATGTCAGGCAGCGGCAGAGGTGGATCATCGGACAAATGCGGCAGTTGGGCGGCGATCGCCTGGTTAAATCTTTGCAATGACAACCGCTTTAGTGCAGGCGGAGCAGGGGGTTGAGCCAGCGGGTGAAGAACCCGGTAAATTGGATTGGCCCGTCGAGCGCTATCAGGCACAGGCATTCAGCATCCCGCGTGACGGTGGGTTTGTGTTTATCCCGACTGTTGCGAACGACGAAATCGCCCTTGCGGTAGATGCCGTCTTCGTCGGAAAAGCTGCCTTCCAGCACAACGGTGATTTCCCGACCGGTGTGCGTATGATGAGGCATTTTGCCGCCCGGCTTGACGCGACTGATCGCCACCTGAGCCTCGCCCTGGTCGTGGCACAGGGGTGCCAGTTTAATGGCGGTGGACAGTCTGCTCCATTCCAGCTGGCCGTAGCCGTTTTTAACGAACTGGTGCAGGCTCCTGGGTACCGGGTAATCGGCTGGCACTGCCGGTACCTGGGGTTTCGGCACGGGAGTCGGGGCTGATATCGCAGCCCTGTCGATTTCGGCAAACACTCTTTCTTTAAGCACCTCCATATCCTGGTGCACTGTCGTTTGGTGGCGAGCCGTCTCAAAAAAGTACGCGCCCACCCGCTCCAGCTTACTGATTTGTTGGCGACAGGCGACACAGTTCTCCAAGTGCACCGCGATGCATAGTGCATGGCTTAGACGCAATCCGCCAGAGGCGTAGTCGATGAGAATTTCCGCAGTGGGGTGGTGACTGGGCATAAGCCTACCCTCTGATCGCTAACTTTTTAAACGCCAACCGCAGGCGCGATTTGACGGTTCCCAAGGGCAGGTCAAGTTCTTTGGCGACGTGTTCATGTGTTTTCCCCTCAAGGTAGACTTTTTCGAGCACTTCGTGCTGGTCCGGCGGCAGTTCCGCCATCACCTTTTTAACGAAGTCCTCACTGCATTTTTGTTGGGCTAACAGGAAAGGGTCGTTGAATTCGTCCGCTAAGTCCTGGTAGATAAACGCCGGATCGATATCAGACATATGCCGGCTGTTTTTGCGCAGGTAGTCAATACGGGCGTTTCTCGCCAGGGTAAAAACCCAGGTACTGACGGCAGCCACTTTCGGGTTATAGGTGTCGGCTTTGGTCCAGACTTTAATCATCACCTCCTGCGCCACCTCGTTGGCCAGCAATGTCGCGCCCGGGCAGGCGGCGATACTAAAGGCTTTAACCAACGGCACGAAATGATCAAACAGGCGGGTGAAAGCCTTGTGATCGCGATGTTTCGCCACGGCCAGCATATCTTCGCTTATACGTTGGTTTGCTTCACCCGCCGTCGTTTTGCTCATTGCTCCCAAACATTGACTAAGGTTATACGCAAAATATAGCTGCTTGGATCACACAAGCGCGAGTGAAAAAGTAA
>JARROD010000370.1:0-4629 GCA_037384225.1 Exilibacterium sp.
TCAATTTCGATATTGTAGTAATCAACAGACAGGCTCAAAGGGTTTATCCAATCGGAAAACGATGGGTTCCATACAGCGCCAATGGTAACGGTATCGGCTGTTTCTTCAAATAAATCTGAGTTGGCTGCAGCCGCGCCACCATTAAAACCAGCTACGCCTTGAATCTCGGCTTGTGTTAATACCATTCCACCGGTTTCATTAACCCGTGCGGCAACACTGGGGTCTGCAATACAGGCTTGAGCTATAGCACTGTTGACGGTGCTTTCATTGACGCCACTTGTTAAGGCGGCGTTGGGATCACTTGTATCACGTTTCACATTAAGAAACGCTGGATTGCCGTTACTGTCCAGTGTTAAACCTTCACATGGGTCGTCACCACCTTCAAAGGTTTCAGATAAGCCCTGAAAGAGTTCCGAAATATTGGGTGCTCTTACGGCCCGTGACCATTGAGTACGAATCAAAACATCACCTATTGGAGAATAGCGACCAGACACGGCATAGGCAGATGTGCTACCAATAGTGGAGTAATCTGAGAAGCTAGCTGCCAATTCCATTTCCAATGACTCGATAAAGGGTTTGTCAGCCAGTAATGGTAAGTTAACTTCTCCATATACTTCTGTGACATTGAAACGGCCAACTGTGGGCGGAGAAATATTTCCTGCGTTGAGCCCCTGCTGACTTAAACCGTCGGCGATTGCTTCGGAAGATTCATCTCTATATTCAGCACCGATGGAAAATTGGGCAACCCCTCCGGGTAGAGTAAACATTGGGCCGGTTACATAGGCGGAAACTACATTCTGTTCCAGGGTTGCTGTACGGGATGAATTCGCTTGTAAATAACGCAGCAATTTCGAGCGTTCATCTGGAGTGAGTTCTGCTGTCATAGAACCTTTGCCAAAAACATTGACTGGGATACAGCCTTGCAGGCGTGCAACTTCGTCGCGGCAAACAATTTCTCCTGTATCTGGGTTTACAACGGCATCCAATGCGTTGCGCATATTGAGGACATTAATCTGGCCAGAAGATTTTTGATCCTGTGCTGTGCGCCCGTAGTTATAATAGGCTTCGTATTTGAAATCTTCCAAGAATTGACCTTCAAATCCTGTGACGAGTCGAAACGACTGGCGCAGGTTATCAGCTCCTCGAGGATCTAATTCTGTCGTGCGACGGGCAAAACCAATGACCAGATCTTCATCGGCTACCCCTGGGTTTGCCTCTCTTGCCGCTTGCAACATTGCCGTTGGTACAAAGGGGTTGGTAGCAGCAATACCATAGGCACAATCATCGTTGCTTCCGTCTTCATTGGTATCAAAACAATCGGCTGCGTTATCGCCATAAATATCATCTGATGACAGGGGAAAGGGTTCCAAATTTGATTGAGTTTCTGTTCGTGCGTAAGTGGCTTCAGTAAACCATGTCAGGTTATCGTTAATATCATAACTCATAACGCCAGAGAAAAGCGTCCGTTCGGTTGGCGTTGATAATGCGCGAAAGGCTTGTCGGTTAAAACCGTCAGCGTTACTGTTGAATTCTCTAACCGTTCCATCAGTGTCTACGACTAAGTTTTGGCCGTCGGGTATAATAAAGCGACCTTTTTCTGAGAAGGATGAAAAGGCTGGGGTTATAACTTTGTCGTAATCTTTGGGGTTTTCTGTATCAAAGACTTTGTTGAAACCGTCAACGCCCAGGTTGTCTCTATTCCGGGCAAAAACACCGTTTTCCTTGTCGAAGGTTAATGACATCATGGCGCTGCCCCGGTTGTCACCAAAGGTGAAGCCGCCGAACATGGATAGACGATGTGTTTCATCATCCCCTTGTTCTGAACGGCCGCTCTGGCCAGATATTTCGAATCCTTCGTAATCTTTTTTCAGAATGAAATTCACTACCCCGGCAAGTGCATCGGAGCCGTAGACTGCAGAGGCACCACCTGTGATAACTTCTACTCTTTCGATGAATTGTGTCGGAATACTGTTTAAATCGACATTTTGACTGCCGGGTACACCCGCCACAAAGCGACGACCATTTACTAATACTAAGGTTCTGTCTTCACCAAGGTTGCGAAGATCAACAGTATTGACCCCCGAGTTATTCACATCAAAGTTGCCCACTGTCGATGAAAACGTTGCTACACCGGTTGCGGGTTGGGTTTGTAACACTTCGGAGATATTAATGGCGCCAGAGTTTACAATGGCATCTGCATCAATCAAATTAATGGGCGTAGATGCTGTTAAATTGGTTCGTGCAATACGGGACCCAGTTACAACAACTTCTTCTAATTCTTGTGAGTTTTTAGGGGCTGTTTCCTGCGCAAAGCTGGGCAAAGCAGTTATCGTCAAGCCTAAAATAGCTGCGCTAATCGATAATGATAAAGGGTGCTTTAAACTCATTTTATCCTCACCATATTATTTTGTTAGTTTTATTGCTTTATATATCTCTTGAATAATACATGTTTATTTCTGCGTGCCAATGAGACGAGTACACAAAATACAGCTTCAAAAAGATTTTTGAAAAAAGGACATTCGTACCACGTTTATCCTGAAGAGTATTTGGCAATAATTCTGAGCGCATGTTTTTAGAACGATAAATATAGGTTATTCTGTGGTGAAATGGTTATATTGGGGTACATGGTTTTGTTATTTGTATTTGTGCAAAAAATAATCTAGCGGTGGTCTTGGCAAGACTACTTCCGGAGCTAAGTTTTCACGAGGAATAATAGGAGGGTGACGCAAAATTCATTATCGCATCATCTAAAGCAGTTTTGCTCAAGGAGAAGCAGCTAAGGAACGGGCACGGAATAACTTCCCCTTTTTGTTTTATAGAGAGTCGCTTCCGATGCATCCCACCTGGCGTCGTTGCAAAAACTCGACGTAGGCCCACCAAGCCTAAATTTTTTGCGCCTAGCCAAGCGGGCACCTCAAAACCGAAAACGGCTGTCGTGAATGTCTCTCAAAAAATTCACTTATAATGCCTTCCGCTATGTATATACCCAAAGCGTCTTTTCAACGGGCCCATCAATTTGTGGCATGATAATTATTGGTGAAATGGATGCCGCTATGGTGTTCCCTACCGCGCGTATAGCCGGGATTACAGAACCACAACCCCGCCATTGCATCAAGCAGGTTTTTAACAACCGTCCCAACTGAGCATATACCCAAGGCGTTTGAAATTTACGTGTACAGAGTACACTCCTTTTTGCCTCTGGCCGCGTTGCTCCGTCCAGCTGCTCGAGGCATTCGCGGCGCTAGCGCTCTACATGGAGTCTGCCATGTCGTGTCGTTGCGCCCTGCGTTATTCAAGCCAATAGCGGCACCACAGTGGACTGGCAATACAGCACGGCGTTGATTTAGAAAAATTACCGGAATCACAAGGAGGTTTTTGAATCGGGGAGTCAAACAACCTAAGGGGCATGCACGCCCCTTAGTAACGGCTAATAATTAACACGGCTTGGTTTTCAGGGTCAGAAACAGGCGTGCGTAGTAACGGCTAATAATTAACACGGCTTGGTTTTCAGGGTCAGAAACAGGCGTGCGTTCACATCAGCAGACCGAAGTGAAAACAGACTGTTTGGCCCAGTAACCGTCGCAGCGGTATCCATACGGGCAATCAGGGGACGCCCGTCGCACGGACTATAAATCACATACCTGGGATCGTCTTCAAGAAAAAAGTTCTCGAATGTGTCACCACTCCATTCCGTATCGCTAGACGGTCCAGTACTTCCCGAAAAGAAAAATTCCCGATGAAAATTTACATAGCTATTCGTATCGGCATAAGCTGTACCACGCCAGTCTATACCCACAATAGCCACGGAAAGGCCTCTATTCGCTGCCAGACCTATCGCGACATTACAATCGGCCGACGCTACCTGGGATATCGAATTGGTGATAGCCCTGTATTTACTGAAAAGAACGGCAATTTGTTTATTATCCGAGGTTGGGGTCACGCTAACAGTGCCGGGGGCGCAACCAGAGCCATTTGAAACGACGCTTGTAATTTCTATTGGCACACTGTCAACCATAATCGTTTCACTCAATGCCGAGCCGGCCCAGGCCAACATTAGTGCTATTAGGATCGATTGTTTAAACATATTATTATCTCCAAAAATGTACAAAAACTATTTATCGCAGATCGGAACTTATGCGGATACCATCTACTACTAACAACCGATATCTTTCACTGCTAAGGTTTCTTGAAAATGTAAACAGCTGAAGGTTTTCCATAAAACCTGTGGTGGCACCAGATTTTCTTTAGTACCTTCGTGGTGAACTCTATCTGGTATACCAACTATATATAAATGAATATATTCGACTGTTGCCCCTAATCGTTATTCAAGATTGGAATTACACATACTCAACCCTATCGTTGCAAAAAAATTGGATTTGGAGCCTCTGAATTTTAATTGGGTTATGCAACATCCCGTTTTTCTGCATTAGCGGAAATTCGATTTACTCTGTGATGTGAAAGTCTAATAGAATATACCCAAAGCGTTTGAGATTTAGGTGCACAGAGCACGCCCCTTTTTGTCCCTGGCCGAGTTGCTCCGTCCAGCCGCTCCAGGCATTCGCGGCGCTAGCGCCTTCACATGGGGCCTGCCATGCAGCGTCGTCGCGCCCCTGTTGTTAAAGGAAGGGG
>JARROD010000371.1:0-5088 GCA_037384225.1 Exilibacterium sp.
GCTCGAACGAATGTTGGGAATCAGCAAATAGGTAAATAGCGCGCAAAGACACGATTGATACACATTAAGTATCAAACACTTAAAATTTAACGCGAGCCATTACCTAATGGAGAATTTATGCCCCTGTTGATTCAATCAAACAAAAAACAGCGGGACAAAAAACAAAGAAAAGCTAGCTGAAAGAGCTACCTATGGCGAAGCCCAACATCAAAACTGTCATTTTCGGGAAAATCATATTGAGCCTCCTATTTATGGTAAGACGTTTTTCTGACAAGACGTTTTCAATTAAACGTCAGAAAGGGTAAAAATTTAACAATAAACCTCACAGCCCAAGGAATCTGAGACGGCGCAAATATAGTACCAATAATAAATTAACGCAACCCCCAATATTACTATTTATCAAATATTCTCGAGAATCAGACGTTTTCCGCAGTGACTAAATTTTTAGAATCCCTGACGCTTGAGTTACCCTTACCGGCTGGGCCGGGCTTCGAAAGAATCACATTAAGAATTTTAAACACGTCTCGCAGGACTAACTTCGGATCGAGACTGAAATTGCTTACATTCCGCAAAAACCCGCTCAAATTCATCGAGCTGGTGAAAACGTTTAACCCTATCAAAAAACACCTGTGCCAGTGGATATTGCCGGCGCAGGTACGATAACCATTGTTTGACCCGATTCCCCAAAAACCGAGCCGGGTAACTACGGGCCGTCACACAGTGATAATCGTACAAATGCTCCAAAACCTGACACCACTCCATCGGACCATAGGTTTGCTCACCACAAGCCGCCTTTATTTGCAACGCCAGATCAGGACAAGCCAACAGCCCCCGCCCCAACATGAAATCACTACAACCCGTTATTTGCCGGCAACGTTGAAAATCACTGACCGACCAAATCTCACCGTTGGCAATCACCGGAATAGCGATATGCTCACGGATATCGGCAATATACTCCCAATAAGCCGGTGGCTTATAGCCTTCGACCTTAGTACGGGCGTGTACCGTCAACTCCTGGGCGCCACCGGCATAGACAGCCTGCGCATTTTCTAAATAACGCGCTTTATCGTCATAGCCCAAACGAATTTTTGCCGTCACCGGTACAGTCGCGGGCACGGCCTGGCGAACAGCATGCACAATGTTGTACACCCGCTGAGGCTCCCTCAGCAAACAGGCGCCGCCATCTCGACGATTCACCGTCCGCGCCGGACAACCAAAGTTAAGATCAATACCGCAAGCACCAAGACCGGCTGCTTTCGCCGCATTCTCCGCCACAGGTCCAGGCTGTCCTCCAAGCAATTGCACCCGCACCGGAATACCTGAATGAGTTTTGCTTTGATTGGCAAGTTCAGGGCAATTGAGCTTAAAAACCTTGCTGGGGAGCACATGGTCCATAACCCGCACAAATTCCGTTACGCAGACATCAACACCGCCAATTCCCGTCAACAACGCTCTGAAATGATGATCGACAACGCCTTCCATCGGCGCTAAAAATAAACGCATAACAGCCAAAACCTAAACGGTAGTTACCCAGTACCCATTGGAGTAATTCACGGGGACATGGAGCGATAACACACTTGCCTTGTCAATTCATCCCATCCATTAGGGTCGTGCACGACCCTTAGACGCTCTGAAGGACGCCAAAGGCAAAACGACCTCGCAATTTACCATATGTGGAGTATTCAAAAAAATACAACCTCAGAGGAAGGATATCCTGACCTTCGTGGAGCACGAGGGTGCCGACTCACATAACAACTACAGTGAATATACCCAAAGCGTTTGAGATTTAGGTGCATGCACTAAAATGCGTCTGTCGCAGAAAAAAATCCAGCTGTTAAGCAAGTTTTCCATGGAAATTACAAAGGAATTCAATAAGCTTAAGGTAACATATTTTCATAATGGGATATGGGGATGGAGTATGAACACCAATCGTATTTCAAGCCTTGCCATAGCAATCGCCTTGCTGAAAATTTCCCTGCAAACCGCAGCTGTCGCATCAAGTGATGAGACAGCCTCAAAGGCTGCCGAAACACGCACGGAAGAGGCCGCCCAGGGCACAGTTGAAGGAAGCCTGGAAAAACGCGAGGAAACGGACGGTGTCCGTCTTGGGGGAGCGCTGAGCTTCACCTACTTCTACCTTGATTTTTCCGACCATAGCAAGAATAAGGGTGGAGACATGGAGCTGGATAATTTCCGGCTCAAGGTGGACGGTCGGCAAGACGACCTGTCGCTCCACGTCGAGTATCAGTGGTACAGTTTCCAGGATGCCCTCTACCAGGGTTGGGTAGGCTACCGGGTCAGCGACGCCTGGCAGTGGCAACTGGGCGTGACGCGAGTCCCGTTCGGATTGCTGCCCTACGGCTCGCATAGTTTTCTGTATTCCCTTCCCTTCTACATCGGGCTCGAGGATGACAATGACTTCGGGCTGAAAATGATTTGGGATCGTGGAGGCTGGAACCTCCAACTCGCCTTTTTCAAGAATGCGGAGTGGGGGAATGCCTCGAAACTGGAGAGAGCTTCCTTTGACGTCGTTGTCAATACACAGAGCAACGAAGAGGCCAACCAGCTCAACGGGCGCCTGACCCGCATTTTCGAGCATGGGGGTCTCGGTTCAAGCGAAGTGGGACTGTCCGGACAATGGGGCGGGATCTATAATTCGACGACGGAAGATTCTGGCGACATGTGGGCGGCGGCCGCCCACTTCAACGGGGTTTATGGGCCACTCAACCTTCAGATAGAAGCGATTTCTTATCGTTACCATCCGGAAAATCCCGCTGGCGTCAGTGGCGACACCATCGAAGTCGGCGCCTTCGGAGTCTCCTCCCTGGTCGCTTCGGAGGCGGAGATCTACCTGGTCAACCTGGCCTATGATGTCCCGGTACGCTGGGGTCCCATTGAGAAGCTGACCTTTTACAATGATTACGCCACCCTGGCGAAGCGCGCCGATTTCCCCTATTCCCATTTCAATGCCACCGGCTGCTTTGTTTCCGCCGGTCCACTCTACGCTTACGTGGATTACTTCCAAGGGAAGAATGCCCTGTTTCTGGGTGGCGGAACCAATCCGTACGGCGCTGCCGCAGATTCGGACGACGAATGGCATGCGAGGTTTAACATCAATGTTGGGTACAATTTCAATTTTTGATGCCAACTGGCCCGTCCGGCGTCCTGCCCGGAAGCCGGGGCGGAAGACAGGATCCATACGTTTCCCAAGTCTAATCATATACCGTATGGCAAATCATGGAGAACGACGCCGGGGTGCATGATCTTTGCCGTATAAAATGCATAAATAAAAATAAAGCACAATAACAAGAGCATAAACTGGCCTCGTTCATCGTTTCGTCCACTAACGCTGCCAATCGATCCGGTCAGAGGAGGTGCTGTCCCTCCAGAGACACGCCGTAACCCCTTCCCTGGGGGCTCGCTTGCGGCATCCCTGCCGCAAACGGTCCCTGGAGGGACAGCACCGAGAAAGCTTCTTCCTCACCAAAAATGGCGCAACATTGTACTATGCCATACCCGTTGATCAGGTTTTGATGGATCATGGCTCCCGTCTGGCAATAGCGTTTAACCTGTATAAAAATAAAGCGTTGACAATCGGTCAGGCAGCCAAACTGGCTGAGTTGTCAGTTGAAGAATTTATGGTCGAAGCAGGTAAGGCGGGTATTCCTGTGATCGACTATGACGATGACGTTCCGGATTCTGAAATTTCTGTTTAAGGTTACCTATGAAAATAGTGGTAGCGGACACCACGCCTCTTATCGTGCTTGGTCGTTTAGATTTACTCGATAAAGTCGTTGAATTATTAGGGGTTGTATACGTAACTTCCTCCGTTGTGCAGGAATGCACCGGCAACAGAAAATTGCCTGGCGCTAAAAAAATAGCGTCTGCTCTTGAGCGGCGTATCATTTCAGTGAGTGATGAGTTTGACCCAGAGGTTTCCGATCGATTGAATTTGGATCGTGGTGAATCTGAGGCAATCGCGTTGGCATTAGCTTATCAATGCCCCCTGTTAATTGACGAAAGAAAAGGTCGAAGAATCGCGAGAGAACTGCTAAGAATCACGGTGTGATTGATGCAGTCGCCCCACTACTAAGGCAGCTTGATGAAATGGGTATTTATATGAGCGCTAATGTTAAATCTCAAATACTTATAAAATCTGGAGAAGCATAGGCAGTATACATATTCAATATGGAGGGCTTAATTTTGACCAAACTTTTGAGCTTCCCTTCCTTATCACTAGCGGTAACTAGTGGAAAGCTTAGCTGAATGGGAATAAAAATTGCCGAAATGGAGATAACAAACTCAATTTATGTTGAGGAGTGATGCCAGCCAAGCAGTTTACCGGTTGTGGGGTCTCTGAAAGAGATAAGGCAAGGGAGCCATAGGCTAAGGCTCTTAGTGTGAATGCCGTCAAAGCCAGTGACTGGACTGAAGCGCTAATGAGTGATAAGGGTGGCTTCCCACTTCTGAAACCAAATTCTTTGAAAACCAATTTGTTAATTTCTTTTTTAGCAGACCATCATCTCGACTTTTCAAATTTACAGTCAACCTCAATGACACTATGTACCTTTCAAAGTACTAGTTTAATGGATTAAAAAACCTTCCCGCTTAAAAATAATGAGAAAACCCAAGAGGACTATAAAAAGGGAGGTTGTTAAAAAAGAGATTAATTTTGCCGCTTTCGGGGTTGCAAATGACACAGAAATTTGACTCGCTCTGTCATTAGTTGATGGGGCTTACATATTCTACTGGCTAGAATATGTTCTGCTAGAGATGATTCAGGAGACAATTTTGATGTATTAGATGACAATATTTGACCCTATTTTTATCGCAAACCCCGTGGCCAAAACGGGCAAAAAGTCGCAAATTGGTTGGCCAGCTACAGTCACTGGGCTCGCTTAAAAAATTTACCTTGCTTGTACAGTGAAAATAAGAAGTGTGGCAGAGAATGCCAAAACCAACCTAATTAATTGATTTTAAAGGAATTAAATGGCGGACCGGACGGGACTCGAACCCGCGACCTCCGGCGTGACAGGCCGGCATTCTAACCAGCTGAACTACCGGTCCGCGATGCACTTAAGCAGTGGT
>JARROD010000372.1:0-3455 GCA_037384225.1 Exilibacterium sp.
AAAAAAACGCCCGCGAATATCGTAAATACCTGAGGCCGTCGTATCCGCACTGCCGGTATTTTCAAACAGTTGCGTTACCACGGGCGATTCCTCATCGCCAATATTTTCAATACCGGCGCCGATTTGCAGCTGATCCGTAGCCTGGAATCCGCCAAACAGATCGGTATATACAATCGAATCGATCTTGTTGCCCAGAGCCACACTCGGATCTGCATTGATGCTCTGCACAGCTGAATCCAGGTATCTCATCGTTAAACCCGCGTACCAGCTTTCGCGCGAAAACTTTAGCGATGTATTGATTTTGTTTTCGATATTATCCACTCGGCCGGCCAGATCCTCCTCTTTGGCGGTATCGTTCACTTTGCGGGTGTGCTCCAGTAAATGGGTGTAAATACCGGACCAGTTCAAATCCCCTGCGGAAGTGGCCCAGGTATGGTTGAAGGCCAGCTCGATCCCGGATACCGCCTCTTCCGCCAGGTTCACCTGTTCACTGCGCACAGAAGTCACTATACCGGTTGCGGGGTCCCGCGTTACGTTTCTGCAAAACGTCGAATTGAGTGTGCCGACACAACGCTCCAGTGTATCCTGCGCGCTGAAGGCATCGGCCAGAACATCCTCCATATCGATGGTAAAGTAATCCAGCGATACAAATGAGGATTCCGACAAGGTAAAAACAACTCCCAGCGTAGCCGTAATGGCCGTTTCGGAATCGAGCTCCTTGTTACCACCGGTTACGCCTCTGATTTGCTGATCGAGATCGCTGGGGTTGAAATTATCACCCACAAATTGACTGCAGTTTGCTGCTGTGGGCAGAGTCTCGCCGGCATCCGTCGCGGTGTCACAGGGGTCGGCAATACCCACCGTGGCTACGGTATCGGGAGTGAACAATTCGCCGATATTGGGCGCACGCGTGGCTGAACCCGCACTGGCCCGCAATCGCACCTTGTCAGTAAGTATCAAATTGCCGTTTACACCATAGTTAAACTCGGAATCCACTGTGCTGTACTCCGAAAAGTACGCGGAAAAACCCAAATCGAAGGATTCCGTTACCGGTAGCTTCAGTTCACCAAAAACCTCCGCCACATCATAATCGCCCTTGGTGTCACCAAAAAAAGTGCGGGTGCCCGTGAGGCCAACCAGGTTACCCGAACCCGTAATGGGATCTTCAACCGCGATCAAGCCGTCATTGGGTTTGATGGTAGCGGATTCATCGCGGTACTCGAGTCCGAGTACATAGCGGGCCATATCGCCGCGAAAGGCGAAAGCCTCGCCGGTTATAAAGCCCCCCAGCACATGCTGGATACTTTCGCTGTCACTTTCCAGATCGTCGGCAACATAAGCCAGGCTGGCAGGATCCAGCGTACCCAAGCCATAAATATCGGCAAAAATACATCCGCTGGTGGCCGCACAGGCACCCGGGTCGATAGCTGTTATGAAACGTAATTTATCAATGGTATTGAAATCTGTCTGAGTAGTATCAACATGCCCATACTGGTAGTAAATTTCATATTCCGAATTATTTAACGAGCCATTGATACCCGTTGCAAAACGCACGAGAGTACGATCGACTTCCGATTCCCGCGCCCCGTATTCCAGGAATCGCCTACTGACTGCGCGTAAATCCCCATCCAAATCTTTTTGGGTAGTTGTGCCATCCACAGAAACCGTGGGGGCGGTGGGGAAACGAAAACCGGCGGTACCGCTACTGGCAAAACCGGCATCATTAAAAATCGCAAATTGAGGATCAAACTGAACTGTGGTTACCGTATTGCTATAAGTGCTCTCAACAAACAGCTCGGCGGTTTCGTTGAGATAAAAATTTATATGGCCAGACACCAGCAGACGATCATTTTCATTCTGCAGGGAACGGAAAGGTGCACGTTGAAAACTCCCCGGCGTCAGGTTGGCCACGTAATTGCCGCTGTCATCGAATCCACCATTACCCAGCGTTGGACTTACATAGGAACCATTGGGTACAACAGTGGAACCATTTCCCGGATCACTAAGCCCCGTCAGCGCACTGCCATCGAACTGGGAGAAATCCCGATCCCTCCCTAAAATTGGCTCCTGGGCACTGTATTCCACCGAGAAGACATAATCCCCGCCCTCAAATATACTGCCCTTGGTAAAGGATAAAGCCGTTTCCTCGCCGTCGCTCTCACTGGTCTGCGCGGTGCGAACATTCAATTCACTGCCCACGAATTCCTCTTTGAGGATTACATTTACCACACCGGTTACCGCATCCGCACCGTAAACAGCGGAGGCGCCGCCGGTCAGTACTTCTATCCTGTCCACCAGTCCCATGGGAATACTGTTCAGATCAACAGACGCGGTCCCCACATCGCCGCCAACGTGACGGCGGCCATTTACCAATACCAGCGTGCGTTTGGCTCCCATATTGCGCAGGTTTACGGTTTGCGTACCCACACCGAACCCGGAGTTCAGGGAGTTGATGCTGGATCCCCCTTCCTGCGCATCCCCCAGTTGAGGCATCTGGTTCAAGGCCTCAGAAGCCAGCAGCACGCCCGAAAGCCGCAGGCTTTCTTCATTCAGCACGCTTACAGGATGAACGGAAACATCGTTATCCGTTGCCGGTATACGGGAACCGGTAATTTCAATTTGCTCAAAAACCACATCGGCATCCTGAGCGGCAGCTCCGGATACAATTGAAGCAACCGCCATCGCCATCGCTGTTTTGCGCGTTGAGAACCATTGTTTGTCTTTCAAACTCATTTCTCCCCTGTTGTGGTGATCGAATTGCTTGCATTGCATGAAATGAGGACACACTCTGTTGTCACATAAATTAACGAACATTGAACATTCCGCCAATACTGAGCCGTTGTTTCGGGCGAGCGATATTGTGATGAAAAATATGCATTGAATGACACATAATTAAGTGCCATATATTGTGATTTTGTGTCTATGCGGTTGCATAATGTGCAATTTTGCAATTTTGAATACATGTTGAACAACGAGGGATTTACTATGAAAAAAGTGCTTTTGCTGTTGCTGTTTATTTTTGCGCCCGCCGTATCGGCGGGGGAAGTCGTAACCAAAACGTTCAAGGCCATCAACGAACGCTTGGGGTATATGGAAGACGTCGCGCTTCACAAAACCAAAAAACACCTGCCGATCGAGGATGTGGGGCGGGAGCGAATTGTGTTGAGCGAGGCCAAAAAAGATGCTGGCAAGCACGGTTTGGACCCCGAGTCCGTGACCGATTTTTTCATCGCGCAGATTTCGGCGGCCAAGGCTATTCAATACCGCTGTAGAGCCGACTGGTTGGCCAATCCCGGCGCTCTGGCGCGAGAACCCCGGGATCTGAAAACCGAAGTGAGGCCCGCGCTGTTGCGTTTGGGGGAGGAGATACTCGTTTCGATCAAAAAGCAGCTGGAAAGCGGCAAAGAATTTGGCGACGAACAGCGATCGCAGTTTATGGCCGAGGTGCAGGTGAA
>JARROD010000373.1:0-3427 GCA_037384225.1 Exilibacterium sp.
GTTTAAACCTTATAGTGGGCATTATTTTTGGCATGCTCATGAGATGCTGTTTGGATTTGTGGTTGCGATTATGGCTGGTTTTTTGCTAACCGCCGTGCAGACATGGACCAAAGTGCCCAGCGTAAAGGGCAAGCCACTTATAATGCTTGTGGCTGTTTGGTTATTGGCACGTTTGTCCATGGCTTTTCCTGGCTGGATATCTGGCACATTAATAGTAATAACAGATCTATTGTTTTTACCTTTGGCGGCATTGTATTTGTCCATTCCCATTGTTAAAGCCAGGTTATGGCGAAACTTGTTTTTTGTTCCCATTTTATTGTTGATGGCGGTTCTAAATGGCCTTATGCACGGTACGGCACAAGGAGCTGTACAAGCATCCTTTTTCCAGATAGCGCATATTATGATTTTGATGGTGACACTGGTTATGTGCATTATGGGGGGAAGGGTATTCCCCATGTTTACGGCGAATGGTACTAAAACGGAGCGCGTTGAGGCGATTGCATGGCTGGAGAGGTTGTCAATAATCTCTGTGGGTTTGAGTGTGCTTATCGCAAGTGAAGTAGTTGCGTTGCCCGATGAGATAGCGGCCGCCATCTTTTTTACAGCGGGCGCGGCAAATTTTTTGCGCGCGTTACGCTGGAAGATTTGGGTTACATTTAAAACTCCCCTGGTGTGGTCCCTGCATGTAAGCTACTGGGCTATATGTCTGGGGCTAATATTGTTGGGGGCGGCGAAGCTTCAATTATTTGAAAGCATTTCTTTCGCTTACCATACGATTACGGTGGGGGGAATAGGGATTATGATTCTTTCAATGATTTCGAGGGTCTCGCTGGGGCATACCGGGCGCTTTATTCAGGTGGGGCCGGTGATGACGGCAGCGCTTATCGCTATTGTAGTGGCCTTTATTGTCCGTGTATTCGCTCCGATTTTGTTTGTGCAATATGACGTTGTTATTTTAGCGTCTGCGGCTTTGTGGATCATTGCCTATGGTTCCTTCGTAGTGGTTTATGCGCCTGTGTTGTTCAAGCCGCGTATGGATGGTGGGGCAGGATAATTATGTGGTTCTGTCCAGGCCCGACCCAGCCGTTCCTTACCGGCTGGGCCTATTTGGTAACGTCGAAGCAATAGTTTTAGTCGGATATGATGCTATCCTAAAAAAGATAACGTTGAGAAACGCCGGAGCATCGTTCATAAAAAAACGTCAGAGGATTAGCTATGAAAACGCTTCATAAAGAAGATTTGTTTTGCTGGAGTGAATTTAACGAAGACCGTAATATTGATTTTCACAGCTATCTTTGGGTAAGGGATAAGGGAAATATTGTTTTTGATCCCCTTCCTATTTCTGATCATGATTTAAATCACCTAACCTCTCTGGGAAAAGTAAGCTGTATCATTATTTCCAATTCGGACCATGTTCGAGACGCTGCAAGATTGGCTGAGGCAACTGGTGCGGAAATATGGGGACCGGCTGGTGAAAGAGACAATTTTCCTATTAAGTGTTCAAAGTGGCTGAGTGGTGGGGAAAAGGATATTGATGGCTTGGATATCTTTAGCTTGTCTGGCTCTAAAACCGAAGGAGAATTGGCGTTTGTGATAAACGCGGAGACGCTGGTAACCGGTGACCTTATCAGAGCCCACCGTGGTGGAGAGCTTTGTATGCTACCAAATGCTAAACTAAAAGACGTCAATAAGGCGAGAGATTCTGTAAGAAAGTTGGCAAGTATTAGTAGCGTAAAAGCGATTTTACCTGGAGATGGATGGCCAGTCTTTAGAAGTGGTGAGCAGGTTTTATCAGAACTTGTTTCTTCTTTAGGCTAGACGCAAACAAGCGAACTTCTGGCCCGCTATGGCGGTCGCAACGGAGAGGGAGAAATGCACGAAATTTCGCGTTTCCAGAAAATCAACAATCGCTGGTATTACCTCGATAGCCTCGCGGCCTGGCCGGAAGGTATTTGAGACAATCCCCCTTCCTGTGTAACACGTATTTATCCAGATCCCGCGCCATAAACAGATTGCCGCGATAAAATGCCTGCGCCTCCTGTTCCAGATCCGCCACAGAGGGCCCGCCATCACTGCCCTGCTGATAGCGGGCGCTAAAGTGTGTCAGCACCAGATTCGGCAGGGCAGCGCTCTGGGCAAATTTGGCCACTTTTGCCGCCGAACTGTGCTGAGGGGCCGGCCCGACCCGTTCAGAGACCGCCTCTGTATAAGTAGCCTCGTGAATCAGTACATGGGTGTTTTCGCAGACGGCACGCAGTAGCTCCGGTGTATCATTGTCGCCACCCACAATAATGCGGCGTGGCTTTCTACCCGCCATCAGATAATCGGTGCTGGCCAGAGTACGGCCGTCATCGAGCTTCACATCCTCGCCGCGCTGCAACTGCCCCCACACCGGTCCGGCGGGGATTGCCTGTTCCCGCAGCTTATCGATATTCAGTTTCTTTTCGATATTTTTCTCGGTAAACACATAGGCGTAACTTGGCACCCGGTGGGAAAGCTCCACCCGGCTTACAGTCACATCCACACCCAGCCAGGCTTCATTGAGATCTTCGACGGCGATAAACCGCAATTCGTAAGGCAACTGCAGCGCCGTACAGCGAACAACGGCGGCGATAAACTCCTTTAGGGGGCGCGGCGCAATAATCGTCAGGGCGTCACTCCGTCCGGCCATACCGGCTGAAGCCAGCAACCCCGGCAAACCGTAACAGTGGTCACCGTGGATATGGGTTATAAAAACCGCCGCCAGTTGTTTCAGCGTATATGGCAGATGCAACAATTGATGCTGAGTGCCCTCGCCACAGTCCACCAGATACCAGCCTTTAGCGTTTTCGACACGCAGCGCCAGCCCCGAAACGTTGCGCTGCTTCGTCGGTATTCCTGAAGATGTACCTAAAAACGTGAATTCCATGCATTCACCCCTTGACGCTAAATTTCACTATTTCAGGCACAGCCGGATCGGCTGTGGCTCTCGGTCGTATTTTAAAGCTTTGCGGGAATCGATGCGCGCTTGTCTGTAATATTTTAGGTCTGACCCCTAGCCTTTTTATGACCTCTTGCCCTTGACCTCTAGCCCCTAAATGTTGATTTATGCGCCGTGTGGGTGTTAGGCTTTAATGTGCGGGGCTCAATTTAAAGATGGAAGAATGCTGGCTGAGAGACTGTATTGTCGGCAAGGAAAGTGGGCAAGGTACATATGGACAACGATACAGGCGTTGACTGCCTCAGTCTGATCGCTGGCTACCATCAGTTGGCGACGGATCCCGCTCAGCTTGGTTATCAGTTCGCAGAGGCGGAAAAACCAGGTACTGCGGCCACCGTTTCATTACCACTGGATCAGCTACCCATAACCTGGATCGAACCGCTGAGCGAAGGCGAACAACGTCAACAGCGCCTGTTGCTGTGGCAGGTGTGGCGCGAACACCAGTCG
>JARROD010000374.1:0-3421 GCA_037384225.1 Exilibacterium sp.
GGAAGTAATCTATTTTAAACTGCCTCATCAGCTGCATTAATCTGCTCATTCAATGCCACCAGCGCCGCTTCTAGGTGCTCTATTTTGAAACTGTGTGGGAAATCCTCCAGCCATCCCACCAGAGTTGGTTTTACACTGACCGGAAAATGCCCCAATACCCCCGCGCTTTCCATTATAATGCGACCACCCAAACACAGGAGGTAGTATGGCTGGCCGTAACCCCACAAGTCCCCACGACAAGTTTTTTCACTCCGTCATGGAACGACATGACGTCGCTGTCGATTTTCTCAATCACTACTTACCTTCGGAAATCCGCCGGGAATTGGATATCGACAGCCTGCGCTTAGATCCAACCTTGTTTGTCAATAATACACTCGACAAAACCATGAGCGATCTGATTTTCCAGTGCAAGCTGGCGGGAAAAGACGCTTATATCGCCATTCTCGTGGAGCACCAGTCTACGTGGGATTCCTTCCAGGGCTTTCGCACGTATAATTATGTGTTCGGGTTATTGAACAGTTACCACAACAAGTATCCCAAGAGACCACTGCCGGTAGTGTATCCGTTGGTGTTCTACCATGGAAAAGAGGAGCCCGACCCCTGGTCCCTGAATTTGTTGAATCTGTTTGAGGATCCTCTCCGGATCATGGAGCAGGTGCTCTACAATCCTGTACCCTTAATCAATATCACCAGCACACCGGATGAGACGCTCAAACAACAGCAATGGTTGGGGCCTGCGGCCCTGGCGATGAAACATATTCGGGAGGAGGACATGGCGTCGCATGCCCTGGATATCCTGAAATCCCTGTTCTGGCCACTTGACCAACCGGAGGGTGTCGAGTTATTGAAGTTGTTGGTAAACTACATGCTGATTGCGGGTAATATTCTCGATATCCCAGGCTTTCTTGAAGCAACCGATCGGCTTCCCGGGCCGATAAGGAGTGAGGTTATGACATTTGCTGAGAAGTTGGAAGAACAGAGTAAACTGAAGGGTAAACAAGAGGTGGTTGTAAAAATGCTCAGGGAAGGTGCTGATATCGCCTTTATTACAAAAGTGACCGAATTGTCAGTAGAAGATATCGAGCAGTTAAAGGCATCTTTGGATGAGAACAAGTCCTAATTGAACTCCCTCCGCCGGCACGCGAGTTCGCCCCGTTTTTGGGGCGTGACTTCGTCGTTGCCGCATTGCTTCACCAGCTAATCACATCCCTTTCGCCAAAAGTTTAACTTAACAGTGGATATTATTCTCACTATTGAAGTTATTGGTAAACTACATGCTGATAGTGGGTAATATTCTTTATATCCCAGGCTTTCTTGAAGCAACCGATCGGCTTCTTGGGCCGATAAGGAGTGAGGTTATGACATTTGCTGAGAAGTTGGAAGAACAGGGTAAACTGAAGGGAAAGCAAGAGGGTATCCAAGAGGGTATCCAAGAAGGTATCCAAAAAGTGGCTTTAAACCTGCTCAGGGAAGGTGCCGATATCGCCTTTATTACAAAAGTGACTGAATTCTCAGTAGAAGATATCGAGCAGTTGAAAGCATCTCTGGATGAGAACAAGCCCTAATTGAACTCCCTCCGCCGGCACGCGAGTTCGCCCTGTTTTTGGGGCGTGACTTCGCCGCTGCCGCATTGCTTGACCAGATAATCACATCCCCTTACTCATCTTTTAGGTAGAGTGCGACAGCGCAGCACTACCCACCGCTATATTTCCAAGCCACAAATGTTCTTTTGTGTTCTATTTTGGTGCAACTTCAGCAGAAACGCGAAGGCAGGGGGGGTAGGGGGCAGCGAAAACCGTGGATCCGTGGATCGATTGTAAGTATATGATTTTAAAGAAATTTACTTCCACACTTTAGGTGTGGGTGTCGCCTAAAACCGTGGATGGTTTTTTGATCAACAAAATAAAGCGTGGAATCTTGTGGAGTTCATTTTCTCTAGGTCTTTCTTTTATTTTTCTTATTTTTCAATAAGTTATAAAAAATAAATAAACGGGAAAGCGAAATTGATTAAAAAACCATCCACGGTTTAAAATCCAAAAACGTGGAAAAATTGAGGGAAAGTGTGGAATAAATAGGGTGTTTTGTGGAGGCAATTTCCCCGAATATCAATAGGTTAGCGAAATTGATACCTCCTATCCACGGAAATACAGCTCTCCCCCCGCTTCTGAAATTTTATTGGTGGTCAGATGTAAGAATGAAGTCACGAAGTCGGTTTCGGCAGCAACGAGATGCTCAATGGTGATCTAGACAAGTTGTGGAATTGATCTGAGAGGTGTGCAAGGCGGCTAAACGTTGAGAACTGCCGGCAAACTGAGGCTGGCTCACTGGCAATGACAAGGTCCAGGAGGGGCGATTGAGCGCAAATAGAAGTGAGGCGGGAGCGGGGATATACGCCGGCACTGCGCTTGATAAAGCGCTGGGACTTCATTATTCTCCTTGCCGTCACTGCAAAATCAGTGACCGGGTTTAGCAGCCCGGAATTCAAGGCGGACAGGTCGCCCCCAGTGCGGCTTTTTTTGTCCGTTACATGGCACCTATATTATGGGCGGGCCGTGCGGGAGCCCCTCGGGGCTGCCGGTTTCCTTGAGCCGGTCTGCTAACCCACACGGTTCCGCTCACCCTTTTTAGCAGGAGGGTAGCGGATAATGATTACTTCAAGGACCAATGCCATGAACGAAACGCTTTTTCCGGCGAGTGCGCGCGCTCGCCAACGCCTGCACTTTTACCTCAACCGACTAAAAACCACCCGTCGTAACTATCCTATTACCCTTTCCATCAAAGAATGCACTCTGATCCGCCAGCTTCGCGGCTGCGCCGCCCGGGATCGCGAGTTTATCCGCCGTGCCTTCGCCGGACTTCACAAGGGCATCCCTCGATTTGATACCCTTAACCAATCTGAGGGAGCAAGTCATGAGTGATGAGAGTATGGATGGAAAAAAACGCGAAGAGGTGTTCAATGCATGGCTTAAGAATTGCCCGAGAGAGATTCCCGAATACATCGATTTAGGAGAAAAGGCATCTCTGTTTTTTAATCCGTTGATTGGTGGGGATTATCGGGAAACCAACCAGAATATTCTCTACACGCTGGAGGCACTCAAGACGTTTGTTGTACCTAGCGGTTCAGGTGAAGGTTTTTCGCTGAATGAAGAGGGGGCGATTGGTTTTGCCACTCTGTTGGAGTGCTTAACCAGTGCTCTCAAGTTTGAGTTTCAGAGTTGCGGACCAGAATAATTGAGGACGCAAGGTCCTCGGTGGTAGTTGCTAATAATGGCGTGCTAATTTGTCCTGTAGTGTGCGAAATGCTAATTTTATGCGGCAACCGGATATTGGTGCAATCCATTTCAGTGTGTTTTCCAACGATAACTCTCCAGTTGAGCAACTTTTTTATTAGCGTTTTCATTTGATGCCATTTGGGAAGGTG
>JARROD010000375.1:0-3364 GCA_037384225.1 Exilibacterium sp.
TCAAACTTTACAGTAGAACCATTCAAACTTTAAAACGGTATTGAAAACATTTCGAATACCGTAACCGTTGTGAAAGTGCGCACCTTCAGGTAAACACACACAATTTGTTTCCCTACAAATGCAACTTTTAATGCCACAATATATCTATGGTCTCTCATTCTTAAATCATTCCCTTCATTCATAATTGCATTCAACCTGAAACAAATAATATATTTAATCGCATCACTGTTGCAGACTTGTTGCATAAATTCTTTTGTAAGTTTAGTACGGCAAACAATGTGTTACACAAAATTTAACAAGTCGCCGGTGTCAATAACGTTAATAAGGGGTAAACAATGATTCAACTTAGTAAAAGTTTGGGCACAAAAGCGAAGAAAAAAACTCTGCGATCGACGATATTCCTTGGTTTGTTTTATTTAACGCAAATAAGTTCTCCTGCCTTTTCCCAGGATGAAGACCAGATCGCAAATGGTCAGTGGTTTGATTCAAACTCTTTCGAAGATCCTCAGTTCAATCGCAACCCTTCCTATCTGCTGACATTAAATCGTACTGATTTTGTCACCATTAGACTGGAAGCAAATGACGCCAATATTGAACCGGTCGTGCAAATTATTGATCGCCAGGCAGGTTTTACTCTCGAAGGCATTACCAACGGCAATGTATCTGAGTTCAGCGGTTTTCTCCGCGCAGGTGAATATATCGTGATTGCCGCAACGGACGAACCCAATAAAGAAGGCACGTTTACCATTTCCACGGATGAAGGTGACTTCGACGGACTACACGTAGAACATAGGACAACTCAATCACAGGACGAAGAAGCGGACTATTACGAAGCTATAGACCCCAACGATGAAAAACTGACTATTGACGACTGGTTCGAAGAAAACGGGTTTAATGACGTCGGTGTACAGGCTTTATCGGCAGGATACTACAATGCGGGAGATCTGGGCCTGGGACGGGATATGCTCTGTATCGAAGACGGTAGCAAGGCCGCCTGCTGTTCCAGCAACTACGGCACGCCTGGTAAGGATGATGCGCTTCAAGCCTTGTCAGACATCGTCAACAACGGCGATCCGGGAGCAGCGGTTTGCATGGAGTTCAATGCCCGCGCCAGAGACAACAAAGTTACTTTCTATGTCTACGGCGCCGATGGTAATCGTTTGGAATTCTTACAACTCGATAATGAGGAAGGAAAATCCGTGCCCGGCGTCTGCCTGAACTGTCACGGCGGTGAGTACGACGAGGATGACCAGAACGTTATTGGCGCCACCTTCCTGCCCTTTGACCTCGAAACCTTTGAATTTGCCAGTGAAGACTTTTCCGAAGGGGCACAGAGTGAAATTTTCCGCGAGTTGAACGCCATGGTGGTCCGGGTCAATGAAGACCTCGGCAATTCCGCCACGGTGGAATTTCTCAATAATGTCTATGGTGGTGATGTGGAAGCAAGGGGCGCGGTCTTCAATAGAAACTTTGTGCCGGAAGCCTGGAAAGACGCCGGCCAGTCCATGCAATACTCCTATGTTATCAAGCCCTACTGTCGCAACTGCCACCTGGGTATTAATATTCCTCTGGAAAGTATTGGCCAGATAAACGCGGCAGAGTTTGAAGACTTTATCTGCGGATTCAACCCCGAAGCGCCCATTATGCCGCATGCTGAACATTCCGATTTTGATTTCTGGAACGATGAAACGGCGGTTCGCTACGCTGTCACAGACTACGATGAATGTATGGAATGGCGATTTGGTTTGGCGAATTGAGTGGGGTCTAGTCTTTAACCCCGCAACATAGACCTTTGACAACAGTATCCGAAACGTTTGAGATTCAGGTGTTCAGAGTGCGCGGAAATTAGTTGGTGACGCTGAACTCAGAACCAGGCCAATACCCAGCATGGGCAACCCCACCATGCAAAGCGGAGTAACGCCGTCAATTATGTAGGGAAAAACTGGTGCGCTGTGGACGCCTGAATCTCAAACGTTTTGGATACAATTATGTTTGATTTCCCTCCCTCCTATCCACCCCAGCCTTTTAGTTACGACTTCAAGGGTCGTGCACGAAATAACTTCCGGTTATGGTCTCCCATGCATCCCGCCTACACCGCACGCCCGGCCTCATCATAGAACTTTTTTCGGAAAAGCAACACTAATGCAGCCATAGCTGCTGATTTCATCAGCACACCAGCTTATTTATTCGATCGGATAGAGAAGCTCGAATAAGCACCTGCATCCGAATAGCATTTAAAATGTTCTATCAGAGGCCCGACGCTATGAATCCAGTGAGTGGTTCAAGTTCGAATTTTTACAGCCCGCAGCCCACGCTGGCACAGAAATTGTCAAAAGGAGAACCGGACAGTGAAGTTTCACCGATTGCCGGAAAACCCCAAAATTTAACGCTGACCAGAAGTGAAGTCACAAAAAAATTAAAATCGCCGGAGCTGAATTTCTATAAAAATCATATACATAATTTTAAAGATATCGCACCCGACATCATTAGAGTGGATGAACAAAATTCAACAGTGCTCATGCTCAATATCGGCAACAGTATGGAACAGCCCCATTTAATTGATATTAAAGTCGGTGATCTTTTCGCCAATGAATATTACCTTAGAGAAGTTAAAGGTGTATTAGAAGAAAATATTCTGGCAAAAATGGAAAAACGCAGGAATATATCCCATTACAGCGGTTTTTCGGAACATAACTACCGTATAGCAGGTTATACAGGGCAGGACAAATCAATAGAAAAACATGATTGGTTGCGGGAAAATGCCCGTATTTCCCCACGGCACATACTGACCATATATTTCAATTCAAATGCAGTGGCGATTAACAAGGCACAGGAACAATTAGTGCAGATAGCTGAGAAACTGCAGGCTGAACCACTGAAAAACTACGCGTTGGTCTCTTCCAGCGTACTGATTGCCTTCGATAAAATGAATCCTGAAAATGTCAATGTGCGGATTATCGATTTTAATAATGCAATGTATTTGGATCAGGGAAGTTCGAAGGAAAAACAAAATGCTGTGGAAGCGTTCAATGTACTTTTTCAAAAGGGCCTTCACAATCTGGTGGACCACTTGAAGTCCATAGTACATCGAGCAGTATAATAAGGAACGTGCACGGAATAACGTCCCCTTTTTGTTTTATAGAGAGTCGCTTCCGATGCATCCCGCCTGGCGTCGTTGCAAAAACTCGACGTAGGCCCGCCAAGCCTAAAGTTTTTGCGCCTAGTCAGGCGGACGCCCGTGACCCCAAAATGCAGGACTGCGCACAACAATGCACGACTAGTGTCGGAAAAATGCCGGAAAGGATTTTACAGTGCTAACCCTAAAGTGCTCGCTCTTACATGGGGAATGTGGAGATTATTTGCG
>JARROD010000376.1:0-3363 GCA_037384225.1 Exilibacterium sp.
AAAACAACCTCCCCCGCAATGCCACGCTTAGAAACGTTCCACTCGGAATACTCAGTATTGCCATTAGCGCCGTGATACAGGCACAGGAGACCGTCAGTGAAACCTACACCACACCCGACTCTTCGCGCATAGAGGAGGTCATTGCCATAGGTCGGTTAAGAACCACCGCCGATGAGCTTATGCTCGAACGTATGGAGCAGGAGGTGGCGACCGATGCCATTGGCGCCGACCAAATCGGTCGCATAGGCGACTCTACCGTCGCTGCTGCATTGCGTCGGGTTACAGGGGTAACACTTATCGACGATAAATTTGTATATGTCCGGGGTTTGGGTGAACGCTACTCAAACACATTGTTGAACGGCGCTGTGGTACCTTCACCGGATTTGACACGCAGTGTGATTCCGCTGGACATTTTCCCTACCTCGGTCGTCAAGTCGATCGTCGTGCAAAAAGATTATTCCGCCGATATGCCCGCCTCTTTCGCCGGTGGCGTAGTGGACATTCGCACCAAAGGTATCCCCAATAACTTTGAACTGCTGTTAGAAGTAGGCAGCGGCTACAACAGCGAATCCAGCGGCGATTTTCTAAGCTATGGTGGTGCCAGCGACAGCTTTTGGGGTGACGATGCCAGCGCTCTGCCCTCCGAAATCAGCCAATCTCTGGTTACCTATAAAGGTAGCTTCGACAGGAACAACATTCTGGCGACTCTGAACAAAGATGGTACCACACATACGCTCGCTGAAGCTGAAGCCATCAATAAAGAAATCGCAACGGCGCTGGACCGCGACATCAATATCAAAAAGGACTCCGGTGACCTGGACTTCAACGGCAAAGTATCCATAGGCGATACGTTTTCGTTCAATCTGTTTTCTCTCAATAATATGGAGTTTGGCTACCTGGCAAGTATTTCTCGTGATGCCAAATGGCGTAATTCCGAAAAAATTGAGCGCGAACTATCCTCTCCATCCGAGTTAGTCGACTTTGCGGATCAGTCCATCCACAGCATAGATTCTACAGCGAATCTCAATGTTGGTTTGCGATTAAACGATGAACACTCAATCGAAACGACCAGTCTTTTACTGCGTAACACAGATGAAAAGATATCGATCACGGATAGTTTCGGCAGTAACCGACCACTGTCGAGTGGGGCCGGCGACCGAACTTATTCGATTCGATATGAACAACGGGAACTCACCGTCAACCAGGTTAAAGGTGTGCACGAATTTGGCCTGGAAACTCGGGAATTGTTGGGATTGGAATCCCTGGCCAGGCTCGATGGGTTGAAATTCAACTGGTACTTCTCGGATAGTAAAGTTACTACCGATATCCCCAACGAAGTCAGCGTCGGTGCCGATGTGATTTTTGAACCCGGCACCCGAGAAGAACTTTCATCCTCTGTCGTGCGCACAAGTTCAGCAGGTGATTTCCGCTATACAGCGTTGGAAGACAATGTGGATAGCTACGGCTGGGAATTGGCCTTACCGCTCACTCTCGATCGGTTCGCTATGGCGCTTAGTGGCGGCTGGGACTATCACCGCAAAACCCGTACCTACAGACAGACGCAATTCAGCCTCGGAACCAATGAAAGCGATGCCGACTCCATTCTATCAGGTTCATTGGATACTGTTTTCAGCGATGAGAATATTTTAAATCCAGATTCAGGCTTTCGGCTTGGGATTATAAGTGGCAATGCCGAAAGCTATATAGCGGCCAACAAAGTTACCGCCATGTTTGGTAAATATGATGTAACCTGGAATGAGACTATTCGTGTTGCGCTTGGACTTCGTCAGGAAAATTATCAACAAGTCGCCGTGCCCTGGGCACCACTTAACTACACCGGCAGTCAAATCCCCACTGATGTCGAAGAGTTGCAAAGATCCGTGCTGAATGAAGAAGACACCTATCCCTCACTGTCAGTTGTTTACATGGCACAGGATTTCTGGGCACAAGATTTCCAATTGCGTTTTAGTTACAGCGAAACAGCCGTGCGTCCCGATTTGCGGGAGATGTCCAGCGCCAGCTACCGCGATCCAATAACCGATTTTCTTGTTTTCGGTAATCCCGATATTATTCCTTCCAGTATCGATAACTATAGCGTGCGCGGTGAATGGTACTTCGACAATGGTGACAATCTTACCCTAACCGCTTTCTACAAAGATATAACCAGCCCCATCGAGTTAACCGAAACCGCCGCTGCGGATGAAAATCGGGCTGTAAAGATTATTAATGCCGAAAGCGCTGAAGTCACTGGTTTCGAGGTGGAATTTTTGAAAAATCTTGGCGATGTGGCTGACATTCTTAACCCGTTCTTCCTTCAGGGTAATGCTATCTGGCTGGATACCAATGTCGTGGTTGGCAATCTGGCCGATGGACCTACTAACTCAGAGCGTCCACTTCAGGGAGCCTCCGATGCGCTCAACCTAATACTCGGATTCGATTCTCCCAACGGCATTCATTCGGCCACATTGTCTTACAATACATTTGGTGAGCGCCTTTATTTCGCAGGCCGTAACGAAGAGCCGGATGCTTATGAACAACCCGCAAACTCCCTGGATTTTACCTATTTCTTTTATCCCACAGACGAGTTAACCGTTAAACTGAAAATCAAAAATCTGTTGAATGAGGATATTGTCATTGAACGAAACGGTGTTGAATCACTGACCAAAACCAGAGGCCAGACATTTAGCATTAGTGCTAAGTACAATTTCTGATATTTTATTCTAAGGGGTGAGGCAAGCCTTTTGCTAAGGACCGTGCACGAAATAACTTCCGGCCCCTTTAGGAACGGGCACGGAATAAAAAGGGTTTCGAGGCGCCCGTCTGGTGTCGTTGCGAAAACGCCGGCATAGTGGACTAACGTCAAGTTTTCGCAGCGGCGCCAACGAACGCCCGCCATCTGTGATTGCGGGCTGGACCCCGGATTTGAGAGTGATTTCAACTACAAAGTCTTGCCAATGTGATGCTCTGCTTCTTTCGCCAGCATTTCCCCATCCACTCTTTCCCTAAAAAACCTTTCCAACTCCTGATTAATAATGGCGTGCAACTCTTCCTTTCCCACACTCATATTTTCAGCGCCATCACTTTGGCTCATCGCGACTTCTGCGCTCGCGTGCTTGTATTTAATGTAATTCGCGTTTTTCCCAGGGGTAAACAAGTCCCCAATAATCAGGAGAAGTGAAATAGACTGAATTACGGTAAGCGTTGCCAGCACCTTCATACCCATACCCTGGTTGTCATGAAATTTGCGACAGGAAAAACCTAGCACGCACATACACTTTAATGTCGGTCGCAAAACGAAGCGACTTTAGCATCGCCAGAAAAAGGGAGCAATATAGGGTGCGGGGTTAAAGACGCCATAATAAT
>JARROD010000377.1:0-3360 GCA_037384225.1 Exilibacterium sp.
CTTTTCCTTGGATACCAGCCGTTCCTTTGCGGTGATCTCCTCCAGTATCCGGCTAACTTGCCTGGGGTCCGCATCGTAGCTGACGCCCACCGGCAGTTCGATGCGAACCAAAGGAGACCCCAATGAATAATTGACCAGGGTGCCGTTGATGAATTCGGTATTGGGAATAAGATACTCGATGTTGTCGCGACTGCGGACTTTGGTGGCGCGCAGATGGATATCAGTGACCACCCCCATGGTGTCGGCCACCTCGATCCAGTCGCCTTTACGCAGTTGGCCGCCGAAGATCAGGGTGAAGCCGCTGATGATATTGGCCGCCATGTTTTGCATCCCCATGCCGATACCGATGCCCACTGCCCCGGCAAACACGAACAACAAACGCAGGTCCAGTCCAACGACGTTCAGGGCGACCAACAAACCAACCGACAGCAACAGGTATTTCAAAAAAGTGTTGATGGCGTATCCCAGACCCGGCTCCACTCCCATCGCGGGATAGACCCGGTAATCCAGGTAGGCTTGCATCAGCCTCGAACTGTATACGAAAGCCAGCAATATCAGGGCTGATTTCAATATGATCCATAAGGTCACACTGCTGTTGCCCAGGACGAACACAGGAAAAGACATCACCTGCCTCAGCAACCCCAACAACCCCAAAAGATTCAGCACCACCAGAACCGTCGCCAGAACTGTGGCGTATAGCAAAAGGCTTTTGACGGAACGAAACACCAGTGCAGCGGTCTCTTCCTCCTTGTTGGTGCGCTGGTACCAGCGCTTCAGCGCATTGGTCAACACATGGTAGAGGGTCATTATCAGCAGGTAGCCGGCCACCGAGGACCAGATCTTAATCAGCATTACCCGCCCCAGTTCGCGATACCCCAGGCCCCACAACAACGCCAAAAACAAGGAGAGGACAATCAGCGGAAAGTAGTATTTTGTGAAGAACTTGACAAATTTCTGATAGCTCGAATGGGGAAATTCGGGCAGCATGGATAGCAGTGCGTTTTTCTTAAGGAGCAGTAAAAACAGGACCACGATGATGGAGAGCGTAATGGCGAATTGCAAGAGGGCCAGGATGTCCTGGCGCAGTTCAAAGGCCACGGCGCCTCGATACGCACCGATGGCTAAAACCGAGTAGAGCACGATCAAGCGAGCCGGGCGATAGATGGACCGGCCCCGCTCCAGGCTGATACCGAAGAATTCGCGGGTCAGCAATTCGCGCAACAGGTTGATCATCAGGCTGCCGGCAGACCACAGCAGGAGCAATCGGCCGATCAGCCTGAACCAGGCGGCTTCGTATGTAATCAGGGCGTTGACCAGCGTATAGGCGGCCAGCAGGACAATGGGGAACAGGGCGGCGATTACCACCCGGACGGTAGACAAAAGGTAAGGATAAATGCTTCTGGGTATCTTGTCTTCAAAGAGCGCCAGCCGCGCCACGATCCGTCGCATCACCCGCTTCTGTCCCAGCAAGCTGTAGATCAGCGCAACGAGAAAAACAAAAATCACCACGGAGCCCACGAAGCCGAGCAGTCGACTCTGCTCGACCAGTGCCTGCATCAACGCCGGTAACCGCAAAGGCAGGCCGGCCAATTGCTTGGACAAGTATTCTATTGTCCGCCAGTCAAAGCCCAATGGCTCTCGATTGAAAAACGAGCGGGCCTTTTTGGCGATTTGCTGCCTGACCTCTCCGGCCTGACGTGAAACAGCATCACCCACGTCCTGGGAAAAACCGAACTCGGGACCTTTCTCTTTTTGTTCCGCAGGCGGATCAGCTGCCCACACGACGGCCTGGGCAGTCGACAGCAATAAAACCGAGACAACCAGGAGAATCCATGTAAAGGGGAATTTTCTCATATGCGATCTTTCTATCCTGGAAAGATGCCGACGGTGATTTGGTTACAGGCTAATTCCCATACACATTGCTGAGCGTATAGGTCACGCACAGGATACATTGCCACTTGTACTGGCCGAGGTGGTCGTGACAGAACCATGAATCGCACTTGGAGCATTTCTTGTTGAGGTAAAATTCGGCATCAATTTCCTTATTGCATATTGCGCATTTTTCCATTGCCATGGCAGTCTCCTGTAAATTGCATTTGAAGCGGTCCGGACGTCGACAGGATGTATCAATACCACATTGATGCGTCAATACCACACTGATGCGTCAAGGGGCAGCCCCCTTTAATAAAGCGGTCCCCTTTGCCTGTCTTTGCTCCCCTTATTAAGGGCTCGCGCATAAATAAATTTACATTTTTATGCGCTGAGGCGCCTGCCTGGCAAGGCGCCAAAGCGCCGGAATATCGAGATATTTCTGCGCTTTGGCAACTCAGCCAGGCAGGATGCATCGGCGCATAAAAATGTAAAGTTATTTTTAAGCGAGCCCTAAGGTTAAGTTTTCGTTAACTAAACCGATAAAGGGGATATCCTGAATCCTCCGGCTTGGATTTCCAATGGGCAATCAAGCCCCGGGGCGACGGTTGGATAGGCAATGAAGACGCAGGCAATGCTTACCAGGCAGCAACGCAAATCATTAGCGCATTCCAAATCGGGAAAAAGGATGGTCGAAAGCCAGCCCCCAAACCCCATGGTCATTTTCGTTGATGACGAGCCTCTCCTGCTCAAATCTGTAAATCGAATTGTCAGAAATGAGCCTTATGATAAGCAATTCGCCGCAACAGGTTGGCAAGCCCTCGAAATCATGCGTCAGACCCGGGTTCACGTCATCGTCTCCGACCTGAAGATGCCGGAGATGGACGGACTGACGTTGCTCAAAAAGGTGCGCAGGGATTATCCGCATACCGTGCGCATCATCCTTACCGGACAGACCGATATCAACACCGCACTCGAGTCCGTCCACGCGGGCAACGTTTATCGCTATATCACCAAACCTTACGATGAGCGTGAGTTGGTGCAGACGATTCGCCAAGCACTGGATACATGGCAAATTCAAGAGGAAAAGCGCCAACTTCAGGCCAGACTGGCTGAGCAGAACAAGCTGTTGGAAAAGAGGGTCAAGGAACGCACCGAACAATTGCTCGCCATCGAGCGCCAGGCGGAACTAGGCCGCTGCGCTGCCCAGATTGTCCACAACCTTAAGAACCCTCTTCAGGCCGTCATAGGCCATATTGCAATCGTAAAAGCATCCCTGGAAAGCAACACCCCGAATATGGCTGCTATTCAAAAGAACCTTAACTTCATGGATAAAGCGGCAGACAACCTGACCCGCATCATATCCGGAATTCTTGAGCATGTTAAGAATTCCGATCACTACGCCCATCAATGGACCCAATTGAATCAGGTAATTGAGAATAGTCTTCAATTTTTTGAAGCAAACGATGCCTATAAATACGAGGTGGAAAA
>JARROD010000378.1:0-3326 GCA_037384225.1 Exilibacterium sp.
GGTATATCCAGATGGTCGGCCGCAGCTTGATAACTGCAATCCAGATCCACCACCAGATCGACAATATCTTTTGCGTATCCAGGCAACTCATCTATCGCACTTAAAATATTTTCCAACTCACCCTGTCTCTCAACGATACAATTGGGATCGATGCTTGCATCACAGTAATTATGATCCACTTCACTCAATCCCTCCATTCTGGGTAAATTGTATTGGCGTTTGAAATAATTTCTTATCAGATTCACTGCTATCCCAAACAGCCAGGTTTCAGGTTTCGAATTACCTCTAAAGTTTCCGTGATTACGCATAGCCTCGAAGAAGGTCGACTGCAGAATGTCTTCCGCGTCTTCTTTATGGGGAACATGCTTTTCTATAAAGTGGTTGAGATTTTTATAGTTAGCGTTAAATAGTTTCTCAAAATCAATATCGGTAACTTTATCGTTGTCTTGCGCGGGGTTCATGTAAAGGTTTTCTGCTTGATTCATCTTTATATCCTCTCATTAGGTTTTAAACGCGTTCACTTGCTGATATTAATCCAATCATGCAATAAGAAGCCGCACGAGCCGTGCCAAATCCATACCCCAGGGGAACACCATCATTTAAAGGGCTTGCTTTGCCCGACGGCTATATATACCCAAAGCGTTTGAGATTTAGGTGTGCAGAGTGCGTCAATTTTTGTTCCCCCTTCCTTTAATAACAGGGGCGCGACGACGCTGCATGGCCCGACATCCTGAGTTGATGGGTAAAGTCTTGGGTATCGTCTACCGCACCCTTTCAACCCATCTTATTAAGAAAGCGGGTTTCACCAAACCCACAGCGCAAACCGGCATTATTATAAAAAAGACAGGCTTCCAGTTTATGTTTTGGAACGCGCGGAAAACTGCTCGGCTGGCTCAAGCTTGCATACCGCTGGCGCGTATAGAAACCCTGGTTAGCTGATTGATGGCGGATAATGTCGTCAGTCAGTTGATTAAACAGGCTATGGGCAGTGAATTCTGGTGTCGCCTTCCCAAAATAGCGCGCTTTGGTGATAAGCGGGCAGATGTTTTGTGATATGGTCGTGATATTGCACATATTCAGAGTGCTAAAGACGAAAAGATGTCGCTTCAGTCGGAACTTGCATTCGTTGCTGACCACTCACTACTTGAGCCTCAAAGTGGTTCAGCTAGAAAATTTACTAATTAACCCTATCGTTGCATAAATTTTCGAGCTCAGGACCTTTTAGAGCGGCATTTTCAGGGACGCGCGCAGATTTTTCTAACCGGAGCATAGCTCATTTCCGCCGCGCTGGTTTCCTGCCTTGCCGACCACTTGGCAGCGCACTTGAAAACCTTTGACAGGGCCGGCTTCGAAACCGCGATCATCAGCGAATTAGAAAATCTGGAATTGAAGGAACGTGCCCAGTTGATTGCCGATCACCTTCATAGGGTCGCGCCGGTATTATTCCGGAGAACAGGCGATTTCGGTACGTATTAGGAACGGGCACGGAATAACTTCCCCTTTCTGTTTTATAAAGAGTCGGTTTTGAGGTGCCCGCTTGGCTAGGCGCAAAAACGAAGGCGTAGTGGGCCTACGTCAACATAGCCGATAACTATTCTCAAAATAGGAATAATGCAGGTGAAATCCTCGGTATTGTCAATAATCGCTTTATTTTTTATCAGCTTGGTTTCGGCCAATGCGAGTTCTGAGCCGGAAAAGCTCGACTGGACGCCCACCTTTAAGCAGGGCATCAATATTAGTCACTGGATGGCGCAGCACTCCCCTGGCAAGTATGCCGACCCCTACCGTTTCAGCGAAGCGGATGCTAAATGGATCGCGAAACACGGTTTTGACCATGTGCGCATTCCGGTCGATGGCCGCGTTCTAATGAGCGTTGAGGGCAAGCTTATTAATGAATTGATGGAGCCCTTTGATCAGTCTTTGGTTTGGGCAAAAAAATATAAGTTGGGCGTAATTCTCGATATGCATTATATGCCCGGCGCGCACTTCCTGGTTTCCGCTGAAGAAAATAAGCTTTGGGAGGATAAGGATTTACAGGCGACTGTAAAGAGTATGTGGTCGCAGATTGCTAAAAAGTATATCGATGTTGGTGGATTTCTTCGCTATGAGGTGCTGAATGAAGCGGTCGCACCCACCAGCGAGAAGGTGAATAATTTAAACAAAATGATTGTTGCTGTGGTACGCGAGGTTGATTCCACACGTGTCATTTATGTATCTTCAAATATGTGGGGTAATTTCGAGTTAGCCGAAGAAGTGCATGTTTTTAAAGATGACCCAAACGTACATTATGCTTTTCATACTTATGAGCCATTAATTTTTACCCATCAGCATGCTCGTTGGAACCCTCATACCCAGTATTACAGTAAAGATTTAAACTTCCCATTTAAAGTAACGGATCTGGACAAATATTTGCCAGAGGATTCAGGGGAGTTGGTCTACAACAATAAGCTTATTGATGAGAAATTTATTGATAAGAAGTTCGATAAACTCGGTGATTGGGCGAAACGCAATAATGTGCAGGTGCTAGTAACAGAGTTTGGCGTGATAAACGGAGCCGATGATCCCTCCACGGAGCGCTTTATACGAGCCATTAAAGAGGCTAGTGAGCGGAATAATTTCGGGTGGACCGTTTGGGATTACAAAGGTGATTTCGCTGTAAGGCTCGATGGCAAACCAACAGCTGTGTGGCGTGGTTTGTTTAAGTAGGTAGGTGTTGAGTAAGGGACTATAGCTCGCAAGTTTGAAGGCTCATAAAAACTAATAGCAATGAATCAGCAGATGATTTAATCAATAAGTTAAATGGAAAGTGCTTTAATGGTGTAAAAATAGAGGCACGAAAATTCATTAAAAGAAGTGAGCAGTCGCAGGAATGGACTAAAGAAGAAAGACGAACTAGTCAGCTTGAATTAGACTTTATTTAAAGTCAGTTTGCTCGTAACGTTAGATAAAAAGACATCCTAAGGCACATTATCTATTTTGAATTCGTATCCGAATTTTTTTAACTTTAATTTTTCTCAATTAGATTTTCGTATAGGCAAATAGTCAAAGGGGCTGTCAGGTAAAGACACTACTACAAGTAAGAGGCAGCACCAATCAGACCCAATCTTCAACACTCAATCCATCCACTCGCGTAAACTCTCTGGTATTGTGAGTTACCAGGATGGCGTCTTCGGCCAATGCATGGCAGGCAATCCACAAATCGTTGGCGCCAATGGGGGTTCCTGCTGCCTTTAGGCGGTTAAAGTGTATTGCATAGTGTTCGCAGATTGAGCGATTAACATGATAACTGACGGGAATTTGTTGAGTCAGCGACTCCAGGTTGCGCA
>JARROD010000379.1:0-3316 GCA_037384225.1 Exilibacterium sp.
GGGAAGCAGGGCATCAGTGAATAAGTCTTTAATAGTTTGTGACACGAATCAAATTTTCGTCGGGATCGACGGCGGTGGCACCAAGTGTCGCGCCCGTGTCGAATCGGCCACGGGTGGCATTGTGGGAGTGGGCATGGGGGGGCCGGCCAATCCGTCGTTAGGGATGGAGCGCACGGTTTCCTCAATTATTGAAGCGACCCGGGCGGCCCTGGCAGATGCTGACCTGGAAGAGGAAACCATGGATAAACTGATAGCCGGTGTCGGCATTGCGGGTCTACATTTGCCGCGTTATTTCGAGGCGATGCAGGCCTGGCGCCACCCCTTTCGAAATATGCTGTTGTTCGATGATGTGTATACCGCCTGCCTGGGGGCGCATCAGGGCGGCGACGGTGCGGTGATAATCGCAGGCACAGGGTTTAGCGCCCTGTCGATAGCTGACGGGCGCAGCCTGACTGTGGGCGGGCACGGCTTTTTGCTGGGCGGTGATCAGTGCAGCGGTTCCTGGATTGGCTTTGAAGCGGTCAAGGCGGCATTGCTGAGCCAGGACGGCCTGGGTGCTGCAACTGTGCTGGCGGATATGCTGGAAAATAAATTTTCCGCCCGTGGGTTATTGCTGGCCGATGCGTTGGTTGGGGCGATACCCCGGGATTACGCCGCGCTGGCGCCCCTCGTGTTTAGCGCCGCCGAGCGGGGTGATACGGTGGCCGTGGGTATTTTACGCCATGCCGCGGCGTTTATCGGTCGTGTGGTGAACATACTATTGGAAGCTCGGCCACCGCGGTTGTCTCTTATCGGTGGTATCACCGGGCCGATTAGCGCCTGGCTCGATCCGCAAACAGCGGCGGCCATCTCACCACCACTGGCACAGCCCGAACAGGGAGCTATTTATAGCGCCAGGAAGCGCTGCACTAACCCGTGCTGAATGGCTCCACACAGGCAATGGGCCAATGTCGGTAATGGCAATAGGTTCCGGGGTCGAGGTTTACATTAACAGCGACGGGCTCCAGGCTGTGAGCGAAGCTGTCGAGGCAGCTTAGGAACGGGTGACTATTCCCGTTTCAACATTTTTTTCAGCATCTTCAAAGGCCGCGTGTTTATCACATTACCCCGTTCCACCCAGCCGCGTCGAGCCTGGGCGATGCCGAATCTCATATTATCCAACTGTTTCGCACTGTGGGAATCGGTTGAAATTGCCAGCTTGACTCCGAGGTCCTTCGCCATCCGGCAATGAATGTCATTGAGATCCAGTCGCTCGGGCTGGCTGTTGATTTCCAGTATGCAACCTTTTTCCCGGGCCGCATTCATCAAACGCTCCATATTGAGTTTGTACGGCTCGCGCTCGTCGATTAGCCGACCGGTCGGGTGGGCTAGAATGTTGAAGTGGCGGTTGTCCATCGCGCGAATAATGCGCTCGGTTTGTATTTTTGCGGGCAGGTCGAATTTGTAGTGAACCGCGCAGACGGTCAGATCCAGTTCTTTCAAAATGCTGTCCGGTAAATCGAGGCTGCCGTCATCGAGAATATCCACTTCCGCGGACTTCAAGACCGTGAAACCCTTCAACCTTTCATTCAGTTGGTCTATTTCTTCGCACTGTTTGCGCAGGCGCTTTTCATCAAGGCCGTGGGCAATGGTAAGGTGCTTCGTGTGCTCGGTAATCGCCAGATAATCATAGCCCTTTTCCCGCGCCGCTTCGACCATGGCTTCAAGCGTATCGCGCCCGTCCGACGCCCGGGTGTGTGCATGCAGATCGCCGTGTATATCCGTAAGCACAATCAGTCGCGGCAATTTCCCCTGTTGCGCCGCCTCCAACTCGCCGCGATTCTCCCTGATTTCCGGCTCGATATAAGGGAGGCCAAGCTGTTTATAAACATCCTCTTCCGCCCTTCCGGCCAAACGTTTGTCGCCCTTGAAAACGCCGTATTCATTGATTTTGAGGCCGCGTTTGATCCCCCTTTCCCGCACGGCAATATTATGCGCCTTGGCGCCGGTAAAATAGTGCAACGCCGCCCCGTAGCAGGTTTCGGGCACCAGCCGCAGATCCACCTGCAACCCATTGCGCAGAATGACAGTGGAGCGGGTTGAGCCCTTTGACACAACTTCCGCCACCTCTTCATACTCGACAAAGCGCTGCATTACAGGCGTATCTTTTTTACAGGTGACCAGAATGTCCAGATCACCGACTGTTTCCCGCTTGCGCCGGAAACTGCCGGCGACAGTGGCCCGCTTGACGCCGCTGAATTTCTTCAACCAATTCAGCAAAGGCAGGGCGACGCCCTGGGCGTAGACCCACATAACACGTTTCTCCGCCGCGTCTCCGGCATCCAGTGCGCGCAGAATTTTCTGCACGGATCTGTCGCTGAAACCGGGCAACTGCTGGAGTTCCCCCGCGGCCGCGACCCGGCGCAGATCATTAGCGTCTTTGATATCGAACTGTTGATACAAGGCCGCCACCCGCTTTGGACCCAGTCCCTTGATATGGAGAAGATCGATCAGCCCGGGAGGAAATTGTGTTTTGAGTTTTTCCAGGGTTTCGCACTTCCCGGTTTCAACGATGGCCGTGATTTTGGCCGCCAGATCCCTGCCGATATGAGGCAGATCCTTCAGGTCACTCCCTTTTTCCACCAGGCTTGCCACACTCTGCGGCAGATCGTTGATGGTGCGGGCCGCCTGCCGATAAGCCCTGACTCGGAACGGATTGGCGCCCTGTAATTCCAGCAATGCGGCGATACGCTGGAAAATTTCGGCAATGTCGGCATTTTGAACAGCCATGATTGCGGCCCGTGATAGTGCAGCGATTTAATCATCGTTGCGAGTCGAGTGTAAAATGTCAAAATTATCTGTCTTGTGTTTTGATGAAAATCAATAAACGATTGTCTTATCCTGAAAGTGCTACAGCTTTTATCGCTTATTTTTCTAAACGAAAAGAGTCGACAGACACATTTTTTATTTCAGTTTAACGGGCCGGCCCCGTGCCATCGTCTTTTATGAAAAGGTCGTCGCCATGCCCATGCGATGTCGTTCCAAGTATACTAATGGCAACTGTTTTCATACTCTCACTCCTGTCATAGCTGCTATCCAATATATTAGAAAAGTATCCATAAAGATATATTTAAGAAAGTATGTGAGGTTGCAGGGTTGAGTATTGATTCGTATTTTTTATTAAAAACAAAGGGTTATATGATTTTTCAGTAGCTTCTCAATAACCCGGGGTATTTGTGCCTTCGATCCGGCGGCCATCCGGGGGTAGTTGGCCCAGACACGCCGCAAGTACGTCCGTGTAGGCTTGGCATCGGCAGCCATGCCTCCGACAGTCTGG
>JARROD010000380.1:0-3683 GCA_037384225.1 Exilibacterium sp.
CTACGACAGTGAATCTGCCTTTCACCCTCGGAGGATTCTGTAAATATTTCAACAATGAAAATCCCCTGCTCTTTTTCAGATGACTGGTCGCTAGCGGCGCTGTCCGGGTATATGCCCGCATACACGGTAGCCGGAATGTGGATAGGCTCAATCCAGGTAATATTTTTTAGTTTAACTTTAAAATTCTTGTATTTTTGACTGTTAATAGAGCACTTGATGGCTTGGCTGGCCATTTCCAGGAGAACGGCTTCCTGCAGGATCAATTGACCGTTACCGGTATCTGTGACAAATAGCTCTTCGCCGGTGAATTCAGAACTAAATCGCTGTTCACTCAGTGTTGTTATATTCCGATGCAGTAACGGGTGAATCCATTCATTTTGGCAAAACTCCGTGTTGTCATCGGCCTCCGGAAGTTTATGCGAACTACCGATCGTTGCTTTATCCATGACTACATTTACCTTGTAGATTCGTTTGGGATTTCTTTTTCAGTGGATGTAGCTGCTGGCAGGCTGTTAAAGCTTTTCTGTAAAATACTTATGCACTTGGCTACTTATTTATCCGGAACAGTTACTCGCTCAGAGAGCTGGAGCTAATGTCATTTATAGCGTCATATTGAATTTTCAAATTCTTGCTGCACTGCACACGTATACTATGAGTATCTTGCAAATTAACTTCAACAGCTATATCCGGGAAATATCGAGGGGTTGAGGCGTTAAGTAATAAAAATTGAAGTAGCGTATTAAGAGGATATTTTAGTGCGGAAAGAATTCTTGAATGTCTAATTTGTTCGTGAATAAAGCAGCTGTAACGTTATCATTTTCAAGTACTTATCATAGACATAACAAGCTTTCATGCTAGCGATAAATAATGAGAAAATATAATACCTCGATCTACCAACTCGACTGTTTGCACCATCAAACCCGCTGCAAACAAACAGCCGAATTCAACCCACCAAACCCATAACTCAAACACAGCGCATTGCGGATATGATGGGTTTCCGCATCCGACAACACCCAGTTAAAGCAGGGATCCACAGGTGATTCCAAATTGCCGCAGGGATGCAGAACCTGCTCTCTCATCTGCAGCAAAGCCGCGACCATTTCCACCGCGCCTGCCGCGCTGAGGCCGTGGCCAATGATGGATTTGGTGGTATTGATTTTTGCCCCCGAGAGATTGCAGGCGCCTATCGCCGCCAGTTCATTTTTATCCCCCAGGTTGGAGCCGGTTCCGTGGGGATTGATATAATCCATTTCCGCCGCTTTGACCCCTGCCCTGGTAAGCGCTTCACTGATCACCCGGCGCTCGCCTGCAGCACTGGAGTTGGGATTGCGGTTGCCGTCCAGCGATAGCGCCCAGCCTTTGAACATGGCATAGGGTTCGATGGCTTCCCGCCCGGGCATATTTTCACGCTCGATGACCAGGGCCGCGCAGGATTCGCCGTAGATAAATCCATCGCTGAGTTTGTCAAAGGGGCGGCAGGCGCGCGCCGGCTCGGCGGCGAAACGGTTTGAACCCATGGCGCCCATGGTTCGAAAGGCCTGGCATTCCCAATAGGATATATCCATTAACGCGCCGAGCGCGATGCAAACGTCAACCTGGCCGCTGAGTACGGCTTCTATCGCCTGGATAACGGCGAGTTGGCCGCTGGCGGACGCACCGCCATGGGTGTGGGCGAAGCCTTTGATATCAAATTGTTCCGTGCATAGGCCGCAGAGATCCGTATCCATAAATGACATGGCGTAGGAGGGGCGGATAAATGTCTCCCGGCCGCGGTATTTGTCCTGACACAGGGTTAGCTCGCGCTGTTGGATATTCGAGCCTCCGACGATCAGGCCGATTCGCTGCGGGTCCATATGTTCCAGCTGCGCTTCGTACCAGGCTTCATTCAGGGTTGCCAGGGCTACCTTGGCGCTAAAGGACATGGAGCGCAGCAGTCGATGGGGAATGTTATCCGGGATCTCCAGCTGTGCAATTTCAGCGCCCAGAAAGGCCGAGCCTGGGTGACTTTCCGCGGTATTGTCGCAACCGAACTGCCGCCCTTCCCTTTGCATTACCGCAAAGGATGTGGTGCCGTTGAGGAGCGCGGAGAGAAAGTTGTTTTTGCCTTGACCGATAGCGGATGTCACGCCTATGCCGCTGACAATGGCTCGCTGAGGGGGTTTATTTTTTATCATAGTCCAAATTCACTCGCATTGAACAACTACCTTTGCGCGGACACGGCGGTTGAACTGGCTTCAGGGCCGGATGGGTTGAGCAGGTCGTAGGGCGAAGGCGCGGACTCCGAAGCGGTTGCGCCGGTATCAGTCATCGGCAGCAGACTGCTTCTGATTTTTTCCGGTTCTCCCTCCATCACCAGGACCTGAAAACACGGGGCGGGTTGGTCGGTGCAGAGGGACTGGTAAAACGCCCAAATCCCCGCTTCCAGTGTTAATAGGACTGCGCCCATTTCTTGCTGCAGCTTCTTCTCCGCGGTTTTGTTGGCTTGCGTGTCGTCCCAGGCCCATAGGGGCCAGTTGATGGACAGGGTGCGGCCGCTGCGCTGTCTGCTTTTTACCTGTTGGTTGCGGTGGGCGGCATAGGCATCCATGAACGCGTTGGCGGCGGCATAGTCGGCCTGGCCGGTGTTGCCCAGGGCGCCGGCGGTGGAGGCGAAGAGGACGAAGAAATCCAGGTCGATGTCCCGCGTTGCGGTATCGAGGTTGATCAAGCCTCTGACTTTCGGCGCCAGTACCGGTGCAATTTCATCGGTTGGTTTTTTGAGGATGATATTGTCCCGCTGCACATCCGCGCAGTGGATGACACCCTTGAGTTGGCCGGTTTCCTGAATCGAGGTTATTAAAGCGCGGACAGCGGCGGGGTCGCTGATATCGACTTGTCTGTATTCCACCGTTGCACCGAGAGATTGCAGGGCTTTTAACGCGGCGCTGTCCGCCGAGGTGATTTCGCGGCGGCCGGTCAGGAAAATGGTCGGGTGCGAGGCGTTCCGGGCCAACTCTTTTGCATAAATCTTTGCATACATCAGGCCCGGGCCACCCGCGTCACCCGTTATCAAATAAACCCCATTTTTTCTCCATGGGGATGTTGCTTCCCTCTGTGCGCGTCCGGCGCTTTTCCATTCGGCCCAGGTCGACACCAGGCGCTTGCCGTAGCGGTATTCGATCTCCTGGTCCTGGGGACAACGGCTGCTTTTCTGCAGCTTTTCCGCAAGTGCATCCGCCGATGCTCCCGCTTCGACACCAATCAACTGACCGATAAATTTTGGGTATTCTTTTCGGGCTGTCTTTAATATTCCCTGGCGGCTGTAAACGGGGGCGGGGGCGTTTTCAGCGGCGGGGCGTTCGCACCATTGGGGATAGAACAGTAGGCAGTCGGTGGCGGTGTTTGCTTTTCCTGGCACTTTGCGGTTTGTTGCTACCGCGGTTCTTGTTTCCGGGGGTTGCAGTACCAACCCTTCCAGTTGGAAGCGGACTTTGCCCTTGCCATCGTGGAGGTGGTCGTCAAACAGGTCAATATCCAGGTATTTGTGATTCGACTGGCCGTTGCCGGTTTGATTGATTCTGATCCAGGCCCATAAGGTGGCGGGGAATTCGCCGCTTGCGCCGTCCGGGCAGGGGTTGAATATCTGCAGTGCGCCGGGGACCAACGCCTGGGGATCGGATTTGGCGATTAACACTCGGTCGTCC
>JARROD010000381.1:0-3263 GCA_037384225.1 Exilibacterium sp.
AATAACAGCGGAAATAGCCACGATCAAATTGTCACTGATTCCCTGGACATTACCGTTGGAGAGACTTTTCAATGCCGGCCCCATGGGAATCATTGTGGCGATTAAGCCCAACATGGGGGCGAGGCGGCTGACAGCCCGTACCAGTGACAGTTCCTGTAGTGCCGCGACATCCAACTCGTCCTTAGTAACAAAGGGATTTAATTGGGTAAGATGCAACAGGGGATAACCTTTAAGTTCAACAGGTTCTCTAACCACAGATGAAGAGAGCAACCCCGCGTTAGTCACCGCCATAAAAGTCGCTCGGTAGCGCCAACGCTGCCACGTTTGGCAGAGGTCCGCGCACCACTTCAATGCTGTGCAGTGTATCGACATCATAGGCATCACTGCCATATGAACTGGGGCCCGCCGCATAGATATCACTATTGCGCACTCCATCCACCAACGTCAGAACACGGTTACCTCCAATTCCACGGATAGCAATGCCCTGATTGCCACCCCGGTTAGCGGTTTCCATGACAACGCCCGGCTGATAGCGAATGGCATCGCCCAGGTGAGTGGATAAATTATGTTCAATATCATCCTGAGTAACGACAGAAATAATACCGGAAATATCTTTGAGAGGCCTGGGCAGGCGAGTGGCGGTGACTGTCACCGACTCAATACTGTCCTGCGTGGAAGTGGTTCTGTTATCGGCCTCGGCAATAGCCGGCAAGGTCGTCCAGGCCATACATACCCCAAGTATCGGCCATGGCTTGTTTAGTGGATTGTACATTTTTGATACCTGGTGGCAATTTATGAATATAATGAAAATAATAAAAATTATCATTAGCGTCTATTGCAAGGCTTGTACGAGATGGATTTCACCAAATAATAAAAACGCTACGCATCGCGCAATTTTCGCCACCGGGGAAACCGATAGAATTTATTTGGTCGGTTTTCATGTGTGGTAGGTGTTAACGCTGGACTAATATCTGTGCTGTAGAGCATGCATGCGCTGGTGGCATGCGCTGGGACAGACACCCTCACACGCTGGTGGCATGCGCTGGGACAGACACCCTCACACGGACACCCTCACATGCGCCCTGGGACAGACACCCTCATGCGCCACTGGGACAGACATCCGTATCTAGACATCCGTATCTAGCGTTAACAAATGCTCAAAAAATTTTCCCTTTAATGAATCCATTTTGCGTGCCAGGTACGTCCTAGCAACATTACCTGTCATTAGAGGCAATACCTATGTGGAAATCAATTGCAATATCCGCGGCAATATCTGTGATTTCAGCGCTTAGCTGTCCGGTTTTAGCTAAGGAGAGCAGCTTCACCATAATCAACGGCGATCAGTGCGTAGCAGAACTTAACTACTGGATCAGCGTGGGACCGGACTTTATGGAAGTCCGCAGTGATAAAGACGCAACTGATACCCTGTTTATTTACCGGGCCCCTGACCAGCTTAGTGTGAATGGCGTTCAAGTCTTTCTGGATAAACAACAGCAGGCGTTAATGCAGCGCTACCGCAGCGAACTTCACGGTGTGGGTCACGATGTTACGCAGATTTCCCTGGATGCAGTGGAATTGGCCCTACAAGGCGTCTCCACTGCCATGACGACTCTCGCCGGACCGGACCATCCGGAATCTCTGGAGCTGGAGCGGGCTTCAGCGGACATTCGCCAACGTGTCGAAGATCGATTCAGCACGAGCCGGGATATTTATTTCCTTATGGAGCCCGAAGTAGGCGAATATATGGAGGAGGTGATTAGTGAGGAGCTGGGGCCCAAAATTGAAAAACTGGTGGAAGGTTCCGCCGGCAGTCTGGTTTTGCACGGGTTGAAGGCGGCCTTTACCGGAGGCCACAGCATAGAACGCCGGGCCGAAGCAATCGAGGAAGAGATAGAAGCGGAAATGGAGAATCGGGGGGAGGATCTTGAACAGAGGGCCGAGCAACTGTGCAACCAGTTGGAGAACCTCGACAACATTGAAGGTGAAGTACAAAAATCCATTCCCGCTTTGGAATTCTACAATATTGTCGAAATTGAATAATTGTTCGCTCCAATTTCCCTCCAAGTATTGGCCGCTAATGCACAAAGTGCACAAAGGAAAGTGCACAAAGGACACACACATTAATTTGACAAATTGGACTCACTACCCATAACATAGAATCATCATCACGTTGCAAAAGGGACTTTGCCATGACCCGCCCCAGGAAAAACCTTGTCTGTCTTGGTACCACACCCTATTATCACATCACTACCCGTTGTGTACGTCGGGCTTTTCTATGCGGTGTCGATCGCTATTCCGGAAAAAATTACGAACACCGCCGCCAGTGGATTGTCGATCGTATTCGTCTGCTTTCTTCTCTTTTTGCCATCGATATCTGTGCCTATGCTGTGATGAGCAATCACTATCACTTAGTGTTGAAACTCTGTCCCGAGCAACTTTTCGATGTGTCTAATGACGTAATCATTGAGCGCTGGTGTGCCTTGTTTAAGGGACCGTTATTAGTGCAGCGTTACCGACAAGGTATACCCTTATCGCAGGTCGAGCAGGATACCGTTAATGATATTGTCGCTGTCTGGCGCAAAAAATTAACCGATCTCAGTTGGTTTATGCGCTGTTTAAACCAGCCCATCGCTTTCCAGGCCAACCGCGAAGATGATTGTACCGGCAAGTTTTGGGAATCCCGTTTCACTTCTCAGGCACTGACCACAGAAGAAGCGCTGCTGTCCTGTATGGCCTATGTGGAGCTTAATCCGATTCGGGCCAATATGGCGGATTCACCGGAAACGTCCGATTACACCAGCCTTCAGGAACGGGTGAAACCAACGTTTAACCTGGCTGAGGCTATCAAAGCACAATCGAGCCAGGGAGAACTGCGTTATTTTTCAACCTCACTCAAACCGTTGTTGCATTTCGAGCAGTCACAATCTGACGCGCCTCAAAAGGGTATCCCGCTGGCTTTTGATGCCTATCTTGAACTGGTTGACTGGACAGGACGAGCGATGAGATTCGATAAACGGGGGGCTATCGATAGTCAACTACCGACCATTCTGGAGCGGCTACAGCTTTCGCCCAAACAGTGGTTTATTAACAGTACGCGGTTTGAAGCTATTCACCGCTGGCGGTTTAATCGCCAGTCTCCCTATTCAATTGCCAGTTAAAGCGCAAACGTTGCGTACTGAGCACCACTCACCAGGCAATTAAGCTTTGGGCATTTTGTTTACTTTTCTTTCTCATCTGTCCGTGCATTTCCGGATCAAACAACC
>JARROD010000382.1:0-3837 GCA_037384225.1 Exilibacterium sp.
AGATATTTGGTGCCCTGGATGACATTACACCTGATGTGCTCGAAGAGCTGGAGGATAAAGCCTCGGAGTATCTTCGCGGAAAGCACGGAGAGGATATCCTGGATTTGCTGAACAACGTTGAGATGCCGGAATTTACTCGGGCTTTGTGAAAACTGAATAAATATCAGATTATCATGAGGCCGCTCTATAGCGAACACTGCCTGGCGGAACACCAAATTCCCGTTTGAAGGCTTTGCTGAACGCCGCTTCGGATTGATAACCAAAGCGACTTGCAAGAATCGAGAGCCCATCCGATGTCTCCTCAAGCTGAGCACGGGCCAGATGCATACGCCAATGGGTCAGGTAACGCATGGCCGATCGCCCTACCATATGAGTGAACCTCGCCGAAAACCCTGAGCGCGACATGCCGACTTCCCTTGCCAGGGAAGCCACGGTCCAGTTTTTTTCGGGCTCTCGGTAGCGGATGGCCTGGATGATGAGAATATCTGCCAAATGGGTAATGACCATCTCACCCCCCGGACGCAATTCCCTGGCTTCATGTGCAATCAGACGCAAGGTGCTCTGCATCCAGCTATCTTCCTCGTCGGCCCAGCCATCAAGCTTTAACACGCGGGGTAACAAGGCAAGCAACTGCTGCCCCGCCACGTGATCAAAACGCACGACGCCACAAGTGAGCTGAGTCAGTTCGCCTCCCCCACCAAAGCACATGATCTCGTAGCGATCACTCACCTGCTCAACCGGTATATCAAAAAGCGGTACCGCCCTCTCTTTCGGCTTGCTGCAAATGCGGTGGCCGCTGCCATGGGGAACCAGAGCCAGGCTGCCCCTTTGAAGAAGACGGGCTTCTTCGCCGGGAACCTCTAACCAACAGTGGCCGCAAGTGACAATGTGAAACATCATGCAACCTTCGAAGGCAGGCAGATCAATGCCCCACGGCGCTGTCAGATCGGCACGGCTATACAGACTGCCCGTGAGTTTGAGCAGATGCAGGATTTCGCCCAGTGGATCACTGAAACCGGGGATGCTGGTATCGGTTCTTCGCATAATGTGAATATTTACATAGTAACCTCCTGGAATCCAGAAGATATAGATGAATGGCAAAGATATATGGATTTTTTGCGATATTTTATCCAATAAATTTGCGTAATATTTATCGCATCAGCAGGCTGCAATGCCCTGTGGCCTTTCGACAACAAAAACAGGAACTCAATATCATGCAAACACAAGCCCCCATACTTATCATTGGCAAAAACGGTAAAACCGGTGCTCGAGTCAATCAGCGCCTGCAGGCGCTGGGCTATACGCCGCGGGCCGTATCCAGATCCACGACCCCCTCGTTTGACTGGGAGAATTCGGCAACCTGGCTGGCCGCCATCCAGGGCACGCGGACGGCTTATGTTACCTACCAGCCCGACCTTGCCATTCCAAATGCAGAAACAACGATCAAAAACTTTGTAAAACTCGCCCGCGAAAATGGCCTGGAGCACATTGTCCTGCTGTCAGGGCGAGGCGAGGAAGGCGCCCAGCGTGCGGAGAAAATACTTCAGGAAAGCGGCATCTCCTGGACAATCCTCCGCTGCAGCTGGTTTTGCCAGAACTTCAGCGAAAGCTTTATGTTAGAAGGGGTATTGACGGGAGAATTGGTGTTGCCTGAAGCCGATACGCTTGAGCCATTTGTGGACGCGGATGATATTGCCGACGTTGCAGTCGCCGCACTAACCGAACCGGGCCATCAAAACAGACTATATGAACTCACCGGCCCTCGCGCCATCAACTTTGCACAGTGCGCCGAGGAAATTTCGGAGGCATTGGGTCGACCAGTGACCTACACCCCGGTTCCAGTGAATACCTATATTGCAGCAATGGACGGACAAGGCCAACCGAAAGAATTGCAATGGTTAATCCGCGAACTGTTTACCGTAGTTTTTGATGGCAGAAACTCGCAAGTAAAAAATGGTGTTGAGCAGGCACTGGGTCGACCAGCCACTGACTTCAAAACCTACGTACAAAAAACCCTGGCTTCCGGCGCGTGGAGCACTCCACAGTAACAGGAGATAGCCTGACGTCATCACCTTGTGAATCTGTTGTTATGGGTCGCTGCGGTCAGCAGCGCCCGTCTGGCTAGGCGCAAAAACGAAGGCATAGCGGTTCTACGTCGAGTTTTTGCAACGACGCCAGGCAGGATGCATCGCAGGCGCCTCTCTACAACTGATAAAGAGGCGGAAGTTATTTCGTGCACAACCCTTAATGAAATCATCCTTCGCTCGCTATCGTTGCCAGCGCATTGATCGTGATTGCATTAAAACACTGGGAAGACCCGGGAAGCCTGTCAGCTCTATTAAGCGGAGTGATATATTGTATCGGCATGTTCTTGTGTACGGCGGTTTTTAACGTACCACTACACCTCCGCTCGGTTGGTAATGCTGGAGTCCGAGCAATCCACCACCGCCCTTTTGCCCATCTCCATAGCCAGGCAAATGTCCCGGTAGCGCTGCTCTGGGTCATACACCACCAAAACCTGCTGCTTCTCTAATCAAGTACGATTTAGCTATCTTCAGCCGCGACACAAACGCTTATTCTTCTAAAGAACTCTGTAGTGAGGAAGCCAACCAGTCAACCATTGCACGCACCCTTGCTGATAGTAAGCGAGCATGTGGATACACTAAACTCAATGGCAACGCCGGTGGCTCATGATCTGATAAAACCTTCACCAGCCGCCCATCTTTGACGAAGGGTGCTGCCTGATAACAAAGGAACCGCCCGAAACCCACGCCTGACACGCAGGCATGTAACGATGCCCCTACTTGATTGCAGGTGAGTATGCTCTTGATGGGTACAACCTGTTGTTGCTCAGCTCGTACAAATTTCCATTCGGGACTGCTCGACATTCCTGTGAATTGAACGCAGGGCAAGTTGGACAGTTCCTCAGGGCGTTTCGGGATGCCGGTCTGTTCCAGCAAAGCAGGACTTGCGCAAACTACCTGTCGAACGGAACTGACCGGTTTTGCGATCAAGGTTGAGTCTGACAAGTGTGCAATACGCACGGCGATATCGACACCCTCTTCCAGAAGATCGACCAAACGATCATGCAATGTCAGATTCACACGAGTTTTCGGATAACGCTTAAGGAATGTGGAGACGGCCGGGGCCACATGCATCTCACCGAAGCGTACCGGCGCAGCAACAGTGATCAAACCCTGGAGCTCTGACTGATGTTGCCCAAGTGATCGCTCAGCCTCCTCTACATCCGCAAGTATCTTCCTACACTGATCCAGGTAGAGCCGGCCTTCTTCTGTCAAAGCAATACGGCGTGTGGTTCGGTTGAATAAACGCACCTGCAGTGAGTCTTCCAGGGAAGCGAGCACTCGTACCACAGTCGGTAGGGATTTATTCATCGCCTCTGCAGCCGCCGTAAGGCTGCCACATTCAGCGATTTGCACGAAAGTATTCATCGATTGCAATTTATCCATACCTAAATATTACTCCGTTTTATGCAATAGTCTAATAACTTTTAAGTCATTTATTTATTTTTATTGAAGAGCCAGACTTACTCCAACGCGGTAGAACCGTAGACATCAACAGATAATAGGAGCAAATCATGAAAACAGCCATCCTCATTCATTCCAAAGAGATAAAGAAGTTCGCGTGTTGTTTCTCGGCACAGGCACACGCTGGATTGCCGAGCTGAGCAAAACAGACAATCCCGTCCATGGCTTGTTCGAACTTGTTAAGGACAAGGTGGCCGGTGTTTCCCAGGGCTGTGCCGATGTGTTCGGTACTGCCGATGAAGTGAAAGCATCAGCATTTAACTTCCTCAATGACAATCCGATTCCGGGG
>JARROD010000383.1:0-3251 GCA_037384225.1 Exilibacterium sp.
GCGCCACTGAGCAAAGCGTGGGCGCGCAAGGGGCGGTTTTGGTGTTTTGAATCCAGCGTCCAGGCGCCCGGTGTTTGCCGCGATGGCGCGAGCACCGCAGGTGAGGCAAACTGCAACGACTCGGCACTGGCAAGCAGCGCGGGGCTCAGTGCCGCTGACTGCACGCCAGCCGCTTCGCGAATGGACTGTTCCTCGGCCCGGCTCAGCGTCCAGTCCTGCGTCTGCGGCGGTGCATTCAGCTGCCGCAGTTCCTTGAAGGCACTGCCCCAAACCAGTGCCCAGGGCAGGCCTGTAATCAACAAAAACAGCGTAAAACCCGCAATCCAAATACCGGTAACCGCGTGCAGATCGCGCCAGAACATTCGGCTTCCCCGGCGCAGGCGGGGGTAAACCACTCCGGCAAGCCCCCGTGCCGAGCGCGGCCACCAGAGATAGAGCCCGGTGACAAGCAGCACAATGGTCCAGCATCCCGCCAGTTCCACCAACACGGAGCCGAGGTTGCCGGCCAGCAGTTCACCGTGAAAACTGCGCACGATGTTCACCAACTGCGCCTCGGCGGCCTGGGTTTTCAATACTTGCAGATTATAAGGATCGATATAGACCAGTATGCGTTTACCGCTGCGGTTAACGCCGATCAATACCGCCTGGCTGTCGGTTTTCGGCAGCCGGTAGTCGGCAAAACGTGCGCCGGGAACCGCTTTCAACGCCGCCGCGATCTGTGCCTCGGGCGCGGCGTGAACCGCGTTTTCTTCAAGCCCCTGAAAGACCTGATCGTGATAGGGTTGCTCGTTCCAGCTGTCTATTTGCGGTTTGAACAGATAGAGGCTGCCGGATACCGCCAGCGCTATGATAAATGGAATGCAAAAGAGCCCGGCGTAGAAATGCCAACGCCAAATACAGCGATAGAGCCCCATCGATACGGATGCCGTCGAATCCATTGTTTTCACTTTAGAGATCATAGGAAATATGCGTGTAAAAAGTCCGGCCCGGCCACGGGTGCGCGACATAGTCCATGGCATCGGTCAGGTTATCTATGCCCGCACCGAGGCTTATCCGCTCGTTTAATTGGTAAGTTGTTTTGAGGCCGATGCGCGTATAGCTGTCCTGGGCGCCGTACACATTGGAGGCATCATCCGTATTGTCCAGCCTGCCAAAACTGTTGCTCGTATATTGCACGTTGCCGCCGAGAGTCCAGCGCTCGGTAGGGCGATAGGTGGCCAATAGATTGGCCCGCCATTTAGGCATGCGTGGATAGGCATTGCCTTCGAGAGAGGGATCGGGGGCATTCCTTGCTACCTTCGCATCGGTATAGGCCAGGTTGAATCTGATATCCAGGTTTTCCACCAGCGCATCGTGCGCATTGGCAATTAATTCAACACCACGGGTCTCGACTTCATCGACGGGAATAAACGTGCGGATTGAAACACCGCCGGGCAAAATCGTCGACTGTGATTCAATCACATCGTCGATATTTTCCTGAAAGACATTCAATCGAATATACCCCTGGTCCAGGGTCCGTTCCAGCATCAGGTTATGGTGCAATCCGTCCTCCGGTTGCAGTTCGGGATTGGCTTCGCTGATGCTGTTGTAGGCCCGATACTGGCTGAAGAGTTCTTCGACGATCGGAAACCGGTAGGCTTTTGCCAGCGAGTAATCCAGGCGCCAGTCGCCGGTGAACTGGTAGCCCAGGGAAAACTTGGGAGAAAACTTTTCCTTTTCAGTGCCGGGAACCTGTTCGAGTTCGAAAGCGGGTGTTGCAGCATCGTCGTTGGAATAATAGCCATTGCGGCTTTTCCAGGCTTCGTAACGGCCACCGAGCGCGAGATGCCAGTGTGGGTTGAGTTCCCAGTGCAGTTGTGCAAACAAGGCGGAGAGGCTGGTTTCCCCGCCGCTGCGGTTGCTGAGACCGCGCTTGGTGCCGGCCCGAAAATTGTCGGAATTGTAAATATTGAAATTCATTTCATAGCGCTCGAAGCGCGCCCCGGTTGCCAGGCGCGCGCCGTCGAGACCCGGAATGTCATACACCAGCTTGAGTTCGGCAGTGCGCCAACCGGTATCCTCGTAGTCGGCAATCTGCCCCGCGGGCGTGAAGCCCACAGCCTGGGGATTGGTCGTCGAACTGCGGTCTTCATCCTCGAGAATATCGAACGCACTGAAATTGGCTTCCAGGGTGATATTTTCGCTCAGCTCCCCCTTTAAACGCAGCCCCGCCGACAGGCTCTGCCGGTCCAGTTCGCTGACGTTGAGGCGGCTGGCGGGAATGGAAAACGACTGTCCTTCCTGCACCACATTGCCGGCCCACACAAAATGGCCGGCGGCGTCGCGGACATAGGAATTGGGGAGTCGGCGACCGAGTTGCGCTGTTCGTAGGCAAGATTCAAAAGCGCAACCCAGTCGCCGAATTCATAGCCTACTTTGAATTTGACATTGTCCGTGGTGGAATCTATTACACCGGTATCGCCGAAATAGAGTCTGGCATTGCCCTGCGAATCATCCCCCGCAATAGCGCCCGTTACCGGTGTGGCATCGATGCCGGAAGCGCCGCCGCCGTAATAAAACGACTGTGGCTGCGACTGGTTTTGCAGCCGGTTGTAGGATACATAGAAACTCAGATCGCCGAGTGTATCGCCGTAAGACATAAACCCTTTATAGCCGTGCACGGAATCGTCAAAACCGTAATCGTCGAAGGTTTGCGAAAACAGGGAGGCATCCATATGGAATTCCCGCTCCTGGGGAATGGCCGTCTCTATTAACACCACCCCGCCCATGGCATTGCCGCTATATTCTGCCGAAAAGGGTCCGTAGAGTACCTCCACCCGGGCGATCTCGCTGGCCGACACCAGCGTCCAGCGCGGTGCTCCGTTCCAGCGCGATTGCAGCAAATAGTGCAGGGGCACGCCGTCGGCGAACACCATTGAGCGCGCTGTCTGGAACATATTCGAGCCGCGTATGCCCAGGGTGCCGTTGGCGTCGCCGATAAACCGGCGGCGAATCACCAGACTGGGTTCGTATTTGACCAGGTCCTCTGTGGTTGCCACATTGATGCTGACCAGATCATCCGGCGTCAGGATGCTGTCAGGTGTGGTATTGCGGTGCTGAGCATTCTGCTCTCCCCAGATCCGCACTTCTTCTATTGTTGTCGGTAACGGGTCCTCCGCCAGCGTGAATTGAACGGTCGCAGCCAGGGACCAGAGGCCGAGGTGAAAAATGCCTCTCTTTTTGATGAAGTGCATAAGTTGCTCCAAACTTCA